>CAXTCS010000070.1:0-18972 GCA_964242365.1 uncultured Hymenobacter sp. | reverse complement strand
GGCTAGGGCGTGAGGACATTTAGCGTAACCAATCCAAAGCTGCGGCTATATGCCAGAATCCAAGGAAAGAAACAATGGTTTTTTCGTAGCGGGTGGCCAGGCGGCGGTAACGCTTCATGCGGTTGAAAAACCGCTCGATTTTGTTGCGGTCTTCGTATTGTTCCTCGTCAAAGGGGGCGGGCTCGGTGCGGTTGGGTCGGTTGGGGATGACGACATCAATACTGTTTTTAGCGCAGTACGCCCGGTTTTCGTCGCTATCGTAGCTCGTGTCGGCGATAACCTGGCCTGGCGAGAGGCCCTCGAGCAGGCCGATGGCCTGCGGACAATCCCCGGCCTGCCCACCTGTAGCTACGAGCCGCACAGCGTTACCCAGCGCGTCGGTACAGGCGTGGATTTTGGTACTCATGCCGCCCCGGCTGCGGCCCAGGCACTCGGTTACCGGGTCGCTTTTTTTTGGCCCGCCGCGTGTTGGTGGGCCCGCAGGATGGTCGAATCGGGCATGACCCAGTCCAGGTCCGGTTCTTTCAACGCTTCGAACACGGCCCCCCATACCCCTTTTTGGGCCAGGCGGCGGAAGCGGCGGCAGACGGAATTGAATTTGCCGAAGCGCTCGGGCAAATCGGCCCACGGTGCCCCGGTGCGCAAAATCCAGAGCACCGCATTGAAAAACAAGCGGTTGTCCTGGGCCGTAACGCCGCAGTCAGTGGCTTTGCCTGACAGCAACGGGGCCATCACGGCCCACTGCCGGTCTGTAACCGCATAGCGATGAACGAATTTTCTCATTCTTTTCAGCAAAGGTAATTGTCCTCACACTCTAGGCGAGATGCCGAGCTAAATCTTGGGAATCGACAGCGCGGTGAACAAATAGTAGGCCCCCCAGCCCAGAAAAGCAATGATGCCGGCCCAGACCCAGGCCGGAATGCCTTGGGGCGTTTCCGAGGCCTTGATGACGAACGAGTCAGTCCGCTCGCTGCCGTAGGCCGTCACCGTCAGCGGCACCATTTCCGACACGATGTCGTCCGGGCTCAGGCCCAGCACGGTGATGGCCGGGCCGTTGCGCACCACAAAGGGAATGCGTTGCACGCCTTCCTGCCCGCTGGAGGAGCGGGCCACCACCCGCAGCTCGTGGGGGCCATCCACGAGGCGCGTGGTGTCGAGGTCGAGTTTCACCGGGGGCGCGTAGCGGGCAAACGGCACGGGGTTGTCGTCGAGAAACAGCAGCACCTGCTGGTCGTCGGCATGGGGAGTAGGCATGGCGGGGATTAGAAGAAGGAAGAATACTGCTGCCGCCGGACCAAGTCGCGGTGGTGGTTGGGCCGGACGAGGTAGCGGAAAAACAGCGCGAACGTGACGACAACAATGGCAATCGAACCGTACAGCATCACGTAGTCGAACGGGCTTTGCGGCCCCACGCCGTGGGTGATGCCCGCAAAGCCTTTGGGCTGGTTTTTCTCGCAGACGGGGCAGGCCAACGCCGGCAAGGTCCGCAGCAGCAACAAGAAATTCAAAAGCTTTTTCATGGAATGAAATTGGGTTATTGAAGCACTGGAGTGGGTTTCACCAGTGCGCGGAGCTGTTGCACGAACTCGGCAGCGACGGGCGCGCCCGTATTGCCCCAGGCACTGCGCTCGTGCGTAATAATGGCCGCGATTTCCGCGTCGGTGAGCTTGGCGGCGAAGGGCGGCATCACGGCGTACTCGGGGCGCGGGTTGTAGCCTTGCAGCACGATGTTGACCATTAGCGTAGCATCCCGGTTGTTGACCACCGGGCTGCCTTTCAGCGGCGGGAAGGCGCCTTTCAGCCCTTCGCCATTGGCTTGGTGGCAGGGTTGGCAATTGGTGGAGTAGAGCGCGGCCCCGTCCAGCGCAGGCGCGGCTCCGGCGGCTGGCGCGGGGCCGGCCGTTGCTACCGGCTTGGGCGGTGAGAGGGCCAAAAAGGCCGGCTGCTCCGCGGTCGGCAGTTCCGCTTGCTTGAGCGACAGCAGGTAGGCCACCAGCTGCTGGGCGCGCCGCGTGGGCACGATGACGGGGTGGCCCGGCTCCCGGAACGCGGTCGGAATGCGCAGCGCCAATCCGGCAGGCGTGCCGGCCACGCTGTCGCGAAACAGCCACGGAAAGGCGGGCATAATGGACTCGCGCACTACGCTGCGCGGCTGGTAGAGGTGCAACAGGTGCCACAGGTCGCTGGGTTGCCGTTCGCCTACTTCGGTAAGGTCGGGGCCGGTGCGCTCCGAGCCGAGCGTGGACGGCGTGGCCCGCCACGCGTCCAGGCGCTGCCGCCAGGCGTAGTCGGCCGGCAGGCCGGGGCGCCCGCCCCACATTTTGTCCATGTCGATGTTGCGCACCTGCTGGGTGTGGCAGGCCACGCAGCCCTCGCCGACGAACACGCGCAGGCCCGCCTGCTGCTTGTCGGTCAGGGCCACGGCGGTGGGCAGCGGGGCGTTGTCTTCCTGGATGCGGGCGGCGGGCTGCACGGCAATGAGCGTGCTCAGTCCCAGAAACCCCAGGAAGACCGTGCCCACGAACAGGCGGTGGCTTTTATACGGACTCCAGGAGTTCATCGGGGTGCGGAATGGGGGCGGCAACGGGCGCGGCCGGCTTTTCGCCGAGCAGCAGCATGTCCACCAGGTTATAGAAATAGACGAAGTGGGCCAGCAGCATGAACGTGCCGCCAATGGCCCGCCACAGCCAGTAAGGAGCCATCAGCACCACTGATTTAATGAAGGGCTCGCCGGCCATCCAGCTCAGTCCTTTGAGCGTGCCGCCAATCATCAGGGCCATGGCGTAGCCCAGCAGGCCGAGCAGGGCGAACCAGAAATGTACCCCCACCAGGCCCTGTCGGGGCTCGCGCCCGCGCAGCTTCGGGGCCAGCGTGTAGGTGCAACCCCAGAGCATGAAGGCGATGATGCCGTACATGGTGAGGTGCGAATGGGCCACGTTGAAATCGGTGAAGTGCCACACCAGGTTGGTGTAGCGCAGCGCCTGCAACGAGCCCTGGAACGAGCCCACGAAGTAGAACAGTACGCCCATCAGCAGGAAGGGCAGCGAATACGAGTCGCCCACCCGTTTGCGGCCCCCGCGGAAGGTCATCAAAAAGTTGATGGTGCCGGCCAGCACCGGAATAATCATGCCCACGCTGAAGACGATGGCCACGGTTTGCAGCCACCACGGCAGGGGGCTGAAAATGTAGTGGTGCGTGCCAATCATCGTGTAGAACAGCAGTTGCGTCCAGAAGGCCAGCACCCCCAGCGAGTAGGAATAGATGGGCTTGTTGAGCGACATGGGCAGGAAGTAGTACATCAGCCCCAGCGTGAAGGTCATGAACCACATGCCCACGCCCATGTGCATGTAGTAGCCCTGGATGATGGTTTCGCCCATCCCGTTCTGGTAGAAGGGCAGGTAGCCAATCACCGTCAGCACCACGCCCCAAACGGTGGCGGCCAGGATGTACCAGTTCGAGATGTAGAACTCCTCGGTGGTGCGGTGGGCCACGGTTTGGTAGAAGTTGCCGAAGCACAGCAGCACGCCCAAAGCGAACGGCAGCATGGCCGGCCAGATGTACTCGCGGTACTCGCCACCGCCGTTATTGATGCCAGCCAGCAGGCAGGCCGTGCCCAACATCACGCTGGCGTTAATCAGCCCCAGGGCCCACCAGCCCCAGCGCAGGCTGTGCAGGGGCACGTTGTTGGTGCGCGGCACCACGAAGTGCCCCAGCCCGAGCATGGCCAGCGACGACCAGCCCCAGAACACCATGTTGGTGTGCACCGGCCGCAGCCGCCCAAACGAGAGCGCCGCCGTGTGGTCGAGGTCCGGGCTCACGAACTTCACCCCCGCGTACCAGCCCACCGAGGTGCCCAGCACCAGCCAAAACGCCGCGCAGAGCAAATAGGCCGACACCAGCGCCGTAAGCTGCGGGTCGAGGTCGGGGAAAATGGCGGGCCGGCGCTTCTCGTGAAACCACGGCGAATGCACGTCGATGTCAACGTGCTGCACCAGGCCCTGCACGTCGCGCACCGGAGCCATGCCGCCCAGCTCGGTGCCGCTGAGCTGGCACTGTCGGGCCTCGCGCCGAGCCACGATGGCCGCGAGCTGCGCGGGCGTAAGGTTGGTGACCGTTTCATCGAAGCGCCCGGCCACGTTCTCGGTACTCGGCTCCTGCGTGCTGCGCACCAGCGCGGCAACGCGGGCCACGAGCACGACCACGGCCCCCATCACAATCACGAGCAGCAGCGCCAGCATTCCGAGCACTGCCGGCTGCGTGAACATGGGCCCTTCGGCGGGGGCGGCTTGGGTTTGAGCCAGTGCCTGGCCCGGCCACCCCAGCAGCCCTGCGCCGAGCAGTCCGTACCTCCCAAGGCGTCTGAGATGCAGCTTTTTCATACTTAAATCAGAAAAATCAGCTGGTTGCCAGTTATTTACTAGCGGTAAATCAGGATGCGGGCAGCCTGCTGGCAGGCCAGGGAGTGGGGCGCGCCGGCCGGAAAAATCACGTAGTCGCCGGCCTGCACTTCCACCGTGGTGTCTTCCTGGGTGATAGCCAGTTGGCCGGCCAACACCACCACCAGCACGTCGCCGGCTGCATGGTGATGGGTGGGCATGGTTTCACCGGGCAGGAAGGTTTTGTAGATGATGCGCTGGCCTTCTTTGTTGAGCAGAACGTGGCCTTTCTGTTCGCCTAGGGGGGCGTGGCTGCCGTTCAAAAGGCTGCCGGTTTGCATGGGAGCGTGCATGAGCTATTTATTTGATGATGAATTCATTAATAGTTGAACTTAGATTGGCCTTCACCGGGTGGCCGTTGACGAAGCAAATGTTGCCGGCCTATCCACCCCGTGTTTATGACTTGGCGCATAGCCGCCCAACTATTTTGGCGCGTACTGATTTCACGCTTCAGCGCTAGAAAAATCAGTCGCGCTGGCCTGTTTTCCATCAGATGGGCGAAATTTGTGGCCGCTCCCTGCCCTAAAAACATGATAGAAGCCGAAATCCTGGACCAGTTCGGGGCCACTCAAAAAACGTTGCGCAAAGGCGACGTGCTCTTTGCCGAGGGCGAGCCCGCCGAGTTCTACTACCAGATTATCCGCGGCGAATTGCGCATGATAAATCGCATCGAAGACGGCTCCGACTTCATTCAGGGCATTTTCCAGGCCGGCCAGAGCCTGGGCGAGCCCCCGCTCTTCGGGCAGTTTCCCTACCCATCTTCGGCCGTGGCCAGCCAGCCGGCGGCCGTGTACAAGCTGCCGCACGCGGCCTTAATTGAACTGCTGCGAACACATTTTGACATTCACCAGCGTTTCCTGACCACCCTCTCGCGGCGGCTGCAATACAAGTCGATGCAGGCCAAGGAAATGTCGAGCTACAGTGCCGACCACCAGCTGCTCACCCTGCTCACCTACTTCAAACGCCAGGCGGGCAGCCCGCCCGCCTACCAAGTAACCCTCACCCGGCAGGAACTGGGCGACCTCACCGGGCTGCGGGTCGAAACCGTCATTCGCACCGTGAAGCAGCTCGAACAAATGGGCAAGCTTACGCTGCAGGACGGCAAAATCACTATCTGATTATCCGTCCGTCAGGAGGTCTTTAACTTTCCATTCATCAAGCTACATGCGGCTTTCAGCCTCCGGCCACCGCTTCCTGATGCTCCAACTTGACCGTGGGCCGGCGCAGGGGCAAGATGGTGATGCGGGTGCCCCGCTGGAACGTAACCAACTGGTAGAGCCAGTTGACGAGCACCACCATCTTGTTGCGAAACCCAATTAGGAAAAAGAGGTGGACGAACAGCCACGTCATCCAGGCAATAAAACCGCTCAAGTGCACGCCACCCGGCAAATCGGCCACGGCTCGACTGCGCCCGATGACCGCCAGGTCGCCTTTGTTGAAATACACAAAGGGGACGAAGGCATCGCCCCGGAGCAGGCGCCGGAAGTTTTTCGCCAAGTGGCGCCCCTGCTGAATAGCCGGTTGCGCCAGTTGGGGGTGCCCGTTGGCCCAGTGGGTTTCCTTCATCAGGGCGATATCGCCAATGGCAAAAATGTCTTCGTGCCCGCGCACTTGGCTAAATTGATTGACGAGGTAGCGGCCCCGCTCCTGCGCGCTGGCCGGCATTCCTTCCAGCAGGGCGCCCGTCACCCCGGCCGCCCACACCAGCGTCTGCGAGGCAATTTGCTCACCGCTTTGCAGGGTTACGGTCTGCCCGTCGTAGGAGGTAACCATTTCCTCCAGTTTGACGATGACGCCCAACTCCTCCAGGTCCTGCCGGGCTTGCCGGCTGGCCTCCTGAGAAAACCGGTGCAGCACGCGCGGGGCCGTATCGATGAGGTAGATGTTCATGTCCCGGAAATCCAGCCCCGGGTAATCGCAGGGCAGCACATGGCGGCGCATGTCGGACAGAGAGCCCGCCAGTTCCACGCCCGTGGGGCCGGCGCCCGCAATGACAATGTTGAGCAAGGCGCGGCGCCGGGCCGGCAGTTGGGCCACGTTCGCTTCCTCGAAGCTTTGCAGCAGCTGGCTGCGCAGGTTCACCGCGTCGCCGAGGTCTTTGAGGTTAAAGGAATACTGCCGGATTTGCTCGTTGCCAAAGTAGTTCGACTGAGTACCCGTGGCGATGACCAGGTAATCGTAGGGCACCGCACCGAGCGGGGTCGTTACCGTCTTGGCGGACGCGTCAACGCTGGTCACGAGCAGGGCCCGGAAGTGAAAGTCCGCGTGGCGCCAGAACAGCTTGCGGATGGGCTCGGCAATGGACTCGGGCTCCACGCTGGCCGTGGCCACCTGGTAGAGCAGGGGCCAGAAGCCGTGGTAGTTCTGCTTGCTGAGCATGACGATTTGGAAATCATGGCCCGGCAGGTGCTGCACGAAATTTACGGCCCCAAAACCGCCTCCAATGACGACCACCCGCGGCTTGTTGGTTCGTGGAACGTTTAGCAATGATTCGGTTAGTTGCGACATGACGCTGGCTATTGATTGAAGGGAGATAAGGCGGGGCACTACTGAACTGCTTGCGGCGGCTGGACCGGCACTTTGGCCTTCAGCGAATGATTGATGAGCTGGCGGGTTGCCGGCCGCGGCTGGTGGGTTGAATCAAAAAACATGACCAGCGGAATCAGGGCGAATAGTGCCGGCACGGCCACCGCGAAAGCGTAGCCTGTACCGTAAATGGTCGGGTTGTATTTGCGGTGGTTGAGTCCCAGGGTTTGGAAGCCGCTGCGGAAGCCGTGCCACAGGTGGTAGGCCAGGGCCAGCTGCGCCAGCACGTATAAGGTCACGTACCATGAAATTTTGAACGACGCCGCTGACAGCGAATACAAGTCCTTCACCGGGTGCGTGACCTCGGGAATGTGCACGTCGGCCAGCCCGCCCAGGATGCCAAAGCGGGAGCGCATCCAGAAGTTCATCAGGTGCACGCCCAGAAAAATCAGCAGCAGCGTGCCCAACAGGGCCATGTTGCGTGACGCCCAACGGGAATTCTGCTCGGGGTGGTTGACAACGTACGCCACGGGGCCCCGCGCCTTCCGGTTGCGGAGGGCCAAGCTCAGCCCCTGGTAGGTGTGTCCGAGCAGCGCCAGCATCAGCACCACCTCCATGGCCCGGATGAGCGGATTGGTCGCCATGAACTCCGCCCACACGTTGAACGTGTCGCCGCCGTCGTGGCGCAGCATGAGCAGGTTGATGGACAAATGCACGAGCAGAAACGAGCAGAGAAACAAGCCCGTAAGCCCCATTGTCAGCTTGCGCCCAACGCTGCTGGAGAATGTTTTAGCGAACCAGTTCATGAGCGGGGGTGGATAGAAAGCGGTGAAAAACGGGATGCACTCCGTGCCTGCACGGTAAGAAAGCTGCCCGTTTGCGCCTGCTGTGCCAAACGGTGCATTGCAGCCCGTGGAAACTGGCATCATTTTCCGGCGGTAGTAAAAGAGGCAGCGGCTTCAGCACTCATTAAAGCGGGGCCCCAATTGCCGGTAATTTGGTGTGCGGCGAGGGCTCGTTGACGTATCCATAATCCAGCGCCGAATCGATGCGCTGAAACCACTGCCAGCGTAGTAGTCCAGCGAAGGCCGCAGCCTTGGATTACTTTCGCCAGTAGTCATTGGCAGCGGCAATGGTGGCAAACTCAAGCGCCACCGTGTGCGTCACGGCCAGCAGCATGGCGGCGTCGTTGGCGTATACCTCGCGCAGCTGCTCGCGGCGCTGGGCATCGGGCTGGGTGGCTTTCACAATGAGCCGGCTCATGTGCACGGCCAGCTGGCGGCCTTCTTCGGGTGTGGCGGTCAGCAGGCTGTTGTTGGGTACGAGCGTGATGGGGTCCATGAGTTTCAGCGTTGAGAATGGGAGAAGGATATGAAAAAGATGACTTGGACAAAAGCCCGGTTGAGTAGCCACCCTTTTGGCCGAAGCCTGGCCACGGGCTAGGCGCTGAGGCCAAAAACGGCCCCCAGCAGCGCGCACAACGGTTCGGCCGCGTCGCGCTGCTGGGCGGCTTCCAGGGCGCGCAGGTGTTGCGCCAGCACGTGTTGCAGCAGCGAGCGGGTGGCCTCGTCGAGCAGTTGGCTTTCGGCGGCCGAGGCGTGCTTACAGTAGCGGTTCAGCTCTTCCTGACGCAGTTGCTCCAGTCGCGTTTGTATTGTGCACAGCAGCGCCGCTGGCCGGTCCGACGAGCCAAGGGCCTCCGATAGCGGTAGCATGGGGAAGGCGGGTCGCCGGCCCTTATTGCCGCTCCCCTACCGAAACCGGGTAGGCGCGGGCGCGGTCCACCAGCATGGGGTCGGCCAGGCTGATGCCCTCGTGCACGTTGTTGGGGTTGAAGAACAGGGCCTTGTCTTCGGCCACCGTGTTCGGGGCCATCTTGCTGATGGTCAGCGTGCCCAGTAGCACCCGCTGGCGCGCGTCGGGCCAGGCGATGGACGGGTTTTCAATCGCGTCGCCCTTCTCCGCCACCTGGGCGTAGAGCTTGAAGGTAATCGGCTTGGCGGCCACGCGCTGCCTGATTTCCGTTTGCAGGTAGTTGGGGTCGGCCGTGGCCACCTGGGCTTTGGTAAGGGACTGCTCGCCGGCCTCCGGAATCAGCTGGTAGCGCACAAAATGCGACTGCCCGGCCTGGTTGGTGAACCGGAACGAATTCACTCCGAAAAAGGCCAGCGTCGCCCAGCTCGTGCTCATCGGCTTCTGCGTTGTCAGGAAGGTTTTGGCGATGGGGTGAGTGGCCAGGAACTGCGTCAGCGGGGCCGAATTGCCGCCGCCACTGGCCCCGATGGCTTCCAGCAGCACCTTAAACTCGTCGGTGGTAGCCACCGGGAAGCCGTTGAAGCTGTGCATGACGATGTCCGTCGACTGGTTTTCGGGCAGCTGAAACTTGATGGCCACGCCCCGCGGCCGCGACGCCCCCACCGTGTCCGGGATGTCGGGAATGCCGGTAAAGTCCGAAAACCGCACCAGCACGGGCACCGGCTTGCCCTGCAAATGCGCGGCTTTGGTCAGGCTGCTGGCCGTGGCTGCCGGCACAAAGCGGCCCTCCAGAATGATGCCTTTGGCGTGCACGGCGCGGGCGTGGTGCGTCCCGAAGGCCGAGTGCATCATTTCCACCATCTGAATAGGCGAGGCAACCGTTTTCGACTGCACGCCCGCGTTGCCGTCCTGCGCCCGGGCGCTGAGCGCGAAGCCAAGCGCCAGGGCGCCCACCGCCCAGGCAGTTTTGGGGCGATGCGCACCTGTTTGGGGCGCGGTGGCGCGGCTGTTGCCTTGCCGCGGGAAAAAAGAGCGTTTCATGAGCGTGGGAGGAAAGGGGGTTGGGGAAAAAGAAAAGGCGAGGCCCTGCCTACCAGCCAAAGAATTTCTTTGCTGCCATCGGTGGCCTGCCGGAGCGCCCACGGCCCGTCGTTCACCTCACCGCCGTGGCTTCGATTTCGACCAGCAGCGGTGGGAAGGCGAGCCGGGTGATGCCGAGCAGCGTGCACGAAACGTGCGCCCCGGCCTGGGCCAGCCGGCTGGTTACGGCGTCGTAGTGAGCAAAAAACAGGTCCACGTCGGTCGTGTAGTAGTTGAGCCGGACCACATCGGCCAGCCCAAAGCCCGCCTGGGCCAGCACGACGTCGAGGTTGTCCAGGGCCAGGCCGATTTGGGCGCGCATGTCGCCCTCGTGCACGGGTTGGCCTTCCGCGTTCATCGCGCACTGACCCGCGCAGTAGAGCACCTGCTGGTCGCCGTGCACTCGCACGGCTTGCGCGTAGCCCATCTTGTCCTGCCATTGCCAGGGGTTGATGGCTTCTTTTTCGGCTGTCTTTACAAGGTTTTCCATGGCTGAAAAGTGAAAAAAATGAGGTATCCCGCGCGGCCGGGCGGCGGCACGAAATCAGCGAAATAGCCGGTAAGCGCGTAGGGACCGGCCGGACCTAGGCCGGTAGCTTGCGGGCCGCGATGCCCAGGCGGTTCCAGGAGTTCATGGCCACCACGGCCAGCAGCACCTGGGCCAGGTAGGGCTCGCCCAGCAGGGCCACGGCCTCGTCGTAAGTGGCGTCGGCCACGTGGTGGGGCACGAGCAGCGTTACTTCTTCGGTGAAAGCTAGAATAGCGCGCTCCTCGGCCGTGAAGTAGGGCGACTCGCGCCAGGCCAGCAGGGCCCGCAGCCGCTGCTCGGTTTCGCCGTGGGCCAGCGCCTCGTCGTAGTGATGCTGGATGCAGAAGGCGCAGCCGTTGAGCTGCGACGTGCGCACTTTAATCAAATCCCAGTGGGCGGCCGTCAGCGCGGAGCGCTCCAGGTGGTTGTCGAGAACCGACAGAAAGTTGTAGGCCTTGGGCTCCACCGCGAGCAGATTCATGCGGGCCTGGGGCACGACGCGGGCGGAAGCAGTAATGGGGGAAGGGTTCATGGGGTGCGGGGGTTGATTGAGGCAAGAGAAAAAGTGAATGGGTGAAAGCCGTGCGGCGCGCTTACTGCGGCCGCGCCTTGCCGGGCGCGCGCAGGGCGTCGAGGCTCCAGGGGTAGGCGGGCGCGGCCGCCAGCAGCAGGCAGGCCGCCGCGCCCGCCCACACCGAGTAGTCCAGAGGTGCTTTTGGGCCAAAAGAGAGGGTCATGGCCAGCGCGAAAAGCAGCAGCAATCCGCCCGCACCCAGGGCCGCCAGCCGGGTGCCCAAGCCCAGCAGCAGGCAGGTGCCGAGCACTGCTTCGGCTACCGTGGCGGCCACGGCCAGCGCGGGCACCAGCCCCGCCGGCGCGAAGGAATTGACCTGCGCCGTGTAGGCCACGAAGTGCGCCCAGTCGCCCCAGGCCACGTGCGGCTGCCCGGCCGCGCCCCACCAGCCCAACCGGTCGGCCACGGCCGAGAGCAGGGTGCTGCCCAGGGCCAAGCGGGCAAAAGTGATGGTGACGGCTTGCAGAGTGTTCATGGCAAAAAATCAGCGAAAGTGACTTTGGGATTGGCATCTGCGATGGCTAAGCCTTGTGCTAAGCTGTGGGCACGGGTTGCGTTTGCCGGAGCACTTGCAGGGCTTTGGTCCACCGGGTCAGTTCCTGGAGCAGCGTGGCCATGGCCGCTGCCGTTACCTGGTTGGGCATAAACTGCCCATTTTGAATGAACTGCGTGAAAAAAGGGATGTTGACGGCTTCTACCAGCGGCACCACCCGGTAAGAAGGCAGGTCGCTTTTCAGCGCGTTCCAGGCCCGGGTACCGGCCGACACCCCGGCGTAGCTCACGATGCCGGCGGCTTTGTAGCCCCATTCGTGCACCAGGTATTCCAGGGCGTTCTGCAAGGGCGCCGGGTAGGTGAAATTGTATTCGGCCGTTACGAAAATAAAGGCATCGGCCTCGGCTATTTTGGCGCTCCACCGCTTGGTATGTGCGTGCGTATACTGCCGGAGCGCCGGGTGGTGGGGCTCGTCCATCAGGGGCAGGTTCAGGGCCTGGAGGTCCAATACCTCCACTTCAAAAGTGCTTTGCGCCCGCGCCTGCGCGGCAACCCAGTCGGTGATAAACGGCCCTTGGCGACTGGGACGCACGGTAGCGCCAATAATTTTGAGCTGGTACATCTCCTTGACAATTAACTTTTACCAGTGGCAATGCCTTCCCTCTTACCTCGTCCTGATTAACGGGCCAGGCCCAGCAGCACGTCGCTTACCTGGTCGGGCACGGACAGGAAGGGGCAGTGGCTGCTGGTGAGCGAATAGGTCTTGGTGATGCCCGCCGCGGCGACCATGCGCTTTTGCAGGCGCAGGCCCACGGCGTTGTCCTGGAGGGTGTGCACGTAATACTTGTCGACCCGGCCAAAATTGGCGGCCGTCAGGGCCACGGGGTTGGTGAAGGGGATGGCGGGCTCGGCGCGGTAGTTATCCGTCACCAGCTTTTTGGTTGCGTCGCTGCCGTCCTGAATAAAGACGGGCACCAGGCGGTCGGGCCGGATGCCCAGCGTCAGCTGGTCGGCCGAGGGCACGAGCGCGGCCCCCAGCTGCGAGGTGCTATCGGTGGAAGCCAGCGCCAGCAGCGACTGCCCGTTGGCGGGCAGAAAGGCCCCGATGTACACCAGCTTGTCGATGCGGGCCGGAATTTTTTCGGCCACTTCCGTCACCACCATGCCCCCCAGGCTGTGCCCCACTAAAATCACGTTGTCGGACTGCGCCGTGATGGCGGCCACCACCTTGTCGCGGTAGGCATCGAGGGTGAGGGTAGCGGGCGGCGTGTTGTCGGAGCCATGGCCGGGCAGCTCCACCACAATCACCCGCTGGTTTTGCTGCTCCAACCGCTGCTTCACAAACTGCCACGCGTAGGGCGCTTGCCAGGCTCCGTGCACCAGCACGAAGGTCTTGGACGGGGCCCCCGGGTCGGATTTTTTGTCGGAGCAGGCCACCACGGCACTCAGGAGCACGGCCACCAGCAAGGTGGCAAAGCGGAACGTTTTCATAGGAGTAATGGGAATAAAATGGATGACTACACCTCACCGGCCCGACTCTGCCAGGGCCCCCGGCTTGCTCGCGTCCGGCGCGTTGGCCAGCTGGTGGAGCCAGGTGAGGACGCACAGCGCATCTTCGCGCCAGCCGGCTTGGCCCAGCACAAAGTGGTTGCGGCCGGGCAGCTCCCGGTACGCCGTCACGGAGCTGGCGTGCTGGTAGCGCCGGTAGTTCGAATAATTCAGCGAGGCCGGGATGATGTGGTCGGTGCTGCCCGCCAGAAACAGCAACGGCACGTGGGGCCGCTCGAAGTCGATTTTGGCCGCCGCCGTCAGGCCATCGCGCGATACCCGCTTCGATTCGGGCACGGCGAACGCCCGGTAAGCCGTCCGCTGCTCGGCCGCCGCCATGCCGTTGGTAAAAGCGTACTGCCACTGCTTGAACGACATCATAAAGCTCTCGCTCACGGGCGTGAAGTACCCCAACGGCCCCCACACCGAGCGATAAAACGACCATTTGAACGTGATAACCCCCTGCGGCGGCACCGAGTGAATCGCCACCCCCGCCGCGGCCAAGTCCCGTTGCAGCAGCAGCTGGGTCAGCAGCCCGCCCATGGAGTGGCCAATCAGGATGGGCTTTTCGGGCAGCTTTTTCACGATGGCGGCAAAATGCTCCTCCAGCTGCGCCAGCCGAACGGACGCCACCCGGGCATCGGGCTGCCGGCTGCGCAGCGTTTCCACCGGCGCATCTTTGAAGGGCCAAGCCGGCACCAGGCAGGTGTAGCCCTGGTCTTCAAAAAACGTTTTCCATTCGTCCCAGCAGCTGCTGCTGACGAAGGCCCCGGTGATGAAGACAATGGTTTGGGAAGGGCTGGCTTTCATGGAGCTATCGGAATGAATTCCCGCATGGGGTTGCTACCCCGAAGTTGCAAAACCATGCCACCTAGTTGACTCCCCCAACCGGCTCTATTTATCGAACATATTATTTTATTTATTCAATTGAACAACAATAATTTACAGATTTTAATGAGCTTATTTCCTCCGCTGTCGATGCCTCCGAATTTTCTGGAGAAGCCCGGAATGCTACGGCTTATTTCGGTGAGTTTGGATGCTCGGCACCTCGGTTGGGAGCCCAACCGGGGTGGCGAGCAGCTAGTGGCGCGGCGGCAGTGCCATTTGGCTAAACTCCAGCGTAATCGTTACGCCTTGGTCGCCTTTTATTTGTAAGTGGCCGTCTATCTGCTTGCTCAGCCCCTGGATGAGGCTCAAGCCCAGGGTGCGGTACTGCGTGGACTCGAAATCAGGGGCGAATCCGACACCGTCGTCGCCCACGGTTAGCCGGAAGCGGTTGGCCGGCACCTTGCTAAACGCAACGAAGAGCGTGCCGCCCTGGCCCGAAGGAAACGCATACTTGAGGGCATTGGTGATGGCCTCGTTCAAGACCAGGCCCACGGGCACGGCCAGCGCCACGTCCAGCTCCACGGCCGCCACCGCTAGCTCGGCCCGAATGGTTTCCGGGCAATCGAAGGACGCCAGCAAATGGTCCACAATTTCCTGGATGTAGGCGTCCATTGGCACGCCGGTCAGGCGGTTGCTCTGGTAGAGTTTCTGGTGGATGAGCGCCATGGAGTGGACGCGGTTGCGGCTTTCGCGCACGGCGGCCCGGGCCGCCCCGTCCCGCAGGTAAGTGGCCTGCGAGCGGAGCAGACTACCAATGATTTGCAGGTTATTTTTAACCCGGTGGTGAATCTCTTTGAGCATCCATTCCTTCTCTTCCAACAAGCCATTCTTCTCGGTTAATATTTGCTCCAGGAACTTGTTTTGGAAGAAAATCTCCTCCTGCTTCGCCTCCAGCAGCCGGTTGCTGCGCTGCTTGAGCCGGTAGCGGTTATAGCCCATGCCCAGCAGCAACGCCAGCATTCCCATGCCGACCAACAGGGTGTCGCGCTGCCCCTCGCGCTGGCGCAGGTTGGCCTGTTGCACCAGGCTTTGCTTAGTGAGCAGGGCCACGTCCTGCTCTTTTTTGCGGGTGTCGTATTGAATCTGCAAACTGGCTATCTGCTTGCTTTTTCGCTCATTAAATACCGAGTCGTGTAGAATTTGATAGCGCCGCTGGTGCCCAATGGCCGCCAAGTAATGCCCTTGGGCCGAATCAACTTTGAACAACAGCTGCTCGGTAGTAGCTTGACTGATGACGCTGGACTTGGTGGGCAACCCCACGGCCTTATTCAGGTAGCGGTGGGCTGCGTCGTAGTGCCGCGCTAGCAGGTTCACCTTGCCCAAGGCCATGTAGGCACGCTTGAGCACGGAAACGTTACCGCCCAAATCGGTGCGGCCTTCCAATTGACTGACTACCTGCTGCGCGTAGCCTTCGGCGGCTGCGTATTGGCCATTGGCCAGGTAGCAGGTGGCCAGCACGTTCCAGTTCACCAGCTGCACATCGCCGTCGTAGGAGTACGCCTTCGTTTTTTCCAAAGCCAGGGCCAGGGCTTTTTTGGGCTGCTTCTGCCTGATAAGGTTATCCGCCACCAAGCCCGTAAGCCCCAGAATATCCGCCATATTTCTGGGTTGCCGCCGCTCGGCCTGCCGAAGGGCCAGCCGGTAGTAAACGGCGGCATCGTCCAGCTGGTTAAGCGTGCTGTAAATGTTGCCCACCCGGCCATAGAACAGGTTCAGAAACGTCGTGTCACCGGTTGCTTTGGCACTCTCAACGGCCGCCAGGGCGTAGCGGAGAGCCGCTTGAAAATTGCCGGCCTTATCGCTCACCACGTTTAGTAAATCGTAGGTATAATGCAGGCGCGGCTGCCCGATAGCGCGGTAGCGGGCCAGCACCTGCAACAGCTCCTGCCGGGCCACGCCGAGCTGGCCCCGGGTGGCGTGCTGGTCGGCAATTGTTTTGAGGACGTAGGCGGCCCGGGCCCCGTCGCCGAGGGCCTGGTACAGCGCCATGGCCCGCCGCAGGCAGGCAATGCCATGCTCTGCATCGGCCGCCGAAAAATTGTACGCCAAGCCCCGGTAATACCAGCCGTCGGCTTCCAGGCGCTGGTCGTGAAGCTGGCGACTGCGGGCAAGGCCCTGGGCCAGCAAGCCGGTCCCCGCCGGCACCTGGTTGCGGCTAAGCGCCAGGTTACCCAGCGCGTATTGGCTTTTTATCTGGCCCCGCACGTAGCCCAGGTGCTGGCTTAGCCGGGCCGCTTGCTGGCAATAGGCGGCGGCGCTGTCGAGTGGAGTTCCAAGTCCCCGGTAGCTGTCAACTAGGTTTTGACCCAGGCGCAGCAGTGCGTCCACCCGCCGCGGGCTTGGCGGCATGTGCCACAGCTGCCGCCGGAGACTGTCGGCGGCGGTTTGGCTTAGCAGCGGGTACAGCGGTTCCGCCCGCAACAAGTTGCTGGTCACAGCAAAAAGTATCAACCAAAGGGCGCGAATCATGCCAGCCAGCGAAACGCCGGTAAATTGAATGGGAAAGCAGCACCAAAGCACCTCACGTATCGGATTCGGACGCTGTAACCGTTTTGCGGATGCCCAGCTTTTCCATGCGGTATTCCAGGGTGGTCGGCTTGAGATGCAGCAGCTCGGCCGCCCCGCCACTGCCGCGCACCCGGCCGTTCGTTTTCACCAGCACGCTCAGGATGTACTCCCGCTCGGTTTGCTGCTGCATCTGCTTCACATCGAGCAAATCCTTGGGTGGTTGGGGCGGGGCCGCCCCGCTGCCGGCTGGTGCGGCACCAACACCGGCCGGCCCCGTGGCCGGCTGAAATAAAGAGTTCACAAGCGGCCGGCCCAGCGCCAGGGGCTGCTGGCCATCGCTGAGGATGACGGACTGCTCAATGATGTTTTCCAGTTCCCGGATGTTGCCCGGCCAGGAATAGGCCGCCAACTCCTGCAACGCGGCGGGCAGCAGGCCCTTGAATGATTTGCCCAGCTTGCGGGCCGCCTTTTGCGCAAAAAAACTGGCCAGGGCCGGAACGTCGCTTGCCCGCTCCCGCAGCGGCGGCAGCGTAATCGGAAACACCGCCAGCCGAAAATACAGGTCCATGCGGAAGCGCCCCGCGCTCACTTCTTTTTCCAGCTCCCGGTTGGTGGCCACCAGCACCCGCACGTCCGTCTTGATGGGCGCGTTGCCCCCCAGCCGCTCAATCTCTTTTTCCTGCAACACGCGCAGCAGCTTGGCTTGCAGCTCCAGGGGCAGCTCCCCGATTTCATCCAGGAAAATAGTGCCGCCCTTGGCCAGCTCGAATTTGCCGATGCGCCGGTCGTGGGCCCCCGTGAAAGCGCCTTTTTCGTGCCCAAACAACTCGGACTCAATGAGGGTGGCCGGCAGGGCGGCGCAGTTCAGCTTGACCAATATTTTGTCGCAGCGGGCCGACAAGCTGTGAATGGCCCGCGCAAACAGCTCCTTGCCCGTGCCGCTCTCCCCCAAAATCAGCACGGTGGAATCGGTGGGCGCCACTAGCGAAACCTGGTTGAACACCCGCAGCAGGTAGGGGCTGGTGCCAATAATTTCCTCGAAGTTGGACGCCGTCTTCACCTCTTCCTGCAAGTAGGAATTTTCCTGTTGCAGCTGCCGGCTGAGGCGCGCAATTTCCTCGAAGGCGACTACCCGTGCCAGCGTCAGGGCCACGGGCTGTTCCAGGCGGTCGAGCAGGGCCAGGTGCCGCGCCCGGTAGGCATCGGGCTGGCGGCTAAAAAAGGACAAGGTGAAGCGGTGCGCCGGCCCCACCGCCACGGGCATGGCCAGCGCCGCGGCCATGCGGAGCGTCTTGGCCATGCTTTCTAGCAGCGGCTGCTGATGGCACAAATCGGCGTAGGCTTCCTGGTTGTAGCACCGGGGCGCCTCGTACAGTGCCTCGGTCCTCAGCTGCAAGTCAGGCAATTGCACTACCGGTATGTTCACAAGCCGACAAAAGGCCTCATCATCCAATAACTGATATTCCTCGAAGCCCGTGCGGTAGTAACGGTAACTAAAATACTCGCCTTCCTTTTGGTAGCGCACGGCCATAAAATCAAAGCCAATAGGGCCTTGCAGCAGTTGCGCTACTTGCAACAATTTTTGTGGCCAGGGCAGGGCCCCGGTCAGGGCTTCGGTGAGGGCAATCTGCAGCGTTTTTTCCTCCCGCAACCGGACCTCTACGCCGTGCGCGTGCCGGTAGCGCCCAATCTCCAGGGCCGTGAGCACGTCTTTCTCCCGAAATGGCTTCACGATGTAGCCGCTGGGCTGCGTAGCATTCACCGCTTCGAGGACACTGGGGCTGTCGTTGGCAGAAATGTAAATGAATGGAATGCTTCCTTCTTCCAACGTACCAGCCAGGTCAATTCCCGTGGCGCTGCCTTTTAAGTAAATGTCGAGCAGCACAATATCGGGACGCTGCTGGCTGAGCAGCTGCCGCGCTTCCGCCACCGATGCGGCCAGCCCCAACACGCCGTAGCCGGCTTCAAGCAGCAGCAGGCGCAGGTCGTTGGCAATAACGTACTCGTCCTCCACAATTAGTACACTGCAAGCAGCAGTGGCAGAGCGCGGAGTGGCAGCTGGCTGATGCATAATCCGTGAGTTGCATGAAGACGCCAACTTGCCCCAACGGCAAGGAGTTAGGAGCAAGGAGTTAGGAGCAAGCAGAAAACACTACTAAATATACCGCTGGTGTCTCTTCGCTACAACTTCATTAGGGCTGCTGAATCCAGAAAGCAAAGCCGACTACTCATGTTGTAGAGTAGAATCGTGCCAAAGCACCCGCTAGGAAACTCAACAAAAAATGGGTTGCTTTCTACGCCCATGGGTCTTGCAAATGGAATGTATTCAAGCGGTAAAGCGGTCTGTCTCCAGAAAACCTGAGTAATTCCGGATAACTCCAGTTTTATTGGATACACAGCGCAACGTGATTAGATAACTTGAACCCTTATTTTGGCTGTCTCCTCCGTTAAGCCATAATCTATTCCCTCCTTGTAACTGGGCAAGTCGGCGCGAAGGCTGAGTGGGTGGAAACGTCGGCGAAAGTCCCCGGAATCGGGTCAGAAAACTTGTTCAACCATCGACGTGCAGCGAAGGGTGTCGTCGCGATGAGAAACCTGCAGTTGACCCCTTTACCTCGGCCGAGCCAAAAAAGCC
>CAXTCS010000069.1:0-18982 GCA_964242365.1 uncultured Hymenobacter sp. | reverse complement strand
GGGCACCCCAACGGCCGCCGCGCTGGCCGCCCGCGCCGCCGCGCCCGATTTGGACGGCGCCGCGCCTAAAGTAGTGAGCGGGAGCGCGGTGCCGGCGCCGGCCGAGGCGCCAAGGCCGGTTTTTCCGGTCGCGGCCCGGCCGGTTGCGGCCCGGCTGGCCGAGGAGGTGCCCGACTTTGCGCCCGCCCGCCGGCTGGCCACCGACACCGAGCGCCGCACGCTGGCCTTCATGCTGGCCGAGTTTCAGAAGCTCGAAGCCAAGCAGCAGCGCCGGGTGCCGGAGCTGTGGCTGGGGCCGTTCATGCGCCTGCTCACCGACGAGCTACCCGAGCTGCCCGATTACGAGCGCCGCGACCTGCTCAACAAGCTGCGCGACGCCGGCACCATCCGCATCGAAAAGCGCGAGGGCGAGCCGCACCCGTTCTCGGTTATCGTGGTCAACTACAACCACCCCGACGTGCAGGAGCTGCACCCCGGCGAGGACTGAACCGGACGGCTGCATAACCCGGCGCGGACGCGGATGTTTGGCCCGTAACTGTTTGATAACGAAGGCCAAAATCTTGTACGTCGGGCACTTAACAAGAACCACGGTGGCGGGTTGGTAAGGCATCATTCCACCTTTTTAACCTTCCCAAACACCATGGACAACAGTCAATCGCAGAGCAGCCAGGGCAACAGCCAGCTCGACACGACCCTCGGCGCCCTGCAAGGCGGCCTGGCCAATGCCGCCGGCGTGGCCGGCTCCAACATCGCCGGCTGGATTAAAACCCTGCAAGGTAACACCCAGCTCTCGGGCATCAGCGCCGAGCTGCAAACCCTGCACGACGCCCTGAGCAGCGGCGCCACCGACACCGGCGCGCTGGCCCGCAGCCTGAGCACCCTGGGCGAGCACACCACCAAAGTGGCGGCCTCGGCCACGCCCGACGCGCAAGACAAGCTGCGCCAGCTGGGCCAGGCGCTCAGCTCGGCCGCCGGCCAGCTGAAAGGCTAGCCGGAGCTGGCTGCAATCCAAAAAAGGCTGCCGCTCGGCTGAGCGGCAGCCTTTTTTGGCCCCCAATCATTCGGAATGACGGCGGGTCCGGGCGCTCGGGCCGGCGGCTGTATTGTGGGGCCGCGGGTGGCTTTTTGCCTGCCGCGCTGCGTACCTTCGTGCCCGCAAGCCCTGGCGCGGCCGTTTCGGTGGCCGGCGCGGGGCATCCCAACCGTATTTTCATTTCCCTTCAACGCTTCCCATGAGCTTTATTTCCGAAGTAGAATCCAGCATCCGCGTCCTGTTCGATTCCATCAGCAGCGGTTTTCAGATGGACCCCGGCGCGGGCTACAACCAGATTGATAACTGGATTCAGCACCTGAATTCCACCAACGAGCCGGCGCTGCGCCCCATAGCGCAGGAGCTCGGAACCCTGCGTGGCCACATCGAAGGCAACAACGCCGCTGGCATGGCCGTCGCGTTTCAAAAGCTCGGCGAGCTGACGGCCCAATCGGCGCTGTCCGTCCACAACTTCAGCGGCAACGGCGACAAAGCCCGCGAAATCAGCCAAAAGCTGATTTCCGCCGCCGGCAACCTGCGCCACGTAGCCAAAATGCCCGCGCAGCACTAAGCAGCTGCCAGTTAAAGGTTAAGGCATAAAAAGAACGTCATGCTGAGCGCAGCCGAAGCATCTCGCGTGTACAAGTAATCCAATCGAAGGGGTTTACTATTGCACGCGAGATGCTTCGGCTGCGCTCAGCATGACGTTCTTTTTATGTTCTTATTTCCGGCCCAACCAATCCTCAATACCCCAGTGCCGTGTCGTCGCCGCGCGGGTCGGCGCCGCCTTCCAGGGTGCCTTCGGGCAGGATGCGGATGATGTCGAGGCGGCCCCAGGGCTGGCGCGGGTTGAGGTGGTAGCCGCGGGCGCGCAGGCTGTCCTGGGCGGCGGGCAGCAGGGCGCCGGCTTCCACGTCGAGCTGGTCGGGGAGCCATTGGTGGTGCAGGCGCGGGGCGGCCACGGCCTGCTGGGCGTTCAGGCCGTAGTCGACCACGCCGAGAATGGCTTGCAACACGTTGGTGATGATGGTGCTGCCGCCCGGCGAGCCCACCACCAGCGCCAGCTTGCCGTTGCGGGTGAGGATGGTGGGCGTCATGCTGCTGAGCATGCGCTTGCCGGGCGCGACGGCGTTGGCCGTGCCGCCCACCAGGCCGTAGGCATTGGGCACGCCGGCCTTCACGCTGAAGTCGTCCATTTCGTTATTCAGCAAAAACCCGGCGCCGGGCACCACCACTTTGCAGCCGTAGCCGCCGTTGAGGGTGGTGGTGCAGCTCACGGCGTTGCCGAAGGCGTCGACGATGCTGTAGTGGGTGGTTTCGGTGCTTTCGTAGCCGGGCAGGCGCGCGCCGGCGGCCAGGTCGGCGCTGGCCGTGGCCCGGCCCCGGGAGCGCATGGTGCCGGCCCGCTCGCGGTTGTAGTCGAGGTCGAGCAGCTTCTGCACGGGCACGAACCCAAAATCGGGGTCGCCGAGGTAGGTGGCGCGGTCGGCGTACACGCGGCGCTCGGCTTCGGTGACGTAGTGCACGGCCAGCGGCGTGTGGTAGCCGGCCTGGGCCAGGTCGAAGGGTTCGAGCATTTGCAGCATTTGCAGCAGGGCCACGCCGCCGCTGCTGGGCGGCGGCATCGTGATGACTTCGTAGTCGCGGTAGCGCCCGCGCAGGGGCTCGCGCCACTTGGGCTGGTAGCCGTCGAGGTCTTTTTGGCTGACGAGGCCCCCGCCGCGCTTCATTTCGGCGAGCAGCAGGCGGGCGGTTTCGCCCTGGTAAAACCCGGCCCGGCTCTGGTCGCGCACGCGGGCCAGGGTGCGGGCCAGCTCGGGCAGGCGCAGGGTGTCGCCGGCCTGCCAGGCTCCGCCGCCGGGCCGCAGGTAGGCCGGCGTGCTGCCGGGGTTATATTTTTCAAAATCGGCGCGGGTGCGGTTCAGGCCGGCGGCCTCTTTCTCGGTGAGGCGGAAGCCCTGGGTGGCCAGCGCCACGGCCGGCTGCACCAGCGACGGCCACGAAAGCTTGCCCAGCTGCTTGTGCAGCGCCACCATGCCGGCCACGGTGCCGGGCGTGCCCACGGCCAGCGGGCCGGCCGTGCTCAGGCCGGCCACCACGTTGCCCTGGCGGTCGAGGTACATGTCGCGCCGCGCGCCAGCAGGGGCCGTCTCGCGGAAATCGAGGCTGCCGGCCGAGCCGTTGCGGTCGCGGTACAATAAAAAGCCGCCGCCGCCAATGTTGCCGGCCGCCGGCAGCACCACCGCCAGCGCAAACTGCACCGCCACGGCCGCGTCGTAGGCATTGCCGCCCCGCTGAAGCACGAGCGTGCCCACTTTAGACGCCTCGGGGTGGGCCGAGACCACCATGGCGTAGTTGGCCAGGCGCGGCGAGGCAGCCTTGGGCAGCGGGCTGGCCAAAGCCGCCTCAAAAGCGCGCGTATTGGACGTGACCGGGCGCTCGGCCGAGCAAGCCAACAACAGCGCTAGCGGAAGGGTCAGAAAACGGGGGTTAATCATCGGGCAAAGTAACGGACGCCTGCGGCTTAATGAGGAATGAGGAATGAAGAATTGTCATTGCGAGCGCAGTGAAGCAATCCGTCCTGGTCTTAGCGATTCGCCCTGAATTGTGACACGCCCTTTTCTGGGACCGGAAAAAGCCTCCTTTCCGGGCAGGGTCGGGGCTTGTTACATTAATAGGGTAGTTGCTGAGAACAGGACGGATTAGCTGCGCGGGCCGCTTTGGCGCGGCTCATTCGGGTGCGTCGCTGCGCTCGCAATGACAATTCCTCATTCCTCATTCTTCATTCCTCATTAAGCCGCAGGCGTCAGTTACTTTTGGTGTAAACCCTCCGCATTATGGCTAAGCTGAAACCGACCGCTCCCGCTGCCCCCAAAGCCCCGCGCCGGGCCCCGCTGGCACTTGTTGAAAACGATGGCTGGCTGGCGCCGTTCGAGCCGGTGCTGCGCCGGCGGCAGGCGCGGCTGCAAGCCCGCCTGGCCGAAATCGAGCAGCACCACGGCTCGCTGCTGAACTACGCCACCGCCCACCAGCAGCTCGGCCTGAACCACGACGCCGCGCGCGGCGGCTACGTGTACCGCGAGTGGGCCCCCGCCGCCAAGGCGCTATTTCTGGTCGGCGATTTCAACGGCTGGAACCGGCAGGCCAACCCCTTGCAAATGCTCGATTTTGGCGTATGGGAGGTGTTTTTGCCCGATGCCGAATACCAGAACCGCCTCACCCACGGCAGCCGCTACAAGGTGCACGTCGTGACCGACGCCGGGGGCAAAGACCGGCTGCCCGCCACCCTGCGCCGCGCCGTGCAGGACGAGCACACCAAAGACTTCGCCGCCCAGCTGTGGCGGCCCGAAACCGAATTTGCCTGGACCGACCAGCAGTTCCGGCTCGCCGCCGCGCCCGAGCCGCTGATTTACGAAGCCCACGTGGGCATGGCCACCGAGGAAAGCCGCGTGGGCACCTACCGCGAGTTCGCCGACAACATCCTGCCCCGCATCGAAGCCGACGGCTACAACACCGTGCAGCTGATGGCCGTCATGGAGCACCCGTACTACGGCTCGTTTGGCTACCACGTGGCCAATTTGTTTGCCGCCAGCTCCCGCTTCGGCACGCCCGAAGACCTCAAGTTTCTCATCGACGAAGCCCACCGGCGCGGCATCGCCGTGCTGCTCGACATCGTGCACTCGCACGCCGTGAAAAACGAGGCCGAGGGCCTGGCCGATTTCGACGGCTCGGGCAACCTGTATTTTCACCAAGGCGAGCGCGGCAACCACCCCGGCTGGGACAGCAAACTGTTCGACTACGGCCGGCCCGAAGTGCAGCAGTTTCTGCTCTCCAACCTGCGCTTCTGGCTCGAAGAATACCACTTCGACGGCTTCCGCTTCGACGGCGTGACGAGCATGCTCTACCACCACCACGGCGAGGGCGTGGCCTTCGTGGGCTACGACAACTACTTCGGCCCGGCCGCCGACGAAGACGCCATTCTCTACCTCCAGCTGGCCACCACGCTGGCCCACGAGTTCAAAAAAGGCAGCCTGCTGATTGCCGAAGACATGAGCGGCCTGCCCGGCCTCTGCCGGCCCATCCGGGAAGGCGGCGTGGGCTTCGATTTCCGCCTGGCGATGGGCATTCCCGATTACTGGATTAAGCTGCTCAAGCACACGCCCGACGAAAACTGGCCCCTCGGCGACCTCTGGCACACCCTCACCAACCGCCGCGCCGGCGAGAAAACCATTGCCTACGCCGAAAGCCACGACCAGGCCCTGGTCGGCGATAAAACCCTGGCCCACTGGCTCATCGACGCGGGCATTTACACCCACATGCACGCCGCCGACCCCGACCCCGGCGCGGCCCGCGGCGTGGCCCTGCACAAGCTCATCCGCCTGCTCACGCTGGCGGCCGGCGGCGAGGGCTACCTCACGTTCATCGGCAACGAGTTCGGCCACCCCGAATGGGTCGATTTCCCCCGCGAGGGCAACGGCTGGAGCTACCATTTTGCCCGCCGCCAGTGGAGCCTGGCCGACAACCCCGACCTGAAATACCACCAGCTCGGCAACTTCGACAAGGCGATGATTCACCTGGCCCACGCCCGGCACCTGCTGGGCGCCGGCCCCGCCGTGTTGCTAAAGCACGACGAGGAAAACAAAGTGCTGGTATTCGAGCGCGCCGGCCTGGTGTTCATCGTCAACTTTCACGTCGAAAAAAGCCTGACCGACTACCGCTTCTGGGTGACGGAGGAAGGCAAATACCGCGTGCTGCTGTCGTCCGACAACCGCCAGTTCGGCGGCTTCGACCGGCCCGACGAAGGCTACGAGTACGAGGCGTATGAGCACCAGCTCAGCCTGTACGTGCCGAGCCGGGTGGCGCTGGTGCTGGCGCGGTGCTGAGTTTGTTATTACCACCCTTTTGCTGAACTTGAGAATGGGGCTCGGCTGACGAATATGATTTATTTTCCTCCTAAAGAAACGATTGCCTCGCTTGTGTATCCCTTGTTACTTTGGAACGATGGCTACTTCATGAAAGAGGTTGCTCAATTTCTATTGGTTATTTCGCTTGCGCTATTCGGTTTAACCCTCTTAAGCGCAATAGTAAAGCCAAAAGCATATCGACGTCACCCGCCGACACGCAGCGGTCCCTCCGGCGTCACGATATTTCTAGCCGTAGTAACTGGGCTGGCATTTGTGTTATACATAATGGCGTATCAAGATTCTACGCATTATCTGCCCGGTTCTTCTACCCGCTTGCCGTAGCGCCACAGCGGCCCTTATTCGCATGCTCGGCCCCGCTGGCCGCAGTCTAAGCGAAGCGACGACTGCGAGCTGGCCGTAAAGCGAGTTTGTAACTCGCCACCGCATTACATTGCCTCGGGTAAGGCGAGTTGCAAACTCGCTTTACCCGAGGCATACAGTCGTCGCTTCGCTTAGACTGTTGCCAGCATCATGTCCCCCTTTCCCTTTCTGTCAACTCTATATTTCCCGTGGCCTACCCTATTCGCAACCAGCAGGGGCTCTACTTTGTCACCTGTACCGTGGTGGAATGGGCCGACGTTTTCACCCGCCCGCTTTATAAGGATATCATCATCGAAAGCCTGCGGTACTGTCAGCAAGCCAAAGGGTTGGAGGTGTTTGCTTATTGCTTGATGAGCAACCACCTGCACCTTATCGTGCGGGCAGCGGACAATTATAATCTATCGGATATCATGCGGGATTTTAAGAAGTACACCGCTAAGCGCGTTTTCGAAAACATACACGCCAATCCGCAGGAAAGCCGCCGCTTCTGGTTGGAATGGCTGTTTAAAAACGCGGCCAATTTCAATCAACGCAATACCACTATCCAATTCTGGCAGCAGCCCAGCCACAACATCGAGCTGCTCAGCGATGCCATGACGCAGCAGAAGCTGGAGTACATTCACCACAATCCAGTGCGGGCCGGCATCTGCTATCGGGCTGAGGATTACGTGTATTCGAGCGCTTCTTTTTATGCCGGTCTGGAGGCGATTTTGCCGGTTGAGCGGTTGTTTTAGCGGCGAGTTGCAAACTCGCTTTACGGCGGGCACGCAGTCGTCGCTTCGCTTAGACTGCGGCCAGCGGCCAGCGCCAATCAAGGCGTCGCTACGACTACTTCAGCAGCTCCAGTACCACGGCGGTTTTGGCGGGCAGCTGAAGCGTCGCAATATCTGCCAGGGTTTCGCCCGTCAGCACGTTGCGGGCTTTGCCGAAGCCGGTGGTGCGCTCCGCGAAGCGGGCGGTGGGCAGGGCAGCGGGCTGGTCGCTGGTGTTTGAGGCGACCATGACGGTGCCGGTGGCATCGTAGCGAAAGTACACGTAGAGGCCGTTTTCGGGCAGGTACTGCATCAGCTTGCCGGTGTGCAATACCGGGTGGTCGCGGCGGTAGCTGGCCAGTTTCTTGACGAAGTCGAAGGCCTCGTTTTCGCGGGCGGAGCGGCCGGCGGCGGTGAATTTGTCTTCCTTGTCGCCGGGCCAGCCGCCGGGAAAATCGCGGCGCACCTCGGCATCGGTGGGGTCTTTGAAGTTTTTCATCAGGATTTCGGTGCCGTAGTACATGCTCGGGATGCCGCGGGTGGTGAGCAGCCAGGTCAGGCCCATTTTGTACTTGTCGAGGTCGTCGCCGATTTCGGACAGGAAGCGGTTTTGGTCGTGGTTGTCGAGCAGGGTCACCAGCTTGTTAGGGTCCTGGTACACTACGTCCTGGGCCAGGGTTTGGTAGAAGCGCTGCACACCGCCGTCGTAACTCACGCCCTGCTTCAACGCGTCGAGCAGGGCGTATTCCAGCACAAAATCGATGGTGCCGGGCTGGTTGCTTTTGAAGGGGAACGCAATGTTATTGCGCGTGTAATAGGACTGGTCCACCACGTTGTTCACCACCGACTCGCCGAAGATGTGGATGCGCGGGTATTCGGCCAGCAGCGCCGCGTTGCAGCGGTTCATAAACGGCTGGTCGTTATACATGTACGTGTCGATGCGCCAGGCGTCCACGCCAAAATTCTCGACCGACCAGATGGCGTTTTCAATCAGGTAATTGGCCACGTAGGGGTTGCCTTGGTTGAGGTCGGGCAGGAAAGGCACAAACCAGCCGTCGAGGGTGATTTTGCGGTCGATTTGGGCCGCGTGCGGGTCGGTGACGGGCTGGTAGCGGTAGGAGGTGTTGGTGTAGGTGGGCCACTGGTGCAGCCAGCTTTTCATGGGCAAATCCTGCAAAAACCAGTGCGTGTTGCCCACGTGGTTGTACACGGCGTCCTGCACCACTTTGAGGCCGGCGGCGTGGGCCTGCCGCACGTAGGCCTTGTAGGCCGCGTTGCCGCCCAGGCGGCGGTCCACCTGGTACTGGTCGGTGAAGCCGTAGCCGTGGTAGGAGGCGCGCATGGTGCCGCCCTCGTTGGTGAGCGGCTGGTTGTTTTCGAGCACCGGCGTAAACCATACGGCCGTCACGCCCAGGTCTTTGAGGTAGGGAATGCGTTGGGCGGCGCCCTGCAAGTCGCCGCCGTGGCGGAAGAACGGGTTGGCGCGGTCCATGTTCGGGTCGCGCAGGTCGGCGAACTTGTCGTTGCTCGGGTCGCCGTTGGCAAAGCGGTCGGGCATGGCCAGGTAAATGAAGTCGGCGTCCGTCACGCCCTGGCCTTTGGGCTGGTGGTCGCGGGCCTTCAACTCCCAGCTTTGGGTGATGGTCTGGCCGCCTTTTTTGCCCACGAGCTGCACCCGGCCGGGCTGGGCCGTGGCCGAAATGGTCAGGTCGAGAAACGCGTAGTTGGGGTTTTCAACGGTGCTGGTTTTCACCAGTTTCACGCCGGGGTAGGCGATGCTGTAAGCCAGCGTGCCCGCGCCGGGGCCGTGGATGAGCAGCTGCACGTTGGGGTTTTTCATGCCCACCCACCAGTTGGTGGGGTTCACCCGCTCGATGGAAACGGCCTGGGCGCCGGCCGCCAGGGGAAGCAGGGCCGTGAGGAGAAGCAGGAGTAAAAAGAGTTTTCTCATTGAATGGGGCATGATTGAGTGGGAAACCAACGGGGAAGAGGATTTGCAATAAGGCCGGTCATGTCGAGCATTCTGCGCTCGACCATGACCGGTGTTTAATCAAAAAAACTCAGCCGCGCTTGCGGCCCTGGGCCAGCATCTCCACGATTTCGCCGAGGCGGCGGGTGCGGGTTTCGGGCTTTTTGGCGCCTTCGAGCCAGCGCACGTATTCGCGCTGGTGGGTGTAGGCCAGGTTGGCGAAGTAGGCGGCGGCTTTGGGGGCGGCGGCCAGCTTCGCGGCCAGGTCGGTGGGGGCGTCCATTTTGCGCTCTTTCGCGTCGCGGGAGAGGGCGACGCGCACCGTGTCGCCAATCGTTTTGTCGATGGCCCGGCGGATTTGCTTGAGCACGTGCAGGGCGTGGTGGCCGTCGCCGAGCGGGGTGATGCTGCCCTGGTAGGGGTAGCCGTCGAAGGTGGCCTGCACGGGCACCCGGCCGCGCGTGCCGTAGGCCTCGGCCACCGAAAAGGGGAGGACGACAAATACGCTGCCATCGCCATCGCCGGCCTCTAAAACGGCTTCAAATTCGTGTTCGGGCTGCATGGCGGGGCGAGTGTTTAGGACCGGAAAAAGGCTTCATTTCGGCAAAGTAAGCTACTGCCCAATAAGCCAGCGCCCTTTGGTCAGCCCACGGCTACTTCGCTCAGCACGCGCCGCACGGCGGCTTCGTCGGCGGCGGCTACCACGCGCACCTCGCCGATGGTGTCTTCGTAGCGGGCGTGCAGGCGGCGGCGCATGGCCTCGTCGGGCACCAGAATCAGGTGGGCCCGGCGCAGGGCCATGCGCTCTACTTCGAGCTGCCAGCCGCGCTCGGCGGGGTTGGCCACGTCGGCCGCCAGGCTGGCCGCGTACAGCACCAGCGGCTGGCCCGAGCGGTTGCGAATTTCGAGCGCCGCCAGCCACGCCGGCCAGTTGGGGGCGTAAATCACCGCAAAATCGGCCCGCCCGTGCACCAGCCGCGCGGCCTGGCGGGCGTACTGAATCATGCGGAAATTCAGGCCGTCGGGCTTGGGCGTCAGCACCACGGGGCCGGCGGCCGCGGCCGGAAGGGCCGCTGGCACGGGTGCCGGGGCAGTGGGCAACACCCTGGGCGCGGCCGGGGCCGGGGCTTCGGGCGTGAGGTCGTGCTCCGGGGCCGCGAGGTCGGCGGCTTCGGCGGCGCCCACTTCTTCGGTGGGCTCGTCGAAGGCGGCGGGCTGGCGCACGGCGGGCAATTCCGGGTCGGGGTCGAAGTTCAGGTCGCCGGCTTGCGGCTGGTGGCGGGGCCGCACGAAGGCCGTAGAAACCTGGTCGGCCGGCATTGCCGGCGCAGCGAGCGCCGCACGGGGCGGGGCCGGCGGGGGCGGGGAAAAAAAATCGCCCGAGCCGGCGCCCAAATACGGCGCGGCGGGGGCCTGCCAGCGGCCGGCCGGCATGGGCGCGCCCGCATCGGCCGGCCACTGGCTGCGCGCGCGGGCCGTTGCCGCCGCAGCCGTTGCTTCAGCAGCGGATGTTTCACTGGCGGCCAATTCAACGGTTGGCAGTAGGTTGCTGGCGGGCGGCAGGTCGGCCAAGCCGATGATGCGGGACTGCGATTGACCGGCGGCCGGCACCTCGGTTTCGGCGGCGGTGGGGCCGGGCAGCAGGTGCACGCCGGGCAGGGCCACGGCGGTGTCCAGGGCGTTTTTGGCTGCTTCGGGGGCCGATGCGGCCGGTTCGGCGGGGGCCTTTGCCGGGGTGCCGTTTTCCGGCTGCTTTTCGCCGGCGGGCAGGTGCGGGAATACGGCCAGCACGGGCTGCTGCGCGGCCAGCTGGTACACCAGCGGCAGGGTGGGGGGCAGGGCTGCGCCGCCGAGCACGGCCACGCTGGGGTCGGCATCGTCCCAGGCCAGCAGCAAAACGGAAAATTCGGGCGTGGTCATGGGCAGCGGGGAGGGCGGCAAAATCCGGTCCGCCGCGGCATTCGGCGCGGCGCGGCGGCCTATCGTTCCCCAATGCTACGTCAGCCGGGCCACATGTTGGCGAAAAAACTTCGGGACCGGGCCGGAAAAAAGTAACTTGCGTACTTAACCCGCATACAACCGGCCTGGCCGGTCTTTTTTTGCCCGATTATTGGGCTGCTTTAGCCTTTTGCTCAGAATTAATTTATGGATACCACGATTCAGGAAAATAACTACATGGTGAACGACCTGGCGGCCCAAAGCCACCGGGAACATTATCCCGGCGAAGTCGTCCGGGCCGAAGAGCTCGACGGCCACCGCTTTCTTTTCAATTGCCAGAACGGCGTGCGGCTCTTGCTGCACGTGCTCAGCGACAAAATCCTGCGCTTTCGCTACCTCACCGACGGGCCGCTCTCGCCCGATTTTTCTTACGCCGTGCCCGAAGAGGCCCGTTTGCTGACGGCCCCCGAGCACGTCGAGTTCCGCGAAAAGCCCGACCATTACCGCCTCACCACGGCCCGCCTCATCTGCATCATTCAGAAGGAAAACCTGAAGGCCCGCGTGCTCGACCGCTCGGGCACCATCCTCAGCGAAGACGAAAAAGGCTTTCATTGGGAGTACGACTACGACACCGGCAACGACATCGTGAAGATGAGCAAGCAGGTGCCCGCCGGCGTGCACTACTACGGCCTCGGCGACAAGCCCGACAACATGAACCTGCGCGGCAAGCGCTTCACCAACTGGGGCTCCGATACCTACGGCTACGTGAAGGGCTCGGACCCGCTGTATAAGAACATCCCGTTTTACCACGTGCTGCACCAGAAAATCGCGCACGGCATTTTCTTCGATAACACCTTCAAGGCCAGCTTCGACTTTGCGGCCGAGCGCGCCGACGTCACCAGTTTCTGGGCCCAGGGCGGCGAGCTGAACTACTACTTCATCTACGGCCCCACGCTGATGGAAGTGACCCAGGGCTACACCCTGCTCACCTGCCTGCCCGAGCTGCCGCCGCTCTGGACGCTGGGCTACCACCAGTGCAAGTGGAGCTATTTTCCGGAGGCCAACGTGAAGGAAATCGCGGCCGGCCTGCGCGAGCGCCGGATTCCCTGCGATGCCATTTACCTCGACATCGACTACATGGAGGGCTACCGGTGCTTTACCTGGAGCCAGGAACGTTTTCCCGACCCCAAGCGCATGGTGCGCGAGCTGGCCGAGGACGGCTTCAAAACCATCGTCATCATCGACCCCGGCATCAAGATTGACCCCGACTACGCGGTGTACCAGGAGGGCATCGCCAACAACTACTTCTGCCGCCGCGCCGACGGCCCGCTGATGAAGGGCTCGGTGTGGCCCGGCCTCTGCAACTTCCCCGATTTCACGGCGCCCAGGGTGCGCGAGTGGTGGGCCGGCTTGTTCCAGGAATTGATTCAGGACATCGGCGTGAAGGGCGTGTGGAACGACATGAACGAGCCGGCCGTCTTCGAAAAGGGTACTTTTCCGCCCGATGTGCGCTTCGACTACGACGGCCATTCGGCCTCGCACCAGAAGGCCCACAACATCTACGGCATGCAGATGGCCCGCGCCACCAACGACGGCGTGAAGCGGTTCAGCTTTCCCAACCGGCCGTTCACCATCACGCGCAGCACCTACAGCGGCGGCCAGCGCTATTCTTCCGGCTGGACCGGCGACAACATCGCCTCCTGGGAGCACCTCTGGCTGGCCAACATCCAGTGCCAGCGCCTGAGCATCTCGGGCTTCAGCTTCATCGGCAGCGACATCGGCGGCTTCGTCGACACGCCCACCGGCGAGCTGTATGCCCGCTGGATTGCCCTCGGCGCCTTCCACCCGTTCTTCCGCACCCACAGCTCGGGCGACCACGGCGACCAGGAGCCCTGGAGCTTCGGCGAGCCCTACACCAGCGTCACCCGGCACTTCATCGAGCTGCGCTACCGCCTGCTGCCCTACATGTACACCGCGTTCTGGCAGTACGCCACGGCGGGCACGCCCATGCTGCGCCCGCTCACCTTCCTCGACCAGAACGACACCGAAACCTACCTGCGCATGGCCGAATTTGGCCTCGGCGACAACCTGCTGGTCTGCCCCATCACCCAGCCCGGCGCCGATGGCCGCTGGATGTACCTGCCCCGCGGCGACTGGTTCTACTACTGGACCGACGCGCCCACGGCCGGCGGGGCCGAAGTCTGGGCCGCCGCCGACCTCACCCGCATTCCGCTCTTCGTGCGGGCCGGGGCCGTGCTGCCCATGCAGCCCGTGCTGCAATACGTGGGCGAAAAAGCCATTGACGAGCTCACCCTGCACGTTTACTACAAAAACGGCACCGCCGAGAGCGTCCTCTACGACGACGGCGGCGAGGGCTACGCCTACCAGGACGGCGAGAAAACCGTGCGCCGCTTCACCGTCACCGGCTCGGTCACGGACCTCGTGCTGGCCCAGGCCATCGAAGGGGATTTCCGGCCCAGCTACGCCACCTACCGCGTGGTGCTGCACGGCGTGGCCGGCCCCATCACCGCCGCCGTCGACGGCCAGGTCGCGGCCGTTACCGAAGTCGCCCTCGAAACGGGCCTCGCGCTGCCCAGCCTCGTGGTGAGCGTCGGCTTTGGTGAGGTGCGGGTGAAGGTGGTGCCGCCGCCGGCCCCGTCGAGCCCCGTGCCCGTCGCGCCGGTCGCGTAAGTACCCGAAGCTGCTCTCATAAAAGCCTCTTGGCACCGGACCATGTCCGCCACCAGGGGGCTTTTTTGGGTCGTAAAGAAAAGAAAACACGGAATACTGAAAGCGCAATAAACCACTGGGTTACACGTACTGGGGCTTTAATGCAGAAGCCGTCGACGGCCAAGCACTGCGGGCAGCAGAAATTATTTGGTGGTGTCGGATTTCCCAATACCTTTGGGCCTCCTCCTTTCCGGATTTTTTCATCAACCACCTTCATTTCACTACCATGAAAAAAGGAACTACCCTTGCGCCCTCTCCATTGCATTATTGGGGGGCAGTTGCATTTTGGGGCTGCGAAAAAGTAGCCCCCACGGAGCTTAGCCCTAAAGCGGTTCAAGCCAATCAATCACTGGCAGCCCCGCAAGATGCCAAAAGCATAGCTCTGGATAGGCCGCATGGCGGCGCTTCATGGACAAAGTAGAGCGGGGCGAACTAGTGTGCCCCTCCGGGCAGTACGTGGCCAAGGGCACCAAGGCAGTGGACGCAGCGGGCAACCGAATTAGCCCTCGTAATTTTTCCTTCCGGTTGTAGTGGGTCGCCTTGCTGATGCCTATCGGTACACTTCTGCGACGGTAGCGTATGCCTGCCTAGCGTAGCGCAAACACGATTTGGGCCTCGGTAAACCATCTTTTTCGTAATAAACATATAGGTTTTTAGAACACGAGAAATACCGGGTTTGCTCCATTTTTAGCTTGATCCAATTTTTTAATGGATGTTATTAGCGTAATGTCCAATCCTGCTAGGCCACAAGCAAGTAGGGTATTTAATGTAGTCATTCATCTTCTTTTTCTACTTCATGAAAAAAGCTAAGCACGTTCTAACCCTGCTCGTTTGCATGGTTATGTTACCCGCCTCTTTGTTTGCTCAGTGCAAGCTAGACTACTCTAATTATAAAGTAGTTTTTGTCGATAATTTCGACACGTACACAAACGTATCACAATTGGATGCCAAGTGGGAACGTGTTGACCCGAAATACCCCCTTAATGGCGTGGGTGCTGAGTATTACAGCCCTAACCAAGTATCACTGCAACCTGGCGGTGTCGTTCGGCTAACGGCGCAAAAGCTAACGACGCCCCTCTATGACTATTCCGGAACAAACCCGCGAAAAATAAGCTATGTATCTGGCAAGCTCGATGTAAGGCCCATTTTAGATAACATAGAACCACCTGGTAATGCAAACAGTTGGAACCCTGGAGGAATTGCTTACGGAATATTTGAGATTCGCTGCAAGCTGCCAGTAGAAAATAATGGCACATGGCCGACTTTCTGGTTATATTCTGGGCCGGGTGAGATAGATATCATTGATAATCTCCTAACCAATCCGGCGCGTCAGTTGCAAACAGGCGTACTTGATTGGGGCAATTATACTAGGCCGGTGATTACCTGTGGAACGGTAGCTAATAAGCTAAACTGGGATGATTTGGCCGCTGGCTTTAATACCTATTCCGCCGTATGGACGCCAACCCGCGTTACCTTCTTCTTCAATGGCCGGGAGATGTATACTGTTTACAATACCCAGGTTTCACCCGGCGGCGGCTGGCCGGCTAAGCTAATGACTAGGCTGCAAATGGCCGATTGGGCGGGCCAAAGCGCTGTGATGGACATTGATTACATTAGAATCTTAAAGCCAAAAGACTATGTTTCGAACGGCATGCAGAACAATGTATACCCTGGAGACTATAATGTATCGTATAAGTCATCCTCTGAATTCATTAATCACAGTATCACAATCGAAGCGGCGGCTTTGCCTAACGTGAATTCTGCTGCGGGTTCTATTGGTCCTAATCCGACCAATCCCAACGAGGTATTCTATCGAAGCAGTGAAAATCGCATGTGTCGCGCTTTGAAAGGGTCCAATAATCAGTGGATTATTGAAACGCTACCGGTCTCCAACGCGAACGAGTTGGTGAAAGGGGATGTTACATTCAACGCGGGGTTTATAACCTATCGCGGCAATGATAACCGAGTGCAGTACTATAGCTTTTAGCAAAGCTGGTATCACAATTATACTGATCCTAACCCTGCTTTTTTGGTGAAAGATGCCCCTGGTAGCCTGACTGCTGGTATTAATGGGGATATTTTTTATATTGGCCAAGATAATAAGGTTCAACGATTTGTGCAAGGTTCAGCAGGCTCATGGCCCCATTCGTGGCTACCCTATGATTATGCTATTTCCGCTGGTTACGCCCGGGGAGATGTTGTATTCGCCAAAAAATCTGGAACAGTAATTTACAAAGGCATAGATGATAGATTGCAAATATTCTGGCCTAACACCAATGGTATTTACAGCCATACGTGGATGGATGATGACTGGAACACAGTGGCTAATACGGTGTCGCGCCAGCCATTTTCTGTCACCGCTACAGATGATAGCAAAGTATACTACATAGGCGTAGACAGCAAAATTCATGAGTTTGTCTATGACCTTGGCGACTGGCGGCACACGTGGATACCGTATACCTACGGCAATCCATCACTAAGGTACCCTAATGGCGATTATCCCAAAGCTGGAATTGCATGGGATACTTACAACCAGCAGGTAGTGTATCCCGGTGGTGATGGCCGCTTACAGTATTTTCACAAAAACAGTGACAATACTTGGAGTCACTGGTGGCTGGATGATTACTGGAGCACCGATGAGTTCAGTACTTTTGTTAATGAATTTCCGAATGTTGATAAATACGCTTCTGTCGCGGTGAACGGTTCAGGAATGAGTTTTTATTGTGGCAGAGGCGGTGAATTGCGCTACTTCCGTTACGAGCCCTGCGAAAAAGTTATTCCTTGCAATAATACCCCCACTATTAACCTTATGCGGGGAATTAAAGTAGTCGCGGCTGATAAAGGGAGCGAAGCTAAGAAATTACGCATTTACCCGAATCCAGTAAAAAATATCTTAACAGTAGAATTACCGCTTACCGCGCGCCTGAGTGAAGGGGGATACTTCAAACTGTACTCGTCTACGGGCCAAGTGCTTCGGATAGGGGTCATTAGCAACAGCGACTTTAAAGTTGACTTAACTAATCTAACACAAGGCATTTATATGCTTAAGGTTAATGTAGGTACACTGATAACTAGTCAGAAAATAGTAAAAGAATAGGAAAGAAATTGAAGTATTCATCTAATAGTTAAATGGGCACTAAAAAGGGCCTCCTGCGGGAGGTCCTTTTTGGTGCCTTGCCTTGCGCCGGGGCTGGCGCGAAATCTGCGTGGCGCTCCGCCACCGCCAGCCTATAAAAACCGCGCTTTCAGCTCGGGCGTGGGCAGCAGGCAGCTTTCCTGGCGCCCAAACCAGCGGTAGCGGTGCCGGGCCACGAAGCGGTAGAGCGCGTCGCGCCAGGGGCGGGGCAGCAACTGGCCGACGGCCGCTACCCGCCAGGCGCCGCCCAGGCCGCCAGCAATGCGCAGCACGGCGCTGGAATGCGAATAAAGCCGCCCGCCGCTCAGCAGCAGCACCGTTTCGGGCTCGGCGGCCAGGGCGGCGGGGGCCACCCCGTGGGCCGCCAGCAGGGCCTGGCCAGCGGCGCTTTGCAGCGCGGCGAAGCGGAAGCGGCCCGCGCCGTCGTGGCGAATCACGAACTGCACGAAGCCGTTGCAGAGGTTGCACACGCCGTCGAACAGGATGGTATCGGGAAGGGAAATGGGCATATTAAAGAACAACTGGTGCTGAACCCGCTGCCGGGCGCGAGCGGCTAACGGGCCGTCTGCCAAGGGGTTGGCGCAGCCAGGCGGGCCACGCTGCGAATTACGTGTTTCACGAAGCCAACTACGTATTTCTGTCAGAAAAAATACGGGTTTATCCGGCGGTTTGTGGCGGCAATCAGCCGTATAGCTATCTAAACCAACGCCTTACTCATCATGTTCACGAAAAAAACCACTTCTTTCCTTGTTGCGCTCGCAGTCGGCAGCTCGCTGTTGGGCGGTTGCCAAAGCAAAAGCACGAGCACTACCGACGAAACCAGCGGCTCGGCCGGCGCCTCCGGAACGAGCACAACCACCGGCACCGGCATGAGCAGCGACTCGGCGGGGTCGGGCGGCGCCGGCACCTCCGGCACTGGCTCAATGGGCAGCACCGGCAGCAGCACGTCGGGGTCGATGAGCTCGACGTCGGGGAGCACGGCCGGAACCACCGGCGGCGCGGGTTCGGCGGGCGGCTCTTCGACCAGCGGCAGCACCAGCGGCTCGACCACGCGCTAGGCCGGCCCGGAGCTGTTCTTGCAAGGCGAAAAGGCGAGTCATGCGTATGACTCCCTTTTCGCCTTGTTCAATTTAGGCCGGTTGCGGCCCCGAGGTAACAGGATTTATGAACCACGTATCCTTTCCCCCGCCACTCGCTGCCCAAACCGAAACCGGGCCCCCGTCGGCCGCTGGCCCGGCGGGCCGGCCCGGCTTTTGGGGTGTGCTGCGGCGGCCGTTCGTGCTCGATTTGCGGGCGCTGGCGCTGCTGCGCATGGCCACGGCCGCCGTGGTGCTGCTCGATTTGGCCATTCGCAGCCCCGACCTCGAAGCCCACTACGCCAACATGGGCGTGCTGCCGATGACGGCCGTTTTCGAGCACGGCTGGACGCCCTACCAGTTTTCGCTGCACGCGGCCAGCGGGCTGTGGCAGGCGCAGGCCGCGCTGTTTGTGGCGGCGGCGGCGCTGGCCGGGGCACTGCTGGCCGGCTACCACACGCGGCTGGCCACGGTGGGCTCGTGGGTGCTGCTGGTGTCGCTGCAAAACCGCAACCCTTTCATCGGCCAGGGCGGCGACGACCTGCTGCGGATGCTGCTCTTTTGGGGCATCTTTCTGCCCTGGGGCCGGGTTTGGTCCTGGGATGCGCGCTCGCGGCCGGCCCCGGCGCGGCTCGATTATTTCAGCGCGGCCACCGTGGCCTACGTCGTGCAGCTGGCGCTGTTGTACTGGTGCACCGCCCTGCTCAAAAACGGCCCCGAGTGGACCCGCGACGGCACGGCGCTCTACTACGCCCTCAGCCTCGACCAGGTGCTGCTGCCCGGCGGGCGCCTGCTCTACCCGCACCCCGACCTGCTGCGCTTCCTCACTTTTGCTACTTATTACGTGGAGCTGCTGCTGCCGTTTGCGCTGTTTTTGCCGGTGGGAGTGGCCCGGTGGCGGCTGCTGGTGGTGGGCGTGCTGTTCGGGTTTCACCTCGGCATCAGCGTAGTGCTATACGTGGGCTTGTTTTTTCTGGTGAACATGGCGTCGCTGCTGGCGCTGCTGCCGTCCGGGGCGCTCGACTGGCTCGCGCGGCGGCTGGGCCTGCCCGTGGCGCGGGCCGGC
>CAXTCS010000068.1:2391-19028 GCA_964242365.1 uncultured Hymenobacter sp. | reverse complement strand
GGGCGAAGGCGGGAGGTATGGGAAATGTTTTCCTATATCGAGCAAGGTATGGTAGTTTTCTTTTAGATTTACCCCATACCTGTCTGCTTTCGCAATGCCTTTTGCTCCTGAGTACCCATTTGATTTGCCGCTCTTGCCCCCGCCGGTCGGGGAGCATGACCCCGTATTGCTTCGGGCACTGCTGAAAGCGCGCACGGAACTAGCCGAGTTGAAGGGCTATTCGGCAGCCATTCCAAACTCAATGCTGTTGCTTTCGCCCGCCATCATTCGGGAGTCGGTGGCCAGCTCGGGAATAGAAAACATCCACACTACGGTGGAGTCGGTGCTGCAACAGGAGCTGTTTCCGGAAGCCGAGCGCCGGGACGCTGATAAAGAGGTTCTTCGCTACGGGGAGACTATGCGTTGGGGCACCGAGCAGCTTGTGACGCTGCCCGTATCGTCGCGCCTCATTGTCGGGATTCAGCAGCGCTTGATGCCGCAGCTGGCGGCGGGCTACCGCACCACGCCCAACCGGATAATCAATTCCGTTACGCAGCAGGCCATCTTCACCTCGCCCCGCGCCGGCGATATTCCACGGCTGTTGGGCAACTGGGAAAATTTCATCAATGACGAAGACAGCGTCTTCGACCCCTTATTGCGCTGCGCCATTGGGCATTACCAGTTTGAGGCCATCCATCCGTTTGGCGATGGCAATGGCCGGACGGGCCGGATTCTGATGATATTGCAGCTGGTGCAGCAAGGGTTATTAAACCAACCCACACTATTCATCAGCGGCTACATCAATGCGCACCGCCAGCAATATTATCAGCTGCTGGCAGGCGTAACCCAGCGCGGCGATTGGTCCGGTTTTCTGCTTTTCATGCTGGAAGGATTTTATCAGCAAGCCCGCGAAACCAAAGCGACGCTGCTGGCCGTGATGCAGCAGCTACAAGAGTTCAAGCAGCATTTGCGAACCGGCGAGCACCGGCGGGTGCCGTTTGAAATGGCAGAACACGTTTTTTCGCATCCTATTACCACGCCGGTGCTGGCGGGGCGGGAGCTAGGCGTGCACTACAAAACGGCCTCCAAGCACCTGGCCCAGCTGGCAGCCGTCGGATTGCTGGAAACCACACAGGTTGGCCGCTACCAACTTTACCTCAACCGGCCGCTGCTAACGGTGCTGAACCGCATGTAGCAACACCGGAGCCCGCCCACTTCTACCGTTGCGGCGCGTACCTTTTGCCCGTGAAAAAACGCGGATACTTGCTGCTGATTTGTTTGCCGCTGCTGCTCGTGGCCCACCGGGGGCAGGCATGGGGGTTTTTTGGGCACCGGCTGCTGAACCGGCTGGCCGTGTACACGCTGCCGCCGGCCATGATTGGCTTTTACAAGGCCAACATCGACTACCTGACGGCGAACGCCACGCGGCCCGACTCGCGGCGCACGGTGGTGCCCGGCGAGGCGCCCAAGCACTTCCTCGACGTGGACCGCTACGGCGACAGCGCGGCGTATAAAATGCCCCGCCGCTACGCCGACGCCGTGGCCCGCTACGGCGAAGACTCGCTGCTGCGCCACGGCATTGTGCCCTGGAACGTGGTGGCGATGAAAAACCAGCTCACGGCCGCCTTCCAGGCCCGCGACACCGACCGGATTCTGCACCTTTCGGCCGACCTGGGGCACTACATTGCCGATGCCTGCGTGCCGCTGCACACCACGCGCAACTACAACGGCCAGCTCACGGGCCAGCGCGGCATTCACGGGCTGTGGGAGTCGCGGCTGCCCGAGCTGCTGAGTGCCGACTACGACTTGTTCAGCGGCCAGGCCGAGTACCTGGAGCGGCCCGGCGACGCCATCTGGGCGGCGGTTATCCGCTCGCACGCCGCCGTGGATTCGGTGCTGCGCTTCGAAAAAGACCTGACGGCGCAGTTCCCGGACGACCGGAAATACGGCTACGAGCAGCGGGGCAACCAAACGGTGCGGACGTATTCGCGCGAGTTCAGCCGGGCGTACCACGCCCGGCTCGGCGGGCAGGTCGAGCGCCAGATGCGCTACGCGGCGGCCCTCATCGGCGACTTCTGGTTTACCTGCTGGGTCGACGGCGGCTCGCCCGATTTGAGCCAACTGCCCCGCACGCCTTCAGCAGCCGAGAAGCAGCGGCTGGAACGGGAAGCGAAGGAAACCGCCGCGGCGCCGGCGGTAAGCGCGCCGGGGCATGAGGAGTGACTTCGTCGGGTGACTGAGTGGCGGAGTAACTGAGTGATGGACGGGAAAACGTTTTCTCACTCAGTCGCTCCGCCACTCAGTCACTCTTTTTAGTCGTTACAGCGCTTCCGTCGAGTGCAGCAGGTCGAGGTTGAGGACGGCGATGCCGTCGTCTCCCACCTCGTAGGCGCGCACGAAGCGGCGGGCCCACTCGATTTCGTCGTGGGTGTAGGAGTTGCGGGCGTGCACGTCCTGGGCGAAGGTGTCGTCGTAGCCTTTGAGCTGGATGATGATTTCGATGTCCTTGGCCGCGTAGTCTGGCGGGCCGAGGCCGTGCAGCGGGCTGTCGGGGGTAATGTCGTGCACCAGCGTCCAGCTGAGGGGAAAGAAGCTGATGGTGTCGCGCTCCAGGGGCAGGAAATCGTACTGCTGGTTGTTGCTGGCCGGGTCGATGGTTTTGAGGAGCACGCGGGCCTGCAAGTCAATCAGGATGTTGGAGCGCTGGTTGGCGATGCGGAACTGCAGGGTGGGCGTGCCGTCGGCCCGGCGGCTGATGATGGCCGTGTGGCTGAAATGGATACGGGCCGAGGGCCGCGAAAACCGCCCGTAGAGCAGGCCCGTGGCCAAGGCAAACGTGAGCACGCCCGCCAGCGCCTCCAGGCTCGACAAGAAGCCGGCGCCGTTGCTGCCGGGGTACACGTGCCCGTAGCCCACCGAGGTAAAGGTTTGGACGGAGAAAAACAGCGCGCTCAGAAAGTTTTGCATCCCGCTGTGCGGAGCCCCCACCCCGTGCAGGCTGTCGAGCCCCAGGGCCAGGTAGGCACAGGCAAACAGAACGTTCAGCAAGCCAAAAAACGACACGACCACGCCCATAAACGGCCACCATTCCATCTGAATGAGCCATTGGTAGGGGTCGTGGCGGTGGGGCCCGCCGCGCCGCCGCACGTTGAAAGAACCGTCGTGGTTGATGGCCCGCTTGGTGCGGCGCGAGAATTTTTCGCCAATGCCGGGGTCGAGGGTGGCCATTTATTCAATTAACAGGTAGCAATTAACAGGCAGCCATACGTAACGAACTGCCAGCCGCCAAAAGTAGCCGGCAAGAAAGAAATTGCGCCCGGTTGCGCACGCGCACCCCGCTACCCCCACCTTCGGGCGCAACCGGGCGTGGGGCTGTGTCCTCATCCCCTCATTACCCCATCCCGACCTTATGAAAGGCCTTTATTCCCTGCTCCTGCTCACGATTTCCAACCTGTTCATGACGTTTGCCTGGTACGGGCACCTGCACTTGTTCAAGAAAATGGCCTGGTTCGCCAAATTGGGCCTATTTGGGGTCGTCATGGTGAGCTGGGGGCTGGCGTTGTTCGAGTACGTGTTTCAGGTGCCGGCCAACCGGCTGGGGTTTGAGGAAAACGGCGGGCCGTTCAGCCTCTTCCAACTCAAAGTCATCCAGGAGGTTATCACGCTCACGGTGTTTACGCTGTGCGCCGTGTTCGTCTTCAAAACCGACAAGCTGGGCTGGAACCACGTGGCCGGTTTTGGGCTGCTGGTGGCGGCGGTGTACGTCATTTTTAAGAAGTGGTAAGAGGCTGGGGGCCGCTTTGCGCTGGCCTTCAGCCGGGCGCCGGCGGCCTAGCGCGCAGCTAATGCGTTGAAGAATAAAAAACCAGTCGCGTCATTTGCGGGCCCGCACACCCGGCCCGTGGCCCCGCGTACCCAACGCAACGCGCCCGGCAGCCGGGGCCGCCCTCCCCCCTCCTGCTTACTATGACCCGTTTTTGCTTCCGCGTGCTGTTGGCTTGGCTGCTGGCCGGTTTTTTTCTGGCGCCGGCGCAGGCGCAAAAGGTGGGCCTGGTGCTGAGCGGCGGCGGGGCCAAGGGGCTGGCCCACGTGGGCGTGCTCCGGCAGCTCGAAAAAAACCATATTCCCATCGACTACATCGTGGGCACAAGCATGGGGGCGGTGATTGGCGGCATGTACGCGGCGGGCTACTCGCCCGACGAGATTGAGCAGATTGTGCTCAGCCCCGCGTTTCAGAGCTGGACTTCGGGCAAGCCCATCGAAAGCAAAACCTTCAACTTCCTCACGGCCGAGCCGTCGCCTTCGGCCCTGCGGCTGGGCATTGCCATCGACTCCACGTTTAAGGCGCGGGTGAGCACCAACCTGGTGAACGACCTGAACCTGAACCTGGCCCTGGCCCGGCTGCTGGCCCCGGCCTCGGCCAGCGCCGGCTACGACTTTGATAACCTGTTCGTGCCCTTCCGCTGCATGGCCTCGGAGGTGTTTACGCGCCAGGTGGTGGAGCAGGGCAAGGGCTCGCTGGCCGACGCCATTCGCAACTCGATGTCGTTTCCGCTGGCGTTCCGGCCCATCCGCAACCTCGACGGCAAGTACTACTACGACGGGGCGGTGTACGACAACTTCCCCACCAACACGATGAAAAAAACCTTCGCCCCGGACATCATCATCGGGGTGAACGTGGGCGACGTGGCCTACAAAAAGTACCCCAAGAACGACGACGCCCTGCTGGGCAGCACCGTGGCCTTTTTGGGCACGAGCGTGGCCGACACGGGCAGCGTGGGCCGCAACGGCATCTACATTCAGCCCGATTTGGACGGCCTGGGCGTGGGCGATTTCGACCGGGTGAAGGAATTCATTGCCAAAGGCGACACGGCGGCGTGGCGCAGCATGGACAAGATTAAGCAGCGCATTGGCCGCCGCGTCGATTCGACGGCGTTGCTGCAACGGCGGCTGGCTTTTCAGGGGCTGGCGCCCACGCCGCGTTTCATTGAGGTGAAAGTGAGCGGCTTGCGGGCCGAGCAGAACGAGTACGCGGCGCGGTTTTTTCAGCGCAAGGGGCGCGAGTACTCGCTCGACGACCTTGAGGAGGGCTACTACCGGCTGGCGTCGGACGATTATTTCAAGAACATTTACCCGCGCATTCGCTACGACGCGGCCCGCAAGGGCTACGTGTTCAGCGTGGACGCGCAGCGCAACAACAACGTGAGCACCGAGGTGGGCTTCGTGCTCAGCAACCGGCCCATCGACAACCTGTTTTTTGGCGTCGAGTACCGCTACCTGCGCCGGCTGCTGTACACGGCCACGGCCGACGTGAGCCTGGGGCGCTTCTACAACGGGGCGCACGGGGCGTTCCGCATCAACGTGCCCGCCCGCCTGCCGTTTTATTTCGAGCCGGAAATCACCTACAATCAGTGGGATTTTCAGAACACGGGCGGCGTGCTCGGGCGCGACGTCATCAACACGCAGGTGCGGCAGCAGGACACGAAGGTGGGCGGGCAGTTTGGCATCAGCCCCACCTACCGCAGCCGCCTGCTGCTCGACGCGGGCGCGTTTGTGACCAAGGACGAATACACCAACTCCAAGGTCATCAACACGGCCGACAAGCTCGACGCGACCGTGTTTCGGGGCGCCACGGCGGCCTTGCGCCTGGCCCGCAACACCCTGAACCGCAAGCAATACCCCATCAGCGGCCACCGCTACGTGTACACCCTGCGCGGCGTCACGGGCTCTTCGAACTACACGCCGGGCTCGACGGCCGAGCAGCGGGCCAGCTCGGAGCACCGGCAATGGCTGCAATTCCGGGCCACCGTGGAGCGCTACTTCAGCCTGAAAAAAGAGCGCCACGCCTGGGGCTATTTTGGCGAGCTGATGGCCAGCAACCAGCCCACGTTTTCGACCTACCGCGCATCGCAAACCACGGCCCCGGTCTTTGCGCCCCTGCCCGACTCGCGCACGCTGTTTCTCGACACCTACCGCTCGGCGCGTTACGCGGCGGCCGGCCTGCGTTACTCCCAGCCCTTCCTCAAAAAGCTGGAATGGCGCACGGAAATCTACGTGCACGTGAATGCCGAGCCCCTGCGGCAAGGCGACCTGCAAGTCGCCGAGCGCCGGTCGGGCCTGGAAAGGCCCCGCATTACGGCCAGCACGGGCCTGGTTTTTCAGACCCTGATTGGGCCGCTGGCCCTGCACGCCCGTTTTTACGACGACCCGTCCGAGCGCTTCGGCATCTACGGGCACCTGGGGTACCTGCTATTTCGCGGCCGGGCGTTGGAGTAGGACCCGAAAAAGGGCTTGGTTTGGCAGGCGTTTCACCTCAAGAGGCCCCTTCCTTCACCAGTCCGGCCACCACATCCGGGGCTTCCAGGGGCAGCAGGTGGCCCGCTTTGGGTACGGTGGTGCAAGGTGTGCCGGGCGGCAGCAGCGGCAGCGTTTGCTGGCGCTGGGTGGCGGGCGTGATGGCGCGGTCGTGCGCGCCCACCAGCAGGTGGCACGGCACTCTCAGGCGCGGCAGCAGGGCCGAAATGTCTTCGCGGGTGCCGTGCTCTAGCCAGGCGGCCCAGGCGGCGGGGGTGGTGCGCAGGCTGTCGGCCACAACGGCTTCGCGCTGCGCGGCCGTGAGGGGGCGCTGGGTTATTTTGTAAAAGGTTTTTTCGGCTTCCTGGCGGTTGCCGTAGGCGGCGAGCGATGCGGCGCGGTCCTCGTCGGTTATGGGCTCGGGGGTGGGCGGCGAGGGCGAAAGCAGCACCAGCCGGCGCAGGCCCAGGGGGCGCCGGGCGGCCAGGGCCAGCGCTATTTTGCCGCCCATACTGTGCCCCAGCAGCGTAAAATCGGCCGGGCCGTGCTGCCGGAGATAGGCCGCCACCCAGTCGGTGTAGGCGCGCACCGAGTAGCCGAACCCGGCCGGGGCCGGCTGCTGCCCAAAGCCGGGCAGGTCGGGCGCCAGCAGCGTGAGGCCAGGCGGCAGCAAGGGGCGCACGGCGTCGAACTCGCGGCCGGTGCCGGCCCAGTAGTGCAGGGCAAGAATGGTGTGGGGCATAAAACAGGAAGGCAGCTGGAGCGGAAATACACCCTTTACGGCCAGGCCGCCGGGGGTGGCGTGAAGCAGCTTGTTGGCAGCTGCATCAGAAAGACGACGCGGGCGCATTCTGTTACCTGCTTGCCTTTTTGCGGCCCGATTAAATAAAGAAAAATAAGTATTAATCCCGCAAACCGGCTGGAGCGAATCCTTCGTAGGTCCTCGCCCGATTGCTACCGGCGCTATCCATCTTTTATCGTTATGCTATCTGGCATTTAGTGCCAACAACTTCATTTTTAACCAGCTGCCTATTCCCAATCCGCTACTATTCCTTTCCATTTTGTTCATCTATCCTGACGGGTTTCTCCCTGGCTTCCTTCCCCGGCCAGCGGTGGCCCCGCCCTTCCTTTCCCGCCATGCATTCAACCACGGCGTTGCCCACGGCGACGGACGAAGAGACCCTCGTGCAACGCCTGCTGGCCCGCGACGAGCAAGCCCTGAAGCTATTACACGACCAGTACGCCAAAAATTTGCTGACGGTGGTGCTGCGGTTGGTGCGCGACGAGTCGCTGGCGCAGGACGTGCTGCAGGAGGGCTTGCTCAAGGTGTGGCTGAGCATCGCGCGCTACGACCCGGCCCGCGGCCGGCTGTTTACCTGGATGGTGCGGGTGTGCTGCAACCAGGCCATTGACGCGTTGCGCAGCCCGCGCCACCGCTTCCACAGCAGCACCAAGTCACTGGAAGTGAGCGCGGCTCAGCGGGCGTCGGCGCCGGCCACCTTCAACCCCGAGCACATCGGCCTGCGCGAGCTCACGCTCCGGCTCAAGCCCCGGCAGCGCGAAGTAATCGACCTGCTGTACTTCGGCGGCTGCACGCAGGCCGAAACCGCCGAGCAGCTCGGCATTCCCCTTGCCACCGTGAAAACGCGGGCGCGGGCGGCGATACAAGTCTTGTCGCACCTGGCGCGGTAAGGCAGCCGGGGACAGCCATTTAGCCTTTTTTCGCGTAAGCAGCGGTTCATTCCTTCCAACCCGCTATGCCCGCCAAAAAACCTGCCCCGCCCCAGCCCACCACCAAAAAGCCCGCTTCCCCGAAGGCCGCCCCCGCCAAAGCCGAGCGCCGCCCCACGGCCAAAGACATGAAAGCGGCGGCCCAAAAACTGCCCTACCCGGCCCGGCAGGCCGACATGAGGCTGCAACCCGACTCGGACCTGGCCAACTACCGGGCCGCCGGCAAGCTCACCGGCAAAATCGCCCTCATTACCGGGGCCGATTCGGGCATTGGGCGGGCCGTGGCCATTGCCTTCGCCAAAGAAGGCGCCGACGTGGCCATCGTCTTCAACGAAAACCTGGCCGATGCCCAAAAAACCCAGCAGCTGGTCGAAAAGGAGAAGCGCCGCTGCCTGCTGCTTCAGCTCGACGTGCGCGACCCGGAACAGTGCAAGCACGCGGTGCGCCGCACGCTGGCCGAGCTGGGCGGGCTGAACATTCTGGTGAACAACGCCGCCTTCCAGATGAGCCAGCCGAAATTCGAAGACATCCCGGAGGAGCAAATCCGGCGCACGTTCGACACCAACATCCTGGGTTACATCTGGATGGCGCAGGCCGCCATTCCGCACCTCAAAAAAGACGACTGCATCATCAACACGGGCAGCATCGTGGGCATCACGGGCATCCCGATACTGGTGGACTACGCGTGCAGCAAGGCCGGCATTCACGCCCTCACCAAGTCGCTGGCGCTGTATTTGGGCGAGCAAGGCATCCGGGTGAACTGCGTGGTGCCCGGCCCGGTCTGGACGCCCAACATTCCCGCCACCATGCCGCGGGCCGAGATTGAGAAGTTCGGCCACGAAGTCGCCCTCAAACGCCCCGGCCAGCCCGAAGAGCTGGCCCCCGCCTACGTGCTGCTCGCCAGCCAGGACGGCTCGTTCATGACCGGCAGCCTCGTGCACGTCACCGGCGGCAAGCTCAGCAGCGACGAGTGACGCTTTGCTTAATGAGGAATGAGGAATGAGGAATGAAGAATTGGTCATTGCGAGGACGAAGGACGACGCAATCCGTCCTGTTCTCAGCGACTCACCTCCTAATGTGAAAAAGCCCCGACCCTGCCCAGAAAAGAGGCTTTTTCCGGTCCATAAATTTGCAGCCCCAGAAAAAGGTGTGTCACACCATTAGGTTGGTCGCTGAGAACAGGACGGATTGCGTCGTCGTGCCTCCTCGCAATGACACCGCCACTTTCCTGGCTTTTCACAGCTGTAGCTATGTTACAGCGGTTCTCAGGATGGTGTACCGGTCGTCTGGCCCCCTCTCCTGGGGCTTCGCGCTTCAAGCGAACCGGGGCCTGCCCCGCAGGGGTCCCGTGAGGTTCTCCGGCCGCGACCCGGAGAACCGCTCTAGCAATTTTTTTAATTCATCCCCAATCAATCTGGCAGAAAGCCAGTTACCTTTCCGTTCGCGGCAGGCTGGCGCACGGGTAGCCACCATAGCTTCTCCGGTTTCTTTCACTTCCTTTCTCATTTCTTCATGGCCGACACTTCCTCTTCCCTGCTCGACCGCAGCCGCACCGTGGCCGGCCCCGGCTACAATCGCTGGCTGGTGCCGCCGGCGGCCCTGGCCATCCACCTGGCCATTGGGCAGGCGTACGCGTTCAGCGTGTTTAAAAAACCGCTCGGCGCCCTGCTCAGTGGCGATGTGGACCACCCCGCGGCCGGCGACTGGACGGCCGGCCAGATTGGCTGGGTTTTCTCCATCGCCATCGTGCTGCTGGGCTTGTCGGCGGCCATTTTTGGGAAGTGGCTGGAACGGGTGGGGCCGCGCAAGGCCATGCTGGCCTCGGCGCTGTGCTTCGGGGGCGGCTTTCTGATTGGCTCGTTGGGCGTGAAAATGCACAGCCTGGCGCTGCTGTATTTCGGCTACGGGTTTGTGGGCGGCATCGGGCTGGGCATTGGCTACATCTCGCCGGTGAGCACGCTCATCAAGTGGTTTCCCGACCGCAAGGGCGTGGCCACGGGCATGGCCATCATGGGTTTTGGCGGCGGCGCCATGATTGGCTCGCCGCTGGCCGTGGCGCTCATGGCGCATTTCAAAGGCGCGGCGCCGCAGGGCGTGGCGCCCACGTTCATCGTGATGGGCATCGTCTATTTCCTGTTTATGCAGTTTGGGGTGTGGACCATTCGGGTGCCGGCCGACGACTGGGCGCCCGCCGGCTACGTGCCCAACGCCGAGCACCACGCCTTGGTCACGACCGGCAACGTATCGGCCGACAACGCCATCAAAACGCCGCAATTCTGGCTCCTGTGGGTGGTGCTGCTCACCAACGTAACGGCCGGCATCGGCGTGCTCGAAACCGCTTCTCCGCTCATCCAGGACACGTTTTCGAAGGCGGCGATGGGCGACACCAAGTTCGTGACCGCCGCCGCGGCCGCCGGCTTTGTGGGGCTGCTCAGCTTGTTCAACCTGCTGGGGCGCTTTTTCTGGTCCTCGGCGTCCGACAAGCTGGGCCGCAAGCCGACCTACGCCATCTACTTCGGCTTGGGAATTCTCCTTTACGCCCTGGTGCCCACGCTGGGCCACAACCTCAACCTGTCGCTGTTTGTGCTGGTGGCCTGCGTGATTATCAGCATGTACGGCGGAGGCTTTGCCACCATTCCGGCGTATTTGTCCGACTTGTTTGGCAAGTACCAGGTGGGCGCCATCCACGGCCGCTTGCTCACGGCCTGGAGCACGGCCGGCGTGCTGGGGCCTTTCATTGTCAACTACTTGCACGAAAGCCGCAAGGCGCAGGGCTTCACCGGCGCCGCGGCTTACCAAACCGTGTTTTACACCATGGCGGGCGTGCTGGTGGTGGGCCTGCTGGCCAACTTCGCCGTGACGGCCGTAAACGAGAAATACAACGAGAAAGGCCCCGTAACCGCTGAAGCCGGCGGCCATTAATCCCCAGACTTTCAACTTCTTAATCCGACCTCGACATGAATCCGCAACCAAATTCCTCCCCCGCCGCTGCCGCCGCTACGAGTTCGGGCGGCTCGGTGGCCCTGGCCTGGCTGTTCGTCGGCATTCCCCTGGCCTGGGGCGTGGTTCAAACCTTCATCAAGGCCCTGGCCCTGTTCAATTAAGCCGCTTTTTTGGCTCCGTTTTGGGAAGCAGCCGGCCCTGCGTGGCCGGCTGTTTTTTGTTGAAGATACCCGCCGAAATAATTCCGCCAAAACGAGTAGCCGACGGGAAGATTTTGCTCGTAAGGAGTTGTTACCTGGGCCGTCAGCTGCGGCACCCTTCCAGCCAACGCCCTTTTTATGCCCGTCCCAACTTATCCGAGCGGCACCGTGCGCGCCCTGCTGGGCACTGCGCACGTGTCGGCAGCCACCCGCGCGGCCCTGCAAAGCCGGCTCGATGCTCCGCTGGCCTACGAGCCCCGGTTTCTGGCCCCCGAAACCTTTGCCTTGCTCGAAGCCGTGGCCGCCCGCCTGTTCCCTCAGCCCGACCGCCCCGAAGCGCCCATCGCCCTGGCCCCGGCCGTGGACCAGCGCCTCGCCGACGGCAAATCCGACGGCTGGCGCTACGACGCCCTGCCGCCCGACCGCGAAGCCGTACGCCTGGGCCTTGGCGGCATTCAGGAAATCGCGCAGGCCCTGTTCCAAGCCGACTTCACCGCTTTAAACGCTGAGCAGCAGGATGCTACGCTGCAATCCCTGGCCGACGGCCGCCCGCCCGGCACCGCCTGGCAAACCCTCGACGCCGGCCGCTTCTTCGAAGAGCTGCTGGCCGAGCTCACCGAAACCTACTACGCCCACCCCCTGGCCCAGGAAGAAATCGGCTACGTGGGCATGGCCGACCTGCCCGCCTGGACGAAAATCGGTTTAAACGAAAAAGAAGAACGAGAACCAGCTTCAGGTAATGAAGAAATGAAGTGATGAGGTGAAAGGCGGAAAGCGTATGCCTGCGCTGGATTGCACTTCCCTAAAGTATTCTATACTTAATCACCTCATTACTCTATCACCCCATCACAACTTATCATGCCCGACGAAGAAGTTCTCGAAGAAGGCGTCCTCAGCCCCGTTCAGCCCGAAATTCAGGACCCGCTGCTGCGTGCCTTGCTGGCCGATGAGCCGGCCGTGGCGCCCGTGCCCGCCGATGTTCCGCAGGAGCAGCCCCAAGCCATTCCGGCCCCGGCCGACGAAGTAGACTGCGTGGTTATCGGCCTGGGTGCGGGCGGGGCGCCGCTGCTGGCCCGGCTGGCCATGGCCGGCCTGAAAGTGGTGGCCCTCGAAGCCGGCCCCTGGCACAACCCGGAGCAGGAATTTGCCACCGACGAAAAGGCCCAGGACTTCTTGTTTTGGAACGACGAGCGGCTGGCCGCCGGCCACGACCCGCTGGCCATGGGCAAAAACAACTCGGGCACCGGCGTGGGCGGCTCCACGCTGCACTACACGGCCTACACGCCCCGCCCGCTGCCCGCCGACTTGCACCTCAAGCGCGACTTTGGGCAGGGCGAAGACTGGCCCTTTGGCTACGAAGAGTTGGAGCCGTATTATGAAGAGCTGGAGCAGTTTCTGGGTATTTCCGGTCCATCGCCCTACCCGTGGGGGCCGGCCCGCCGCCAGGGCTACCCACTGGCGCCCCTGCCGCTGAACGGGGCCGCCCAGCTAATGGTGCGCGGCGCCGAGAAGCTCGGCATCCGCACCTCGCCGGCGGCCAACGCGGCCCTGTCGGCCCGGTACTACCAAGACGGCGTGGGCTGGCGCGAGGCCTGCACCAACCGGGGCTTCTGCCAGGCAGGCTGCTCGACCGGCGCCAAGGCCAGCATGGACGTCACGTTCATCCCGCTGGCCGTGCACCACGGGGCTGATATTCAGCCCAACAGCTTCGTGACGGAGATTGAGCGCGACGAGCGCGGCCGCGTCACCGGCGTGGTCTATACCCAAAACGGCGAGCAAAAGCGCCAGCGCTGCCGCCACTTATTCCTTTGCGCCGGCTCGGTCGAAACCCCGCGCCTGCTGCTGCTCAACGAATTGGCCCTGACCAGCGGCCAGGTGGGCCGCAACCTCATGGCCCACCCCGGCGTGCAGGTCTGGGGCACGTTTGAGGAAATGGTGCGGCCCAACAAGGGCATTCCGGGCGGGCTGATTTCGCAGGACACGCACCGGCCCCAAAACGCCGATTTCGCGGGGGGTTACCTGCTGCAAAGCATTGGCGTGATGCCCGTCACCTTTGCCGGGCAGGTGGCGCGGGGCCGCAAGCTGTGGGGCCAGCCGCTGCGCGATTACATGAAAAACTACAACCACGTGGCCGGCATCAACATCCTCGGCGACTGCCTGCCCCACGCCGACAATTTCCTGGAGCTGGCCGACGAAAAAGACGCCCGCGGCCTGCCCAAACCGCGCCTGCACTTCTCAGCCCAGGAAAACGAGCGGCGCCTGAACGCCCACGCCGAAGCCCTGATGCGCCGCCTCTGGGAAGCCGCCGGGGCCTCCGACATCTGGGCGTTTGGCCGCTACGCCCACGTCATCGGCACGGCCCGCATGGGCCTGAGCGGCGACGACGCGGTAGTAGACGCCAACGGCCGCGCCTTCGACGTGCCCAACCTGTACATCTCCGACAATTCCACCTTCCCCAGCGCCCTGAGCGTGAACCCCGCCCTAACCATCATGGCCCTAAGCCTGCGCACGGCCGACAAGTTCTTAGCGCAACAACGCTGAAATTCAATGAGCAGTGAGCAATGAACAGTGAGCAATTGTCATTGCGAGGCCGGAGGCCGTGGCAATCCGTCCTGTTCTCAGCGACCAACCCTCTAATGTGAAAAGCCCTCGTCCTGCTCAGAAAAGAGGCTTTTTCCGGTCCAACAAAAGGGCGTGTCACAACTCAGGGTTGGTCGCTGAGAACAGGACGGATTGCTTCGCTGGGCTCGCAATGACAAATTGCTCATTGCTCACTGCTAACTGTTAACTGCTCATCCCATGAAGTCTTTTCTCACAGAAATCAAGGCCCGGTTCGGCGACGGCAACTACGAGGGCGACGAGTTTGGCGGCGCGCGGGGCCACGACGGCAGCGGGCTACCAACGGGGCTGCCCGGCAACTTCATGTTTGCCACCGGCATCGAGTGCTCCTACCCCACCATCGACCACGGCAAAACCCGGCGCGACCTGCTGGCCGAGTGTGACCACTACAATCGCTACCAAGAAGACCTGGGCCTGGTGAAGGAGATGGGCCTGAAAGCGCTGCGCTACGGCCTGCCGTACTACCTCATTCAGCAAAGCCCGACGAAATACGACTGGGAATTTGCCGACCTGGCGATGGCCGAGATGCAGCGCCTGGACATCGTGCCCATCCTGGACCTGATGCATTTTGGCGTGCCCGACTGGCTGGGCAACTACCAGAACCCCGAGCTGCCGGTGCACTTTGCCCGGTACTGCGAGGCCGTGGCCAAGCGCTACCCCTGGGTGCGCTTTTATACGCCCGTGAACGAGATTTACGTCACGGCCAAGCTCAGCGCCAAAGACGGCATCTGGAACGAGCAGCTCAAGTCGGACCAAGCCTTCGTAACGGCGCTCAAGCACACGGTGGCGGCCAGCATCATGGGCACCCAAAAAATTGCCAAGCACCGCCCCGACTGCATCATCGTGCAAAGCGAATCGGCCGAGTTCACCCACGAGCTGCGCGCCGAGCGCACCTTTGAGGTGCAGATGCAGAACAAGCTGCGCTTTGCCTCGCTCGACTTGCTCTACGGCCACCACCCCGAAGGCGACGTCCTCAACTACCTCTACGACAACGGCCTGACCCGCAAAGAGTACGACTGGTTCATGGCCGGCGAGCCGCCCGGCTACCAGGTGATGGGCAACGACTACTACGGCCGCAACGAGCGAATCATGCTGCCCGATGGCTCCATCCACACCGGCATGGACGTGCTGGGCTGGTACAACGTTACCCACGATTACTACCAGCGCTACAAAAAACCGGTGATGTACACCGAAACCAACGTGTTCGAAGCCAACGACGCCCCCGGCTGGCTCTGGAAGCAATGGGTCAACGTGTTGCGCATGCGCAAGGAAGGCGTGCCGGTGCTCGGCTTCACCTGGTACTCGCTCATCGACCAGCTCGATTGGGACAAGGGCCTGGAGCGCAAAGAAGGCACCGTGAACGCCTGCGGCCTGTTCGACCTCGACCGGAAACCCCGCCCCGTGGCCGAGGCCTACAAAATGCTGCTCAAAGAATACGGCCAGATTACCATCGTGCCTCACGGCGAGCTGTTCGAGGTAACCAACGCCCCCGCCACGCTCAAAGTAGAGGTATAAAACCCGCCCCGCACGGCCAGACGGGCGGGACAAGCGCTAAGATTACATCAGTTCGGCTGCCTCCTCCATCACGCCCTTACAAAATTTTACCCCCGCCAATAACCGCCCTTTTTGGGTCCTCAGCCCCTACTTAGGGCACCAAACGACGCTCTCGCCAGAAAAAACCCGGCCCCGGCCCGGAACTACTTAGAACCCACCGGGGCTTTGCGTAGATTGCGGGGCCGGTATCGGTTCCGGCACTTGGCTCTTTCTCACTTCGTATGAAACTTCTTGCTCCGCTGCTCCTGCTGTGCCTTTGGGTGCTCCCAGCTGCTGCCCAGCGCATAGTTATTCGCGGCCAGGTCGTGGAGGCCACCAACGGGGAGCCCGTCCCGTTTGCCTCCATTTTCATTCCCAACACCAGCACCGGCGCCACCGCCGATGCCGCCGGCAAGTTCACCGTGGCCGTTTCGGGCGCGCCCGACTCCATCGCCGCTTCGGCCATGGGCTTTGCCACCCAGCGGCGCAAGCTCACCGACGCCGCCGCGCAAACGGTGCTCTTCCGCCTGAAAGCCGGCGGCGTGGCCCTGGCCGAAGTCGTCGTCTCGTCCCGCCAACCCGAAAACCCCGCCTTCCGCATCCTGCGCGAAGTGCAGCGGCACAAGCCGCAAAACGAGCGCAGCGCCTTGCAGGCCGCCGAGTACGACTCGTACAACCGCATCGAAACCAGCCTCATTGAGCTGCCCGCCGGCCTGGCCAAGCGCAAGGTTATCAAAGACATTCGGGCCCTGGCCGTGCGCCAGGGCGCCGCCGCTGCCTCCGACCCCGACGCCCCGCTCCCCATTTTTGCCTCCGAAGTGGGCTCGCGGGTCTACCAGAAAATGTCTCCGCTGCGCCGCCGCGAAGACCTGCTGCACAAGCAGATGCGCGGCGCGGGCCCGCGCGAAGGCTCGGTGCTCTCGCAGATGCTGGGCTCGAACTTTCAGAACTTTGACTTCTACCCCAGCTGGCAAAACGTGCTGGGCAAAGACTTCATCTCGCCCATCGCCGAAGGAGGCCGCCTGACGTACGACTACGAGCTTCAGGATTCCGTGTTCGTGGGCAAAGACTGGTGCTACAAAATAGCCGTAGCCCCCAAGCGCCCCCACGACCTGGCCTTCAAGGGCACCATCTGGATTACGGCCGAAGGCTACGCCCTGCGCCGCGTCGAGCTGGTGGCCAGCCCCGAAGCCAACCTGAACTTCGTCAACGACCTGCGCATCTTCCAGGACCTGACCTCGCCCGGCGAAGGCGCCGGCCTACCCACCCGCACCAGGCTGGTTATCAGCATTCGTCCCTACGAGAAGCAAGCTGCCATGCTCGTGCGGCTCACCACGG
>CAXTCS010000068.1:0-2381 GCA_964242365.1 uncultured Hymenobacter sp. | reverse complement strand
ACCAGCCGCACACCGAGCCCGGTTTCTACGACCAGCCCGTCGTGTCGGCCCTCATGGAACCCACCGAGAGCGGCTCGGGCAGCGGCCTGCTCAGCGGCTTGTCGGCCGGAGCGACCGGCGGCTACTTCGACCAGCACCGCCCCGACACGCTCAGCCTCTCCGACCGCCAGATGTTTGCCGTGCTCGATTCGGCCAAGTCCCTGCCCTCGGTGCGCAACGTGCTCGACTGGATTGACTTCTTTGTGAACGGCTACAAACGCGTGGGCCGCTGGGAAATCGGCTCCATTCTGAACAGCTACTCCTACAACGACTACGAAGGCAACCGCGTCCGCCTCGGCTTCCGCACCACCCCCGAAATCAGCCGCGACTGGCTCACGCAAGGCTACGTCGCCTACGGCACCAAAGACGAACGCCTTTCCTACGGCCTGAAAACCAATTACATCGCCGAGCGCCGGCACTGGACGGTGTTTGGGGCCGAATACCGGCACGATGTGGAACAGTATGCCCTGCTCGACAACGATTTCCTGGCCGACAACCTGTTCGTGGCCGCTTCGCGCTGGGGGCGCTTCAAGCAAGGCGGGCCGCTGCTGCGCGACCTGTGGTCGGCCAGCGTGCAGCGCGACCTGTTCCACGGCTTCACCCAAACCGTCATCGCGCGCTACCAGAGCGTGAAGCCGCTGCACGACATCGCCTATTTCACCACGTCCGACCGCAGCCCGTCGGCGCCGCAGGGCCGCAACCTGGGCTTGTCGGAAGTAGTATTCGAATCGCGCTACGCGGCCGACGAAACCCTGGTGCAGAGCGAACAACGCCGCCGGGCCGTCGGGCTCAAGCGGTGGCCGGTGTTCACGTTCCGCTACACCGTCGGCATCCGCAACCTGATGACTTCCAAGCCTTCGCTTGCTTATCAGAAGTTCAACCTGCTGATGACCCACAGCGTTTCGGTGGGCCTTTTGGGCCGCCTGGGCTACCGCATCGAGGGCAGCTACATCCCCGATGCCGTGCCGTACCTCATCCTCAAAACGCCGCTCGGCAACCAAACCCCCTTTTACAACGCCCAGGCCTTCAACCTGATGAACTACCTGGAATTCGTCACCGACCGGTCGGTTTCGCTGCGGCTCGACCAGCACTTCGAAGGACTGGTGCTGAACAGCCTGCCCGGCATCCGGGGCCTTAACTGGCGCCTGGTAGCCACGGCCAACTTCCTCTACGGCAGCCTGTCGGAGGCCAACGCCAACCAACCCCGCCGCAGCCTCGACGGCAAAGAACTGCAAATCATTCCGCCGCTGGGCAAGCAGCCTTACGTGGAAGTAGGCTACGGCATCGAAAACATCTTCAAGTTCTTACGCGTCGATTTCATCCACCGCGTCACCTACCGGGAGCAACCCACGACGATTTCCCCCAACACCTCCGACCACCACAACTTCGGCGTCAAGTTCAGCGCCCAGTTTCGCCTGTGAGTCTGGCTGCTGGCTTGGCCGAGGCCAGGCAAAAGTTGTCGGCCACCGGGTTTTCGTCGTAGGAATTGGGCTTTGCCCGAACACCTGATTGTGGCGCGAATAGCGGGGTCCGCACTGCAAACAAGTAGTAGAGTGAGTGCTCACTAGCCGGTGATAAACAGCTTTTTCGTAAGTTAGAGCTTGTTATGCCGATTATCTACCATTTGGCAGCCCGCGCCCGCAATTGGGCCCGCCTGCTACGTTGCAGCTGCTCCGCCGTTCTGGTTTTGTTCGGGCTGTTGAGTCCCGCGCGGGCCTTTGCCGCGCCCGAAGACACCCTGGCCCTGAACCTCACCCAACCGGGCCTCTACCTCGACGAGAATTATTACAGCATGCTGGAGGACCCCACCAGCCAGCTGACCATCGCCGAGGTCCAGTCCCCGGCCTGGAACCGCCGCTTCCTGATGATGCGCGGCTCGGGCCACCCGCCCAACATTCAACACCCGCAAAGCACTTACTGGCTGCGCATTACCGTGCGCCACGCGCCCAGCGAAACGGCCGCCTGGTACCTCGAGCTCTACGACTCGCACATTGGCCGGGCGGTGTTTTTCCGCCCCTTGCCGGGCACTGCCACCGCCTACGACAGCGTGGCCACGGGCGCCAGCCTGCCCTTCGCCACGCGCCCCCACCCCTACAAAAACTTCCTGTTCGACCTGCCCCCGCGGCCCGGCCAAACCGCGACCTACTACCTGCGCCTGCGCTCCGACACCCGCACCAGCTTCCGGGCCATGCTGCACAGCGGCCCCGGCCTCATTCCCGAGCTGTCGCTGCAATACTGGCTGCTGGGCATTTTCTACGGCATCCTGTTCATCATGGTGCTCTACAACCTGATTCTGTTCTTCTTCCTGAAGGAGCGCACCTACCTCTACTACGTGCTTTACG
>CAXTCS010000067.1:0-19059 GCA_964242365.1 uncultured Hymenobacter sp. | reverse complement strand
GTCGTCTGGCTCCCCTCTCTTTTGGAGAGGGGCCGCCCCGGAGGGGTCCCGTGAGGTTCCCCGCCCGCGCCGTGTACTCGAACCTGAGAACCCCCGCACCCCCAAGCCGCGCAAGCCATTCATCTCGGCCAACGACTACCTGCTGGCCCGCCGCCAAACCGCCCACCTCGACGGCCCCGCGCTGCGCGCCGCCGGCCTCGACGGCCACGGCCTGCGCATCGCCGTGTTCGACGTCGGCTTTCGCGGGCTGCCCGACCACCCCGCGTTTCAGGCGCTGGTGGCGGGCAAGCGCATCGTCGCCACCCGCGACTTCCTGAAAAACCGGGCCGACGTGTACCACGACGGCAGCCACGGCACCGAGGTAATGGGCTGCCTGGCCGGCCGCCTGCCGGCCAGCGCCGACGGCACGCCCGGCGCCGCCCTGGGCCTGGCGCCGGCCGCCGAGTACCTGCTGGCCCGCACCGAGCAGCTGCAACGCGAGCGCTACGCCGAAGAAGAAGCCTGGCTGGCCGCCGTCGAATGGGCCGACCGCCTCGGGGCCGACATCATCAACTCGTCGCTGGCCTACACCGAGCAGCGCTATTTTCCCGAGCAGATGGACGGCCGCCGCAGCCTCATTGCCCGCGCCGCCAACCTGGCCGCCCGCAAAGGCCTGCTGGTGGTGAGCGCCGCCGGCAACGACGGCGACAACGACTGGGTGCGCATCGGCACGCCGGCCGACGCCGACTCGGCCCTGGCCATCGGCGGCCTCGACCCCGAAACCGGCCTGCACGTCGATTTCAGCTCCTTCGGCCCCACCGCCGACCGCCGGCCCAAGCCCAACCTGGCGGCCTTCGGCGTGGTGCTCACCACCACCCCCGACGGCTACGAGCGGCTCGAAGGCACGTCGTTTTCCTCCCCACTGGTGGCGGGTTTTGCGGCCTGCATGTGGCAGCAAAACCGCCAGCTTACGGCCATGCAGCTGTTTCAGGGGCTCGAAAAATCGGCCGAGCTGTACCCGTATTTTGATTACGCCCACGGCTACGGCCGCCCGCGCTTCCACCATTTTGCCGTGCGGCCCGGCCAACCGCAGCCCCTGGCCGTGCTCCCCACCTTCGATTTTGTGCCCCACGACAGCCTCGTTGCCGTCATCATCCGCCCCGAAGCCGCGCTGCGGCCCGCCGAGTTCCTCCCGCTGATGGCCGACCAAAGCGAAGCCGCCGTGCAGGCCGCCCCCGAAGCCGCCGACCCCAAAACGCCGAAGGACGGCCCCGTGCCCCGCGTCGGCCGCGAGCAGCCCGTGGCGCCGGGCACCGTCCCGCTGCCCGAGCCCAACTACCCCGCCTACCTCTACTGGAACCTGGCCGACCGCCGCGGCGTGCTGCGCCGCTACGAAACCCGCGCCGTCACGCAGCGGCTGGTGGTGCAGGTGCCGCGCCGCCTGCTGCGCGGCGGCGACGTGCTGCGCGTCCACTTCAAAGGCTACACCGGCACGTACTCAGAATGAAGGATTTGTGCTTAATATTCCGCCCACCGGGCGCGAACATTTTTAAGCCGACGGCCCGGCTGCTGGCCCTGGGCCTGCTGCTGGCCGCTGGCCCGCGCGCGGCCCGGGCGCAGCAGGTTCTGGTGCACGCCAACGTGGCCGACGACACGATAAAAACCACCTTTGGGCCCAACCGCCGCTATTTCGGGCATTTATACCTGGCCTACGGGCTGGTGGCGGGCCCGGCCGGCGCGGGCGCGGGGCTGCGGCACGGCCTGCCGTCCGCCGAGCTGCGCGGCGGCGGCCGGCTCAAGTTTCGCCTCACCCAAGCCCTGGCCCTCAACCTCGACCTGGGCTACGACTACCTGCGCTACGACCTGGCCCAAAACGGCCAAAAAACTGTCCCCAGCTTCGCGCTGCACCGCCGCGAAACCCTCGGCCTGCACCAGCTTTATTCCGAAGTCAGCCTGCGGCTCAACGCCGGCCGCCGGGGCAACGCCGTCGGCCGCTACCTCGACCTGCTGGCCAGCGGCAGCTGGGCCGCCGCCACCCGCCACACCACCCGCGACGACCCCGGCCCGGGCATCGGCTCCGTCGAAACCACCGAGCACGGCCTGCCGTACCTGCGGCGCTGGGCGGGCGGCGTGGGCGCCCGCCTCGGCCTCGACCGCTACGCGCTCACGGCCCGCTACCGGCTGTCGCCGGCCTTCGGCGCGGCCTACCGCGCCTGGCCCGAGCTGCCCCGCTGGGTGCTGGGGGTCGAAGTTGGTTTGTTCTGAGCACTGATTCAGTCCGTTGCAAATCCATTGTTGAGCCTTTGCCGTAAAATCCCGTTACCGGGCTGTTACCCCCGATTATTGCCGCGTATTTCCGGCTCTGTTTTCTCGCCTTACCTTCGTGTCCCGGCTCCCATTGCGCGCCGTGTTTTATTTTATGAAAACATCTTACTCCCGTATCGCGGGCCTGTTTCTGGGCGCTGCCGGTCTTATCGTTCAAATGACTTCCTGCGTCAGCACCGAGCGCGAAGTCAGCAGTTCCTCCGTCGACCCGCGCACCAGCTACACCCCGCCCCCCACCGGCGCCCGCACCCGCGTCGGCACCAAAACGGTGCTCAATACCGTGAGCGCGACCCACACCTTTTCCGACCCCAAAACCCAGGACCACTTCGTGTTGCAGCTGCGCGGCCCCCGCGTGCTCACCGCGCAGGCCCACCTCATCGTCACCAGCAGCACCGGCGACACGCTGCGCCACGAAGTAATGCCGGCCCGTGCCCTGCTCCACGAAAATTCGCTGAGCGACCCGCAGTCGGCCAGCGTGCGCGACAAGGAAATCGCCATTCTGCAAGGCATGAACAGCTTCTTCTCCGACGGCCACTTCTCCCAGCCCGCCGTGCCCGCCGACGCCGAGCAGCCCGCCGAGCTCGACACCAAAACCTGGTCGGCGCTGCGGGCCGACCCCACCGCCGTGGGCTTCGACTACACCGGCTCGGGCGGGGGCGAGCGCCGCATGACCTACGTGCGCAAGCTCGGCAAAGCCGTGGTTATCAGCCAGTAAACTCCTGGTCTTTTCCTGAATTTTCGCGTTGTTTTCAACCCTCCGAGCCATGAAATTTTTCCTTTCCTTTGTTGGCGTGCTGGTTGCCATCCTGGTGCTGGTGCGCTTCTTCCCGTCGGCTCCCATCAACCCCGTGCTGCCCGTGCAGCAAGGCCAAAAAGAAGTGAACGGCCACGACGCCGAAGTGCCCAAAGGCAGCGGCGACGAATCGAAAGACGACGAGCCAGCACCGGGCAGCACCCGCGCCTCGGCCCACGGGGCCTTTTTGGTGCCGGCTTAGGTTGAAGGTCCCAACACTTAACGGGGCGAGTCTGAAGAAAAAGAACGTCATGCAGAGCGCAGCGAAGCATCTTTACCGCACAAGTAAATAATTACTACTGCGGTAAAGATGCTTCGCTGCGCTCTGCATGACGTTCCGCTTTCACGACGTTCTTTTGCCTGACTCCCAACCATTGCATCCCTGACCGACCACTGAGTATTTGCGCATAAGGAATGAGGCTATCTAAACCGTTCGGCTCCCCCTCTTTTTGGGAGAGGGGGCCGGGGGGTGAGGTTGGCCGGCGCGACGAATGCCCTTTTACCTTTGTGCGCCTACTAAACCCCCGATGACCCCCGAATCTTCCGCCATCCAGCAACGCATTCTGGCCCTTTCCGAGCAGCTGCACCACCTCAACCACCAATACTACCAGCTCGATATCTCGGAGATTCCCGACCAGGAATTTGACCAGCTGCTGGCCGAGTTGCAGCGGCTCGAAACCGAAAACCCGGCCCTGGCCCTGCCCAACTCGCCCACCCGCCGCGTGGGCGGCACCATCACCAAGCAGTTTCCCACGGCCGTGCACCGCTACCCCATGCTCAGCCTGGGCAATACGTATTCGGAAGACGACCTCCGCGAGTTCGACGAGCGGGTGCAGCGGGGCCTCGAAGGCGCGCCCTACGCCTACGTCTGCGAGCTGAAAATCGACGGCGTGGCCATGAGCCTGCGCTACGAGCACGGCCAGCTCGCGCAAGGCGTGACGCGCGGCGATGGCACCCGCGGCGACGTGGTAACGGCCAACGTGCGCACCATCAAAACCCTGCCGCTGGCCCTGCGCTCGGGCCCCGACCAGCCCCAGGACTTTGAGGTGCGCGGCGAGATTTTTATGCCGCTGCCCGTCTTTGCCGAGCTAAACGCCGAGCGCGAGCAAAACGGCGAAGCCCTACTGGCCAACCCGCGCAACGCGGCCAGCGGCACGCTCAAGCTGCAAAACTCGGCCCAGGTGGCGGCCCGCAAGCTGCGGTTTTACGCCTACTCGCTGCTCACGCCGGGCCGGCACTTCGCCAGCCACAGCGCCGCGCTCGAAGCGCTGAGCCGCTACGGCCTGCCCGTGTCGGACACCTGGCGGCGGGCGGCCAACATCGCCGAAGTCCTCGATTTCGTGCACTACTGGGCCAAAAAACGCTTCGACCTGCCCGTTGCCACCGACGGCATCGTCATCAAAGTCGATGATTTGCGGCAGCAGGACCAGCTGGGCTACACCGCCAAAAGCCCGCGCTGGGCCATCGCCTACAAGTACCCGGCCGAAGCCGCCCGCACCCGCCTCAACGACGTCATTTATAACGTGGGCCGCACCGGGGCCGTCACGCCCGTGGCCCTGCTCACCCCCGTGCCGCTGGCCGGCACCGTGGTGAAGCGCGCCACCCTGCACAACGCCAACCAGATAGAAGCGCTCGACCTGCGCCTCGGCGACCTGGTGTTTGTCGAAAAAGGGGGCGAAATCATCCCCAAAATCACCGGCGTCGATTTGGCTGCCCGGCCGGCCGACGCCGTGCCCATCGCCTACCCCACGGCCTGCCCGGCCTGCGGCACGCCGCTGGTGCGCCCCGAGGGCGAAGCCCATTTCCGCTGCCCCAACGAGCGCGGCTGCCCGCCCCAGCTTAAGGCCCGCCTCGAACATTACGTGAGCCGCAAAGCCCTGAACATCGACGGCCTGGGCGCCGAAACCGTGGGCCGCTTCTTCGACCTGAAAATCGTGACCACACCCGCCGACATCTACGACCTGCCCGCCCGCCGGCCCGAGCTGGTGACGCTGGAACGCCTCGGCGAAAAGAGCATCGACAACCTGCTGGCCGGCATCGAGGCCAGCAAGCAGGTGCCGTTTCCCCGCGTGTTGTTTGGCCTGGGCATCCGCTACGTGGGCGAAACCGTGGCCCAGAAGCTGGCCGCGCACTACCGCACCATCGACGCCCTACTGGCGGCTTCGGCCGAAGAAATGGCGGCCGTGCCTGAAGTAGGCGGCGTGATTGCCGTAGCCGCCGCCCATTGGTTTCAGCAGCCCGAAAACCGCGACCTGCTGGCGCGCCTGCGCCACGCCGGCGTGCAGCTGGCCGTGACCGGCGAAGCCCCGGTGCCGGCCTCCGACCGGCTGGCCGGCCTCACTTTCGTCATCTCCGGCGTGTTCGAGCAGCACAGCCGCGACGAGCTCCAGCAGCTCATCATCAGCAACGGCGGCAAAATCACCAGCTCCATCAGCAAAAAGCTGAGCTACCTGGTGGCCGGCGACAACATGGGCCCCGCCAAGCGCGAAAAAGCGCTGGGCTTCAAAGTGCCTATTATTTCGGAGGGTGAATTGATGGCCCTGCTGCCGAATCCAGGCGAATCTCCCGCTACTGATGCCACTATTGAGGCGCCGGTTACGGCCGGGCTGGGGGAGCAAGGAACGTTGTTTTAGCAATGGCTGCGATGCTTTCCATCTCAAACGATTTACGGATTGCAGTTGATAGACTGTCTCGGTTTTGGCAGGGGCAGTCAATTTTTTCTCCGTCGTTGGAATTACCGTACGTGGAAAAAATGGCCTTAGCCCGCGGCTTAGCATTGCCACCGGATTTTGTGTATCTGTACTGTTCGGCGAACGGAACGCCAGAGCTCTATCCAAATCACATGGATGTGAATTACTGTTCTTTCCTCCCTGTGGAAGCCTTGTGCATTAATCACAGAAAAATTCGGGTAACAACCGAAGGACGGGCGACGTCAGAACAAGCCGGAGTAATCGTATTCGTAGACTTTATGCATCGCAGTTGGGAGTACGGCTTCATACCTAACGCCGATGGAGTCGGCTACCGGATAGGCATCGTTGTGAACCCGAACGAATTCAAGGTAATCACAACCTCACTTGCCGAATTTTTGAGTTTGTATGTCGCAGACTCAGACATTTTATATGATACTTAATCCCCGTTACCGGGTACCGAACGACAGCCCCAGCGGGGTGACATCCCGGTAGGAAAACCAGTCAGCAGAACGGCAAAGCCCCGGCGGGGCGACATTCGGGGCCCGAGTGCCGCCCCGCCGGGGCTCGAAAAAGCGGGATTGAAGCGAAGGCTGCATTACGGACTTTGAAAAATCATTTTCTACGCCGCAACCTCGGCAGGGACGCTCACTCTTTTCTTGCCGACCACCGTTTCGTGGTGCAGCAAGCCCCATTCCACCATCGCGTCGACCACGCTTGTCAGGGTCTGGCTATGGGGCGTAATCTCATACTCTACCGTGATGGGGCGCGTGTCGCAGACGGTCCGTTTAACCAAGCGGTTCATCTCCAGCTCCTGCAATTCTTTCGCCAGCACGCGCGGCGTAATCCCAATTTCGCGGCTCAGCTCCCGGAAGCGAAACTTGTGTCCCAGCAGCGTGGCCAGGATGATGAGTTTCCACTTGCCGCTGACCACGTCCATCGTATCACGCAGGGCTTGGATGTGGTATTTTTTAACGGGGTGAATGCACGTGGTGGACATAGGGATAGGGAAGTAGTGGGGCGGTATATTTTCGATAACTAGTTACCAAAGTTACTGCCGCCAGCCGAAGGGGCTACGCCCTGGTCGTGTTCAGCGGCACCGTAGCGCCGAACGACGCGTAACGGGGCGGCGCGTTAGGGCAGTGCGGACCAGGCGAGGGTTCGTTTCTACTAAGGCAAAAAAGCTTTCTGGGTCAAGCAGAGGGCTTTTTTGCCTTAGTAGAAACGACCGTGGCAGCCGGGTGCTATGGTTAAGGATACCGGTATCCTTTCGGTAACTGATACCATTCCTGCCTGGCAGGGCAGGTAATTTTGCTTTCGCATTCTCCCTCACCGGTCGCGCACCGACCTTTTTACCTTTTCGTCCATTTTCCCAATGCAGATTCTTGAAATCATTTCCAGCCCCCGGGGTGCCGCCTCTTACAGCACCCAACTTGCCAAAGGCACTACCGACAAGCTCCGGGCCGCTTACCCCAGCAGCGTCGTCAAGGTCCATGACCTGACCAATAAGCCCTTCCCCCACCTGGAAGAAGCTCACCTGCAATCCTTCTTCACGCCCGCCGAAAGCCGCTCGCCCGAGCAGTGGGCCGCCGTGCGTCACTCCGACGAAGCCATTGCCGAAGTAATGGCCGCCGATATCATCGTGATTGGGGCCCCGCTCTACAATTTCGGCATTGCCTCCACCCTCAAGGCCTGGATTGACCACATTGCCCGCGCCGGCATCACGTTCCGCTACACCGCCGCCGGCCCCGAGGGGTTGGTAAAGGGCAAGCAAGTGTACGTGGCCATGTCCAGCGGCGGGGTGTATTCGAAAGGCCCCTCGGCCGGCTACGACTTTGTGGCACCTTACCTGCAAGCCGTGCTCGGCTTCCTGGGCATGACCGATGTGAACGTGACCCGCGTCGAGGGCGTGGCGGTGCCCGCGTTGAAAGACGCGGCCTTGGCCAAAGCGCTGGCCAGCGTCAGCCTCGCCGGGGCGGCCGAAGTAGCCGCTCGTTAATCCTCCCTCCTTAATTCCCGCTTCCTAAATCCCCCTTTTTATGTCGTCTTCCACTCGCAACATTATTGCCTGGGTCTTGCAAGGACTGCTCGGGCTGGCCTTCATCGCTTCCGGCGTGAAAAAATTTACCGACATGACCGGCACGGTCAACATGTTTAGCAGCATCGGACTGTCCGGCATTTTGGCATACATCATCGCCGGGGCCGAGGTGCTCGGGGGCATTGGTCTGCTCATACCCCGCTTTACCCGGCTGGCCGCGATGGGGTTGCTGGTGGTCATGCTGGGCGCGGTGATGATGCACGCCACTAAAATTCCGGGCGGCATTGCCAACGGCGTGCCGGCCCTCGTGCTGCTGCTCTTGCTGTCGGCCGTGCTGTGGCTGCGCCGCCCGGCGCAGGTGACGGCTTAACCGCTGCCGACTACGTGCCCGCTGGCACCGGTAGTTAGAACCCCCTCCCGGTGCCAGTAAACTTATTTACTCAACGAATCAATAGAAAACAACTTCATGAAAAAGACCTTTGGAATCATCGGCGCGGGCAATATTGCCAAAGCCGTGGCCGGCCACCTCCTAAAAGCAGGCCATACCGTAACCCTTAGCAGCCGAAAGGACCCGGCCCTGCTGGCGGACACCATTGCGTCGCTGGGCGCGGGGGCCGTAGCCGGCACCCCGGCCGACGCCGCCAAGGCGGATATCGTGTTGCTGGCCCTGCCCTGGTCGCAACTCGCAACCCTGCCGGGACTGACCAACTGGGACCAGCGCCTCGTCATCGACGCGACCAACCACTTCATCACCTTTGCGCCCGATTTTCAGGTCGCCGAGTTGAATGGCCGCGCTTCCAGCGAGGTGGTGAGCGAGCACGTGCCGGGCGCCCGGTTGGTAAAAGCCTTCAACACGCTTTATTTCAAGGTGCTGGAAGCAGACCCGCAGGAGAGCGCGGGCAAGCGGGTGCTGTTCGTCTCCGGCGACCACGCGGACGCCAATGCCGAAGTAGCGGCCGTCATCGAATCCTTGGGCTTCAGCACCGTTAACCTGGGCACGCTCGCCGGTGGCAGCAAGCTACAGCAAGCCAAAGGCCCGTTGGCTTCGATTAATCTGCTTAAAAAGGGCTGATAGCTAGCCCACATCCTGCTTCGGGCGGTGGCATCTGGCGGAGAGCCTGCGAGTTGAAATTCCCGTCGCCAAGCGCCGAAGCTCGCGGAAGCGGCGACGACCAGGCAACCGCGCCACGGGTTGTTGCCGCCACCCGCCACCGCCGCCTACCCCCGGGGCGCCGGCGGTGGCGGGCAGGTCGGCTTCCTCCCCAAGAAACTCGCCTTTGGCTGGTAGCCGGGTGCCCGGTAGCTACGACTTTCCGGCCCGGACTGCCGCTTTTAACTGGCCTTCATTTTCCGTGTAAAACCATGAACACACCCGCGCAACGCGCTATTAAGCAAACCTGGAAGGTGCAGCTGACCCGGCATAGCCCCGGCCATGCGTCCGGCCTCGTGCTGCCCGCCGGCCAGACGCAACTATTCGACCCTTTCCTAATAATGGCAGAAGACGAGTTTCGACGCGAGGCTTTCGACCACCACCCGCACCGCGGCATGGAAACGGTCACGTTTGTGCTGGCCGGTGAACTGCACCACGCCGACAACAAGGGGGGCAGTGGAGTGCTTCACCCCGGCGATGCCCAGTGGATGACGGCCGGCAGCGGCCTGACGCACCTGGAAGCTCCCCCCGCCGGCACCACCGTGCACACCCTGCAACTGTGGATAAACCTGCCGCAAGCGCAGAAAATGACCCCGCCCCGCTACCAGGACATTCCCGGCCGCAGCGCTCCGACGCGCCAGGAACCGGGCGTTACCTACCGGGTGTACTCCGGCAACTCGGCGGCCGTGGTGTCGCCGACTAGAAACCACGTGCCGGTGACGATGGTGGAAATCCGGGTCGAGGCCGGGCACACCGCCACGCAGGACCTGCCGGCGGACTATAACGGCTTTTTGTACGTGTTGGCGGGGGCCGGCACTTTCGGCCGCCACCAGGTGCCGGCCGCAGCCGGGGAGGTCCTGCTGCTGGACGGCCTAACCGAAGCTGCGGAAGCCAGCGAAATCACGTTTCACGCCACAACCCCGCTCCGGGTGATGTTCTACGCGGGCCGGCCGCTGCACGAGCCGGTGGTGGCGCGGGGGCCTTTCGTCATGAACACGGAAGAGGAGATAACGCAAGCCTATGCCGACTTCCGGGCGGGCAAGTTTTAGCGTTAGGGCCGACCTTTGAGCATGAATAAAGCCCGGCGTTTATTGACCGATGCGCAGTGGGCGCGGCTTTCGCCATTGCTGCCGGGCCAAGAACGTTCGCCCGGCACGACAGCGAAAGACACCCGGTTGTTCGTGGAAGCCGTGCTCTGACGCGCCCGCTGCGGGGTGTCGTGGCTGGCCGTGACCGGCGAAGCCCCGGTGCCGGCCTCCGACCGGCTGGCCGGCCTCACTTTCGTCATCTCCGGCGTGTTCGAGCAGCACAGCCGCGACGAGCTCCAGCAGCTCATCATCAGCAACGGCGGCAAAATCACCAGCTCCATCAGCAAAAAGCTGAGCTACTTGGTGGCCGGCGACAACATGGGCCCGGCCAAGCGCGAAAAAGCGTTGGGCTTCAAAGTGCCCATTATTTCGGAAGGAGAATTGATGGCCCTGCTGCCGGCCGAAGATGAGGTCCCAGCATCCAGCCCGGTTTCGCCGGCTGCGATTTCCTTTCCTGGTGGCCAGGAGGAATTGTTCGGGTAAGCCGGAGTGGAGAATGGACTTTGGTTGGGTTGCAAGCACTTCTTGACGATGTCTTAGGGCCAGTTTTTCAACTTGTCATGGCAGGGCCTGGGGCGAATTTGGTGTGCAGTAAAAAGGAATATTGGCGGTAGCGGCACCGCCGTGGCCATCATGTAGCCAAAGCATCAGCCGGTAGGCACCGGGCTTGCGGGGGGTATGCAGGGTGGTTCGGCGGGCAGTGGAATGGCTGATGTAGCCCGAGAGTGGCTCGGAAACCGATGTTTCTGCTGAGACCAGACTAATTGAGGCTTCGGGCCATACTTCCCAGTCAGCCGTTAAAGAATCGCCCTCAAAGTCTGCAGTTACTACCGTAGCCGGATAGTCGGTGTCCGGATGCAGGCGCGGAAAATTGACGTCGCGACTTCCAGCCAATTCAAAGCGTAAAATGGCCGGCGCATAATTGGAAATGGGCTTTCCTTTCCAAAAATGTTGCATAGTATCAACCAGGGCCGTTTTTTCGCCTTTGCTGGTGAATAGGCTAAACCACGTGAGGGTGCATTCCATTTTGGTGCCCCAGAAAAAAACATAGGCCCCGAGGCAATGGGCCGAATCGGCGATAACAGTGCGGCGGTAGCGTTCGGCCACATAAGCGGCCTTGATAGAACTGTTTTGTTCAATAGGGGCGTGCCAGGGCGTTTTCTCCACTTCCCAAAACCCTTTGGCGCCAAACTCGGTAACAATGTACGGGCCAGTCCAGCCGCTTTTGCGCACAGTTTCGGGCAAGGTGAGCAGTCCGGCGTAAGAATTAACCGATAAGATGTCGATTGCCGGTGCCCAGCGATGCAGCTCTGCAACGTAGCCCAGCGTGCCGGTCATAGAACTCGTGACGGGGTGGTTGGGGTCCAACTCATGAATCATGAGCGCCACCTCGTTCATTGCAATAAAAACCTTAGGGTTCAACTTCATTAACAGGTCCAACTCATTGCCCACGTTCCACATCAACAGGGCCGGATGGTTCCGGTAGAGCAGTACTTGGGTCCGCAGGCGCTGCAATTGGGCCTGCACGGCAGTACGGTCATAATAGTCTACACCTTTGCCATCCGGCTCCATCCACAGCCCCAGCATCACGGTGAGGCCGTGTTTTTGAGCCTCATCAAGCAGTGGACCGGCGTAATCGGTGCTCCATAAACGAACCGAGTTGCCTCCGGCCTCCCCGATACGGCCCAGATGCTGAGTGCCGCCCGCTCCCCTGATTCGGTACGGGTGCCCTTGGCGTTCCAGCCGGAAGCCACCAGGCACGGCCACCACCCGCACGGCCTTCGATGCGTTTTCCGCCAATGGCGGGGCGGCAGTGCCAGTGCTACCGCACCCGCTCCCAGCTAGAGCTACCAACCACCCAAACACAACGCGAAGGAGGGGGAAGGGGAATTGAGGATATTGTAATGTCATTGATTTACAGCGCATTATTTAAAAAGTATAAACTGGGTCTAAATGAACATTATACAGGATTAATTGATGAGCAGTCACTTCTCACCTTTCTAATTGCTAGGATTAACTTGTCACAAAATTATACTTAAAAATGATTTAGGGGCGTTCATTTCTGAACTTTTGCATGTGCGCAACGTTTGGCCAGATTATGATTTTCTGATTATTAAAGTGAATTATGCCAATTAGCCAACTGCATACTCTGTTGACAGTGCCAACCGTAGCTTAAAACCTGACCAAGCATTACTTAAAGCGGATGGCCCGCCAGCGTACCGGGTACAATTCCGACTGGTAGCAGGTGTTCAATCCATGCGGGTACTGGTTGGGCTGGGGTTGCTGGCCATGGCTTATTTTCTGTGGTGGTTTGTTCGCGATGAGCACATTGGCTATGCGCCGTTGTTTTGGCTGCTTGCGATTTCCCTTGGGTTTAAGCTCTTGCGAATGCTGCACGAATGGTTGCATTATGTGCAAGTGTGCGAGCCAGTACCGCCCGCTCCCACTCAAACGGCCTTGCGGAGTGTGGACATACTGACTACGGCTTGTCCAGGAGAGCCTTACGCCATGATAGTTCGGACCATGGAAGCCATGCAGGCCGTCCGGTATCCTCATACCAGCTACTTGTGTGATGAGAGCAATGACCCAGCCCTGCGAGCGGCTTGTATGCGGCTGGGAGTAGTACACGTCACACGGCGTGAAAAAATCAATGCCAAAGCCGGCAACATCAACAATGCTTTGCGCCAGGCAACCGGCGAATTCTGCGTGGTCCTTGACCCCGACCATGTGCTGGCTCCAGAATTTCTTGACGAAGTTATGCCGTTTTTCGAAGACGAGCATATTGGCTTCGTACAGGTAGTGCAAGCCTATGCGAACCAGCAGGAGAGCCTGGTTGCTCGCGGGGCAGCCGAGCAGACTTACCATTTCTACGGTCCCTTGATGATGGGCATGAATTCCTACGGTACCGTGCAGGCTATTGGGGCCAACTGCACGTTTCGGCGGGCGGCACTCGATTCTATTGGCGGGCATGCGGCCGGGCTCACCGAAGATATGCACACGGCCATGCGCCTGCACGCAGAGGGGTGGCAGTCCGTCTATCTGCCCAAGGTGTTGAGCCGGGGGCTGGTGCCTACCTCGCTGGCGGCTTTTTATGCCCAGCAGCTAAAGTGGGCCCGGGGGCATTCGACCTGCTGCTGCGGGTGTATCCCAAGCTATGGAGCCGTTTTTCGTGGGCTCAACGCGTCCATTACCTTGCCCTGCCGTTGTATTTTTTCTCAGGCGTTATCACTTTGATTGACATCGTGGTGCCGATAGCTTCGCTGGCCACCACTGAATTTCCCTGGTCTGTGTCGCTTGGCGGCTTTGTGTTGCATATGCTCCCCCTGGTAGGCACGTCCTTGCTCATTCGCTGCTATGCCCAGCAGTGGTTGCGCGAGCCCGCCGAGCGGGGGCTGCATATTGCCGGTGGATTTCTGCGGATAGGCACATGGTGGGTGTATACCGTGGGGTTTATTTATGCTGTACTGAATGTTCGGGTACCCTATATTCCGACGCCCAAAGCCGAGGGCTGGTTACGCAACGAATGGCGCGTTGCAGCCCCTAACATATTCACTGCTTTGCTCTTATTAGCTGCATGTAAATATGGCCGGATGCTTTCGCTGTCCGTCTATACCAACGTAATGGTGGGACTGTCGCTGCTGCTGGCGAGCATTTTGTTGGCTGCTGTCGCTATGGGCCAGCATGAAGCGCTTCGCAATTTTATTCGGGACATGGCTTCGCGGCCTTTTCGGCCCCTGGTGCTGGGCCTGAACCGCTTGTGGACCGTTGCTACTTCGACGCTTGCCCGCGGCTTGCGTCGTGGGGCCGTCGGTGCAAGCGGGGTGTTGGTTTTTGCCCAACTACTGCTAGCACGGGGTTGGGTAAGCGATACGCCCTCCGTGCCTTGGTTGAAAACGGGTGAAGGCAGCGTTCATGTTGGGCTGGCCCCCGCGCAGTCGGTCACATCAGGGCTTAGTTTTCCGGTGGTACTCGGGGGGGCTGAATCGGTTCGGGCGCCAAGGCCCGAGATTGTTCCCTTTGTGCTGCCCGGCACCGCCCTGCCCGAACTCCCGCTCGCTGCCATGCGTGAGTTGTCAGCGGCTCAGGTGCCTTTGCTGACTTGGTCGTTGCCTTACCTGACCGATAACCCCGGCTACTGGCGGCGCGTTGCCCGGCAGTTTCGCCAAGAAGCCGACCGGCCCGTTATGCTGCGTCCATTGTTTCCTCGGAGCTCTGCGGTGATGCATAAACGTGCCTGGCAAGCCCTCGTAAAAGCGTTTAGGGCCGAGAAGGTATTGAACGTAACGTGGCTTTGGACCCTGCCCCAATCGGGGGCGGTGGTCGATTATTGCCCCGGCCCCACCTACCTGGACTGGCTCGTGGCCGACCACCCCACGAACATCGGAAATCAGGCCTATTCTGGCCTGCAGCACCAGCTTGCCGAGCAGTTTGAACTGCATCAGAAGCCACTGTTGCTGATGGCTACCTGGCCCGCCAATGGACGCGCACCCAGTGTGTTAGCCAGGCGCGTAGCTCTCCATTACCCGGAAATCAAGGCGGTCGTATATAGCAGTTCTGCTACTGCAAGCCCTGCGTTGCTGGTTCGGCGCGGAATTCCGGGCGTGCGAGCCGTTCACGGGTTAGCACATGAAATAGTGCCGCATCCTCAAAACCTTTAATTCCGAAACCAATAAAAGCTGGTTGCTACCTCAGCACTTATGAGGTGGCAACCAGCTTTTATTGGGTAATAAGGAAGAGGCTGATTTTGTACTTGAGCATAAAAAGTGCAATTATATTATTATGCTTGGATTTTGAGGTAATATGAAAATATGCGGTCGAATATTCTCAAATTAATCTAAAATGGGATTATAAATATTAGTATTTTAATAAAGGCTAAACTTTGTAGCTTTGTGTATCAATTTTTCGTGATGCGTAATGTATACAAAAATTATACTTTTCCTGGTTATTATTGTTGCAACCCTTTCCAAATCACAAGCTGCAACGTACTACATTAGCGTTACCGGCGATGACGCCCAGCCGGGGACTTCTACCGCAACGGCTTGGCGCACGGTTGACAGGGTCAATGTTGCAACATTCCAGCCTGGCGACAAGGTGCTGTTCGCGGGGGGCGAAACGTTTACAGGCAGCATATGGCTGCAAGCCGCAAGCAAAGGAACGCCAACCCGACCGATTGTGCTAAGCTCGTACGGGGTTGGGCGAGCCACTATTTTCAGTGGAACATCGTTTGGGTTTTACGGGCAAAATACGGCTGGCATTGAGTTGAGGAACTTGGCGTTTGTGGGGTCTGGCCGGCTCACGAATGCGAATTCCGGGGTGATTTTTAACATTGACTCCCCCAATACCCACCTTGAGTACCTGCGCCTCGACAGCCTCGACGTAAGTGGCTACCGGGGTACCGGCATTCTGGTTGGCAGTTGGAGCGGCTCAAGTGGCTTCACCGACGTGCGCATCACGACGTGCAGGTCTCACGCCAACGGCGAGGCTGGATTTTCGTCCTATGCTGAAAATTTAGCAGCCCATCACAACTGGTACGTGGGCAACTGCAAAGCCTACGATAATGCCGGCCGTGCCGACGTTACGACCACCCATACCGGCAACGGCATCGTGTTATCGGGCATTGATGGAGCACTCATTGAACATTGTGAAGCGTACAACAACGGCTGGCTCAATGCGAACCAGAGCGGTGGGCCGGTGGGCATTTGGGGCTGGTGCTGCAACAACCTGACGATTCAGAATTGTGAATCGCACCACAACAGCTCCGGAACCGCTCACGATGGGGGCGGATTTGACCTGGATGGGGGCTGCACCAATTCGATAATGCAGTATAATTACTCGCACGACAACGGTGGGCCGGGCTACCTGCTGGCACAGTACCCGGGCGCTCCGGTAATGCGGGGACTAACCATTCGCTATAATGTGAGCCAGAACGACGCCCGCCGCGACAGCCAAGGCGCCCTGCAACTCTGGTCGTCGGGGTCGAACGGGGGCATTCAGCAGGCGTCAATCTACAACAATACGGTACTGCTTAGCCCCCCAGCCGACGGCTCATCGCCCAAAGCCGTGTTCATCTCCAGTAGTGGCGTGAGCGACATTAGCATTCGCAACAACGTGCTGGAAACCAGTGGGGGACTCGTGTTGCTCAACAGCTATACCCCTGCGGGATTACGCTTCGAAGGGAACTGCTATTGGAGTGGGGCCTCGCCGTTAGCCATAGTATGGAATGGCACTTCGTATGGCAGTTTGGCGGCCTTTCGGACGGCTACCGGCCAAGAGCGGCTGGCCGACGGCCGCACCACTGGATTGGTGGCTGACCCACTGGTCTCCGAAACCACTCAAACCTTTGCTCCGGTGGCAGCTTCGCCAGTTCTTGGCGCGGGCCTCGACTTGCTAACAGAGTTCAACATCAGCCGTGGTCCCCACGATTTTATCGGCAACCCCACGCCCCAATCGCCCGCGCGCGGCAACATCGGCGCCCTCGAGGCCACCAAAGCCGCCTCGGCACCCTTGCCCGTAATTTTAACTTTTTTCTCGGTCGAACACTACGGGGATGGAGCCCTGTTGCGGTGGGGGACGGCCATGGAAATGGACAATGCCTATTTCTCCGTTGAGAGTAGTGTGGATGGTCAGGCATTCACGAGTTTGGTACGCCTGGCTGGGCACGGTAACAGCAGCCAGGCTCAACAATTCCAATACGTGGACCCAAACATCGGCCGGTACGCTGCCAACACGGTCTACTACCGGTTGCGGCAAGTAGACACCAACGGCAAAGCCACCTTTTCACCCGTACGCGCTTTGTCGGGTAAAAAAAAACTCGTTAGCGATGCCATTAGCCTACAGGTGTCGCCCAATCCAGCCCAGTCCATTGCAAAAGTCGTGGTGGCCGGGGGGACGGGCAACGTAGTGCACCTATTGAATATACAGGGGCAACACGTTGAGAGCGCCTTGGTTGGAGTCGACGGCCTGGCCGAACTGCGAGTAACGGGCCTTACGGCCGGGGTTTATATAGTACAATGCGGAAATCAAGCCGTTCGCCTGTTGTTGGAATAAGTCCGAAAACATAATCGGAGGACTGCGATTGAGTGGAACTCATATCCCACCTATGCGAATTCTTTTACTATAATTGCGAAATAATCCGGGCACGTACGGACTTTATGGTGGACTGACTTTCCAGGTTTCCACTCAAGCCGGCCCGCCAACAAAAAGGCCCGGCCCCATCTGGCCAGGTCTTTTTGTTGGCGGGCCTAGCCCTTGTCCTCGTTCATTAAAACGACTGCACGATGTTGTTCCGCAGCGTCTTCGGCGACCAGTAGCCGCTGGCGATGATGCGGCGAATGGTGAACAGCGGGTCGTTCTGGTCGCGCTTCTCCGCCAGCGAAAAGGCGGCCACGAAGCCGCGCTTTTTCAGCTCCGGGAAGGCTTGCTCGTTCCAGAGGCCGAAGGGGTAGGCGAAGTAGTTGATTTTTTTGCCCGTGATGTCCTCCAGGGTTTTGGTGGGCTTGTCGATTTGGGTCACCCAGTCCTGGCCCTGGTATTTCTTCACGTTGTGGTGGTCCCAGGTGTGCGAGCCGATGACGTTGCCTTCGTCCGAAAGCTGCTTCACCATGGCCTTGGTCATGTAATGCGGGCGGCCCAGGCTCACGGTCATCACGAAGTACATGCCTTTGTAGCCGTATTTTTCCAGCTCGGGGCGGGCGATGGTGAATTGGTCGAGGTCGGTGTCGTCGAACGTGAGCAGGATGGGCTTGCTCGGCAGCTTGGCGCCGGTGGTCATGTAGGCGTAAATCTGGTCGGGCGACACCGTATGGTAGCCCGAATCGGCCAGCATCTTGATGTGGGCCCGGAACGTGGCAATGGGCGTGATGTAGTCCTTCGCACCCTTCGAGTCGCGGGCCGTCCAGTCCCGAATCTGATGGTAGCAGAGGATGGGCACCTGCGGCCGGGCCAGAATAGCGGCGGCATCGGCGGCTTTGGCGGCCGGAATGGTGGTGGGGTCGGGGGCGGGCGTGGCGTTGGCCTCGTCGGCCGCGGTGGCTTTGGTGCCCGACGTTTCGGCCGTGGCGGGGTCGATGGTGGCGGCGTGCACGGCGGCGGTGCTGGTGGCCGCCTCGCCGGTGGTGGCGGTTTTCGAGTCGCAGGCGGCCACGGCAAGGGCGGCGAGCAGGAGGGAAGCAGAAGAGAATTTCATGGAAATCGGGCCGCGTCGCACGCGTCCGCCGGCGATGGCGGCTGAAAAAAATGGGCGTGGCCGCCAGCGCTGGCGTGCCGGGCGCGTGCGACGCGCCCCTACCTTTGCACAAAACTAACCCCTAACCCCCGGCATGAACAACTCTGGCTCCCGCCTTCCGGCGTTTCACGGCACGGGCGTGGCCCTGGTCACCCCGTTTGCCCCCGATTTCACGGTGGACTACGGCGGGTGGCGGCGCTTGCTGGAGTTCTGTATCGAAGGCGGCGCCGACTACCTCGTGGTGAACGGCACCACCGGCGAGTCGCCCACCACCACGGCCGACGAGAAAACCGAGCTCCTGCGCACCGCCAAAGCGCACATCGCCGGCCGGGTGCCGCTCGTCTACGGCCTCGGCGGCAACGACACGGCCGCCGCCGAAGCCCTGCTGCGCACCACCGACCTGAGCGGCGTGGCCGCCGTGCTCTCGGCCAGCCCGGCCTACAACAAGCCCAGCCAGCCCGGCTTGGTGGCGCACTACCACCGCCTGGCCGAGGCCAGCCCGGTGCCCATTATTCTCTACAACGTGCCCGGCCGCACGGCCTCCAACCTCACCGCCGAAACCACGCTGCGCCTGGCCCTGCACCCCAACATCATCGGCATCAAGGAAGCCAGCGGCCTCATGGAGCAGTGCCTGAACATCGCGGCCCGCAAGCCCAAGGATTTTTTGCTGATTTCGGGCGACGACCTGCTCACGCCGGCGCTCGTGGCCTGCGGGGCCAAAGGCACCATCTCGGTGCTGGCCAACGCCTTCCCCAAACGCTTTGCCGACCTGACC
>CAXTCS010000066.1:0-19108 GCA_964242365.1 uncultured Hymenobacter sp. | reverse complement strand
ATTTTGTGCTGGCGCACGGTCAGCAGCTCGCTCAGCAGCATGGCAAAGCCGCCGTCGCCGCACAGGGCGATAACCTGCCGGCCGGGGCAGGCCAGCGCCGCGCCGTAGCCCTGCGACAGCGCGTTGGCCATGCTGCCGTGCACGAAAGAGCCCACCAGGCGCCGCCGGCCGTTCATCCGCAAATACCGCGCGGCCCAGATGGTGGGCGTGCCCACGTCGCAGGTAAAAATGGCGTCTTCGGCCGCCAGCTCGTTCAGCAGGCGGGCCACGTGCTGGGGGTGCAGGCTGGTGTCGCCGGCGTCGCCGGTGGCCAGCTCGGCGAGGTGCTGGTCGTCGTCGCGGTGGCGTTCCTGGGCTTCTTGCAGGTGGCCGCCGGCATTTTTGGGGTGAAGGTGGGGCAGCAGCAGGCGCAGGGTTTCGGCCACGTCGCCGGAGAGGCCGATTTCGACGCGGGTGCGGCGGCCGATGTTTTGCGGCCGGGTATCGACCTGCACCACGCGGGCATTGTCGGGGTAAAACTGGCGGTACGGGAAGTCGGTGCCCAGCATCAGGATGGCGTCGGCGTCCATCATGGCATGGTAGCCGGCGGGCATGCCCAATAGGCCATTCATGCCCACGTCGTAGGGGTTTTCGGGCTCGACGTATTCCTTGCCGCGCAGGGCGTGCACCACCGGCGCTTGCAGTTTCTCGGCCGCTTGCAGCAGCTCGGCGTGCGCTTCGGCGCAGCCAATGCCGGCCAGGATGGTCACCTTTTCGCAGTCGTTCAGCAGCTGCGCGGCCTGCCGGATATCGGCTTCGGCCGGGTGCAGGATGCCGCGCCGGCCGCGTGTGGGCAGCCGCACGTCGGGCGCGTCGGTCGAGAGGTGCGAAACATCGCCCGGAATCACCACCACGGCCACGCCGCCCTGCCCCAGCGCCGCCGCGACGGCGCTTTCCATCACGCGCACCACCTGGCCGGGCACCGAAATCAGCTCGCAATAATGGCTGCATTCCTGAAACAGGCGCTCGGGGTGGGTTTCCTGAAAGTAGCCGGTCCCGATTTCCACGCTCGGAATCTGGGCCGCGATGGCCAGCACCGGCACCCGGCTGCGGTGGCAGTCGAATAAGCCGTTGATAAGGTGGGTGTTGCCCGGCCCGCACGAGCCCGCGCACACGGCCAGGTCGCCGGTGAGGTGGGCCTCGGCTCCGGCGGCAAACGCGCCGCCTTCCTCGTGCCGCACACCAATAAATTCGATGCCCTCGTGGGCCCGGATGGCGTCGGTGACGCCGTTGAGCGAGTCGCCCACCACGCCGAACACGCGCTTGACGCCGGCCGCTACCAGGGTGTCAACAATGATTTCGGAAACGGTTTTCTTGGCCATGGCAATAGACGTTTTTATCATTACCTACGCAATACTTTCACATTATGGCGAATAATTGCAGTGGTTTTGCCGCTACATTTACCTCCATGTCCTTTCTACTCTACCGTAATTTGTTTGCTGCTGAGCGCGCACCAGCTTCTGTTCGGGTGCTGCGTAGCCACAACGCGCCACTGGTGCTCTGCTTTTTGCAGGAAAATTTCAAAGGCTCACCTTATACCTCGGTGCTTGCCAACGACCAACTAATTGGCCGGTTGGCTGATTTTTTGGAAACCTGCGGGTTCAGTGAAGAAGGTGACTTGGCTTTGCTCGGCTTAACATTCGAAGAGCGGGCCGCTAAGCTGGTAAAAGACTGGGTGCGCGCCGGCTATCTATCCCTGTACACCGACGAGCTGGGCACCGACCAGCACACGCTTACGCCGGAACTGGAAAGCGCGTTGGACTGGGTGGCCTCCGTGCTGAACAAACCATCCTTCGTGGGCACGGAGTCGCGGTTTCTCAACATTCTGCACCAGCTGCGGGAACTGGTGCAAAACTCAGCCGACGATTGGCAGGTGAAAGTGGCCGAGCTGGAGCAGCAGAAAGAAGCGCTGGACCGGCAAATCAGAGAATTGAAGCTAACGAAAACCGTTCGGGCCTACGAGGACTACCAGATTGAATCGCGGTATAAGGACGTGAGCGGCGTGGCCCGCAGCCTGCTACGCGATTTTCGGGAAGTCGAGAGCAACTTCCGCGACATCACCCAACGTATTTATCAACAGCAGTCAGCGGCTGGCCAAACCAAGGGCGGCCTGCTCAGCCTAGCCCTCGATGCGCTCGACGAGCTGCGCCTGACGCCGCAGGGGCGCAGCTTCGAGGCGTTTTACCAGCACCTGAACGACCCGCGCCAAAAAGTTGAACTGGACGACTTGGTGCGGCAGGTGTTTGAGTTGCTCGATAGCCGAGGGCTGGAAATTGGGGACGATTTCCTGCGCCAAATCCGCCGCTACCTACACCACGAGGGCCGCAAGGTCAACGAATCTTTCTCAGCGCTGGCCCGGAAGCTAGAGAAAATTTTATCGGAGAAAAACCTGCGCGACCGGCGCAAGTCACTCATTCTCATCAACGACATCAGACTGCTGGCTTTTGAAGTGATGAACGACCCGCCCAAAGACGCGGCCTTCCTGGAGTTCGACGGCCGGGCCGACTTCATCATGACCGAGCCGCAGGTTGAACTGAAGCAGCGCGAAACCGGCATAAAGCCCCGAACGCTGGCCGTGGCCCAGCCTGATGCCGACGAGCTGGGCGCACTAACCATTGCGCGCGTAGTAGACAAAACCGTACTGTTGGCCAACATTCAGTTGCTGCTCCGCACCCAGAACCAGGTAACGCTGCGCCAAGTGGTGAACGAGTTCGGCCTGAAATACGGCCTTTCGGAGCTGATGGCCTACGGCAGTATTGCGGCGGCTTCGGCGCGGCACCTCATCAACGAGCACCACCGGGAGTATTTCGACCTGGGCACGGGGCGCGGCTGCGAATTTCCAGAACTGATTTTCTGCCGCTAACCGGCCTGCTTATGCCTAAATCTTACGCTTCCGTTATCATCAAGCTGCTGCAAACGCACGCCCTTTACGAAGACGACCGCCAATATTGGGCGCAATTGGAAGCGCACGAAACCGCCATTCGGGACCATTTCGCCGGGCTGGGCGTAATGCTGGACCTGAACCGGGCTGACGGCTACGCCCGCCTTACCCAGCCCGACCCCGACCCGGACGACCCCAATCCGCCCCTGCGCCTGCTGCGAAAAGTATCCCTCAGCTATGAACAAAGCCTGCTGTGCGTGGTGCTGCGCGAGTGGCTGGAGGAGCACGAAGGCAGTGCCCACGCGGCCAGTCGCCGCCTCTACGCCACCCGCGAGCAGCTGCGTGAGCGGGTTGAACTGTTTTTTCAGCAGCAATCCAACCGCAAAGCCTTGCTCGACCGGCTCGATGGCCTTGTTGACAAGCTAACCGAAAACGGCTTGCTGAAGCTGACCCACCGCGACGACCTCAACCCTGACCAGACGCGGTACGAGGTGAAACCGCTGCTCAAGGCCAAAATCACCCTCGAAAAGCTCGAAGAATTCAAAAACAAGCTCCGCGACCATGCCGAATCCAGCTCCCCTACCGAATCTGTTTGACGCGACTGCCGGGCAGGCGGGCTACCGGCTCAAGGCGCTGGAAGTATTCAACTGGGGCACGTTTCACGAAGGCAGCAGCGGACAGGACATTTCACGCCTGGTGCCCGACGGGCACAACACGCTGCTGACAGGAGCCAACGGCTCGGGCAAAACCACGCTCGTAGACGGCCTGCTGGCCCTGCTCGTGAACCCAGCCAAGCGGTTTTTCAACCAGTCGTCGGGCGCGGAAAGCCGCGCGGGCCGCGGCGAAGAATCGTACGTGGAAGGGCATTACGGCCGCACGCAGGACGAGGAAAAGCAAAACTCCCGCCCCGAAAAGCTGCGGCCGGATAAGTCCCAGACGTATTCCATTCTGCTCGGCGTGTTCGTCAATGCCCAGAGCGTGCCCATCACGCTGGTGCAGGTGCGCTGGTTTGGCGGCGGCAAGCTGCAACACAAGTACCTGGTGGCCAAAACCGAGCTGAGCATCGCCGAACACATTCAGTTTGGTACCGGCAATCAGTGGGTGAGCCGGCTCAAGCGGCAGTTTGCGCCCGGCGTGGTGGACGACTTCGACACGTTTGCCCGGTACGAGGCGAAGTTTCGGCCCCTGTTTGGCATGCGCGACAAGGCCCTGGCGCTGTTCAACCAAACCGTGGGCATGAAGGTGCTGGGCGACCTGGACGACTTTATCCGGACCAACATGCTGGAAGAAAGTACGGCCGAAGCCGAGTTCAGCAAGCTGATGGGCAGCTACCAGACGCTGCTGGTTTCGTACCGCGCCCTGGAAAAAGCCCGCACCCAGCTCACGCTGCTGCAACCCGTGTACGACCTCAGCCACGAATACGCGGCCGGGAAGGCGGCGCTCCAACGGGCACACGACGAGCAGCGCCTTCTCGAACCGTGGTTTGCCCAGCAGCAAGTGGCCCTGTGGACCGGAGAAATTGAGCGCCAGGACCGGGAACTGGACCAATTGCAACACCATCTGGGGCAGCAGGAGACGGTCCTTAGCAGTGAGCGCGAACGTAGCGAGCAACTATTCGCTGCAACACAGAATGACAAAACCCAACAGGCAATCAACCACCTTGAAGAAAAAATCAAGGCGTTAAATTTGACAAAAAAAACCAAGCAAGACAATACAGATAAGTACAACCGCCTGGCCCGCCAACTGGACCTGGCCGAAAACCCGGACGCGGGCTTGTTCGCTGAGAATGCTGTGCGGGCGCTGGCCGCGCAGCAGGCGCTTCAGCATAAAAAGGAGCAGCTTAAGGAAGAAGAATACCAGGTGCGCAAGGAGCTGGACAATCAGAAAGCGGACTTTAAGAAACTGGAAACCGAACTGGCACAGCTGGAAAACAGCACTGGCAAAGTGACCGGCCGAACCGAGCAAATCCGGCAGGAAATTCTGGCGGCCGTGGGGGCCAGCGAAGCGGAAATCCCGTTTCTGGCCGAGGTAATGCAGGTGAGAGCGGTGGAGAAAGCCGTGTGGAACAACGCTCTCGAAAAGCTGCTGCACAGCTTTGGGCTGGGGTTGCTGGTGCCCGAGCGCCTGTACGCGGCCGTGCGAACCTACGTGCACGAAGTGGGCAACCTGCGCGGCAAAATCGTGTTCCATCGGGTGGATGGCAAGGCTAGCCGACCTATTTTTCCGGACCCGCTCGCGGTGGCGGCCAAGCTGGATTTTAACGAGAAAAGCCCCTACGCCCCCTGGGCGGAAAGCACCGTGGCGGCGCGGTTCAATTACGTGTGCACCGAAGAGGTAATCACTTTCGAGCGGGCCGAAAAAGCCTTACTTCCATCGGGCCTCACCCGCAACAAAAGCCGCCACGAGCGCGACGACACCGCCGCTCAGCGCCACATTCTGGGCTGGGACAACCGCGAGCTGCTGCGCGACTACCAGCGCCAGGGGCGCGCCCTCAGTGAAGCCATTGCCAAAGCCGAAGCCAGCTTGCGCCGCCTCGGCACCTCGGTGAAACAGGCCGACGAGCGCGATACGATTTTCAATTTCTTTCTGGCGGCCAAGCACTTTTCCGAGTTGGATTGGCAAACCGATGCCCACAGCATCGCCCGGCTAACCCAGCAAAAGGACGCGCTGGAAAACGACAATGCTTCGCTTAAAACGCTGAAGGACCAGCTGCGGGCTTTGAAGGAAGAGCTAAAGGGGATGGAAAAGGCCCGTGACGCTACCAACAAGGCTTTTTTTACCTGTGAGGCCTTACTTGAACGCCTAAAAGCCGAGCGGCAAGTGCAGCGTCGCGTGGTGGAAAACTTTGGTGTTGAAGATTTAGTTCATGAGCTGCAACGGGTAGCTGACTTGACCAGAGCATTGCGCGACACGTTGAGCTTCGCGCACTTCCAGCGGCAGAAGCAGGAATTTGAACGCCTTGTGGGGCAGAATATGGTGGTGTTGCAAACGCAGGCTAAGGACCGGGAAGAAAAGATTATGGAAGCCATGGAGGACTTTCTGCGGCCGGGCGAGGAGGTGACCGGCAAGTTCGCCGATTGGGGCAGCGACACGCGCGACCTGCGCAGCAAAATCGACCAGCTCGGGGAATACACCGACCGCTACGAGCAGATTAAAAACGAGCAGCTAGCCGAGTTGGAAACCCGCTTCCGTGACGAGTTCAACCGCGGGGTGACGACGGCGTTGACCGATTACTGCGAGTCGCTGGAGGGCCAGCACCAGGACATCTGTGACACCATCGAGCAAATCAATGCCTCGCTGCGGAGCATTGCCTTCAATCTGAATCCCGACACGTTTATTCAGCTGGAGCGCACCGACACCCGCAGGAAGCGCATCCACGAATTTCGCTTTGAGAAGCTCCGTAGCTGGCAGCCCGATTATTCTGCCCTGAGCTTGGCCGCCGACCCCAAAGAGGCCGAAATGGCGCATTTTGTGGCCCGCGTTCAGCCCTTCATCACGGAATTACAAGCCAAGGAAAACGAGAAGTGGCGGCAGGAAGTAACCGACGTGCGCAAGTGGTCGGATTTCAAAGCCCGCGAATATTTTCGAACCGACCGGGTGTTGAAGCAGGTCTATGAAGGTTCGGGCAGCCTGTCGGGCGGCGAGGGCGCGCAGCTGGCTTATACGGTGCTGGGGGCCGCCATCGCGCACCAGTTCAACATCAACCAAGGCAACGCGCAAGCGGCCAAATCGTTTCGCTTTATTGTGATTGATGAAGCCTTTAGCAAGCTCGACGAGGAGAAATCGAAGTACCTGCTGAAGCTCTGCCGCGGTTTAGGCCTACAACTTATGGTCGTCACGCCCGATACATCAGTGCACCTGCTGGAAAAAGAAGTTGGAGTCGTCCATTGGGTAACCAGGGCCAAGCAAGACCCGCGCAAATCGGTGGTGTTGGACGTTCCAATCCATCGCTATTACGAACAGTAAGAGGCGCTACTGGCTGCCGAGGAAGCCAACGCATGATAAGTCTGGCCGAATTACAAAACAAAGCCCGGCGCCAATACGAGCGGGTGCTGCGGGCCCACCTGGCCGGCGAAGACCTATTTCCGCTCGCGCTGCCCGTGAACAAGACCTTGGACCGCACGCAAGGCCCCGCCCACATTCATGCCCAGCAAGCCGAGCTACTGCACCATTCCAAAAACCGAACCGGGCGCGGCTACACCCTCACGCTCAAGCCCAACGCGCAAACCGGCCAGAGCGAAATTAGCCGCATTGCGTTCGACACCCAAGACGAGTTTTTTGATTTTCTGGACAAAAGCGCCGAATTTGCCCGGTTTGTTGGCGGCGTGGCCCGCGTCGAAGCTGCTCTTCCTGAGTTGCTACCCCTGCTCAACCAAGCGCCTAAACTCGTGCTGGAACAGCTCGATAACTGGGATGACCTGCTGGTGGTCTGCCAGTATTTCAAACAGCACCCGCAGCCCCGGCAGCACGTACGCAACTTGCCTTTGCCGCTGCCTACCAAGTTTATCGAGCGCAACCAAGCCATATTGCGGGTGCTGCTCAACTACCTGATTCCAACCCATGTTCGGGCGGAGGAAGAGAATTTTTTTCGCCGATTTCACTTATATATCGAAGAGCCCAGCATCAAAATACGCTTTCTTGATAAGGCCTTGCGCCTGCACCCAGCCGTGTCGCAGATGAGCGTGTGGGTAAGTGAGTTTCGCCAGTTAAACCTGCCCGGACACCGCGTGTACGTCATCGAAAACCTAACCACCTTTCTGTCGTTTCCGCTCGTTGAGAACGGCTTGGCTATCTGGGGCGGTGGTTTCGCCGTGAGCTTGCTGGCCGGGGCGGCCTGGCTAGCGCAAAAACAGTTGTTTTATTGGGGCGATATTGATATACACGGCTTTCAAATCCTGGCACAAATCCGAGGGCATTATCCAGCCATGCAATCGCTGCTAATGGATTATGACACCTTTTCCCGTTACTATCAAAACGGGCAAGGCGGAAATTTCACGGCACATCCACTCGCCCATCTAACGCTGGCAGAAGCGCAGTTGTACCAATCACTGCTGCTTACCAACGCGCGCTTAGAGCAAGAGCAATTACCACTGCACTATGTGGAGTCCGTTATCCGGCAAATGGCTGTGGTCTAGCTCGTATTCCAATCACTTCGGGCCTATTGCGAGGGCGTGGCGCATGGAAGCCGGGGCCGCCGTGCGTCACGCACGTTGTAGGCAAAGGCCGCCTTGTGCTGTTATTGGCCAATGCGATGCGCAAAATAAACCGGCCTTGTTTAAACGCGGGCAGGGCGTAGGGATGGGTTGGTTCGCCAGCCCAGCCGGCGCGTCACGGCACCCGGCCCATCCCGCCCTACCGCACCAGTTCAGCCAGCGCGGTGCCGGCCAGCGCGGCCCTGGCGCTCTCCCCAAAAAAGTAGTGAGGCTGCTCGATTTTGCCGTCCAGCACCAGCTCGCTCTGGTGCTTCACCGCCAAATCGGCCGTTTGAATGCGGTTGTCCCTGGCTATGTGCAAAACCGAGCGGCTACCGGAATTTGAGCCGATTTCGGCCCGCAGGTAGCGGAGGCGGTTGTTGGCCAGCTCAATCCGGGTGGCGTAGTCCTGGCGCAGGGCCAGGCTGTCGGCTACGAAGCCTTGCACCAGCACGGCGTGGCCCGCCCACGAGTCGGTTTGCTTGTCCGTCACCGGTTTGCCTTCCGCCGAATAAACGGCCCCCGCTTGCAGGCGCTTGAGCTGCGGGCAGGTAATGGTCACGGTATTGCCCCGGCCCAGGTACTGAAACTTGTTGGGATACACCAGCGCGATGGTCAGGCGCGAGCCGTGCTGGCTCACCCGCACGTAGTCCGCCGCCTCGTTGTTGAGGCGCACGCCGTAGGGGCCGGCCACTATTTTCACGTCCATGGCGCTGGCCGCCTGCACATTCACTTCGGTGAAGTTTTTAAAATCCAGCGCCTTGGTGTTGCGCAGCGGGTCTTTGTAAGCTCCCGTTCGGTACTCGGCCCGCAGGCCGATGTTGTAGGCCGCGAGCGCCCCAAATAGCAGCACCAGTGCCGCCAGCACCCATTTATTGCTTGTTTTCATCGCTAAAGTTGGGGGAAAGAGCCAAGTGCTCGGTTTTAAACTGGGCGTAGCGTTGCTGCAACTCTTCGAGGCCGATGTCGAGCAGCAGAATGGTTTTGAAAACCTCCGGCAGCTCCTGTTGCAGAAACCGCTCCCGGCGGTACTGCTGCACTTTCTGCCCGGCGTCGGGCGCCACAAAAAAGCCGATGCCGCGCTTGTTGTATACCACGCCCTGGTTTTGCAGGAATTCGTAGGTCCGCATCACGGTGTTGGGGTTTACTTGCAGCTCGCCGGCCAGGTCGCGCACCGACGGTATTTTCTGGTCGGGCGGCCATTGCTGGCGCAGGATGCGCTCGCTCACGTACCCGGCTATTTGCAGGTAAATGGCTTCGTTGTCTCTGAATTCCATGAGGATAGGGTGCCTAAATTTGCTTTTCCGTGACCCGGAAATACGCCGCTACCCAGAGCAGGCCGGCCACCGCCACCGGCAGCACGGCCAGCCAATTGGCCGGGGCGGCGGGCAGCGCGAGGAGGTAAAACTGCTTGCCTTCCATCAGCGTCACGTCGGTAAAGGGCGGCGCGGCCCGCAGCGCGGGCCCCAGCAACGCCCTCAGCACCTGAAAGTTGAAGATCGACACCACGCCCGCCAGCAGAAACAGCACGAAACCCATTTTGATGAAGTGCATTTTCTCAAAATACACCGCGCCCCACAGCCACACCGCGTGCAGCACGGCGAAGAAAAACAGCACGCTCCGGAGTTCGGCGGGGGCCGAAAACAGGTTCAGCACCGGCACCGGGTGGCCCTGCCAGGTGCTGCCGTACACCACCACGGCGTCGACCAAATAGAAGACGGGGATGAACACCAGCAAAAACCCCGGCAGCGAATACAGCCACGCCACCAGGTACTTTTCGAGATGCGAGGCGGGCAGGGTCAGCGCGACAATGGCTTGCTTGGCATCGCCGAACTGCGCAAACACGCCGCTGGTGAACACGCTGCCCGCCGCCAGCAAAAACAGGATGAAAAACACCATCTGCGCGTCGGGCGATGGCGCTTCGCCTTGCAGGTAGCTGAGAAACCCCATCACCAGCAGCATGCCCCCGGCCAGCACGGCCGCCATCATCAGGTAGGCGGGCAGGTGCTCGGCCGTGTGCCGGCCCAGCAAGCGGCCAAACCGCGAAAAACTAAATTGCTGGCTCATGGCTTGGCTGGTTTAAATACGTGACGAGGGTTGATTGGTCGCTGACCAAGGCGTTGAACAGCAGCTCCAAATCGACGCGGCTGTGCGTGCCCGCGTGGTTGGGCCGGATGGCCAGCGTGCCGCGCACCGAGGCTTCGGTGTAGAGCGCATCGGGGGCCTCCGCGGCCGGGCCGGCGGCAAACGTCAGCCGCTCGGCCAGCTGGTCGACCTCTTGGTTGAGCACGATTTCGCGGTTGTGCAGCACCACCACGGTATCAATCAGGCTGTCCAAATCGCGCACCTGGTGGGTCGAAACTATCATGCACCGCTCCTCGCTCAGGGCCGAGGCCATGATTTTGCGGAACTGCACTTTCGAGGGAATGTCGAGGCCGTTGGTGGGCTCGTCGAGCACCAGCAGGCCGGTGTTGGCGGCCAGCGCAAAGGCAATCATGAACTTCTTCTGCTGGCCAAACGAGAGCCGCGTCAGCTTCGTCTGGCGCGGCACTTCCAGCTCGCCCAGGTACCGATAAAGGGTGTCGACGCTGAATTTGGGGTAAAACCCGGCGGTGTGGGCCACAAACTGCTCCGCCGTGAGCGCCGGCACATACAGTTCTTCGGGCAGGAAAAACACCTCTTCCAGCACCGCCGGCAGCCGCGCCGCCGCGGGCCGGCCATCGACCAGGCAAGTGCCCGCCAGCGGAAACGCCAGCCCCACGATGTTTTTGAGCAGCGTCGATTTGCCCGCGCCGTTCTTGCCCAGCAGGCCGTAGATGTGGCCCCGCACCAGCGTCAGGTCGAGGTTTTGGAAGAGCGGGTGCCGTTTCGAATACCCAAAATGAAGGTTGCGGATGTGAACCATGCGTTTGTTGTCCTAGTGTATTATTATTCTAGTACACTGCAAACATACAGCGCATTTTTGGCATCGCGTACGGGTGGGAGAAATATTTTCAGGCACGAAAAAAGCCGCTGGCCGAGCAGGGTTTCCGCACCCAACTGGCCCTCTTCTTTGCCCGGTGCTTTAGCGCCGGGGCCGAAATGCCGGCCTTTTTGGTGGGGCTTTAGCCCTGGCTGACGGCCGCAACGACCAGGGCTAAAGCCCCCAGACAACTAGATACTGCCCCAATCCCGGCGCTGAAGCGCCGGGCAAAGCTCCAAAAGCCCCAACTGAGGTTTGATGCGGAAGCCCTGCTGGTCGGGCGGCTTTTCAGGTTGGCAGATGCGGGCCTGGGCACGGATTGTAAACGCAGCCTTTATACGAGGTTCCTGGCCGTGCTACAGCCGAATGAAAACCGGCACCCGGCCCGCTTTCGGAATCCGGTGGGTCTTCAAAAAGGCCTTCAGCGCGGCAGGGTCGTGGCCGAAGGCCAGCGTTTCGGCCGCCAGCTGCCTGATTTTAGCTTCCAGGCCAGCTTTCTGGCGCTGGAAATCAACCTCCATCGCGGCCGGCGTCGACACCATATAAAACGGCTGCTTGGTGAAGCTGGCCAGGTCCACTTGCTCTTCGTACAGCTTGGCTTCCAGCTCGCGGGCCTGCTCGCGCAGGAGCTTGTTGTAGTGCCGCAGCTGGTCTTCGGCCAGGTTTTCGAGGTGGCTTTGGTCGATGCGTTCGAGTTCCAGCTGCAGGCGCAGCAGGGTCAGCAGCTCGTTGGCCTCGTAGGCGGCGGTCACTTGCTGGAGCAGGCTGGTTTTGCGCTTTTTCTCGGCTTCGTCGGGCTCGCGGTCGGGGTGCAGGGCCTTCACCAGGTCCATGTACAGGGAGCGAACCGATTTGGTGATGTTCTTTTCCTCGGCCTGCTTTTTTTCTTCGGCGGCCTGCTGCCTGGGGCTTTTTTTGCGTTGGGCGCGGCGCTCGGCTTCCTGGGCGTCTTCTTCGGCGAAGCGGGCTTCCTGCTCGGCCATTTTCTGGTCTACGTAAGCCTGAAACTTCTCTTTGGTGCTCACGTCCACCGCTGGGTCGAACTCGATGCCGAACCGCGCGGCAAAGAGCTGCTTCATCATTTCGGCGGTCTGCCGGTCGGCTTCCGCGCTTTCTTCTTCGGTTTCCGGCGGCGGGCTGTGCTTGTCGAAAATGGGTTGCAGGTCGGCGTAGCCGCGGTCGAGCAGGTCGTGGCAGGCATTCACGATGAGGTCCACGATTTTGGCGCGCTCGCCCTTGGTGAGCTTGTAGGCCCCGAAAGCGTGGTCGAGCTGGCGCACCAGGGCGGCGCGCTCGTCGTTGTGCCGGGCTTGCAGCGGCCGGTACTCGTTCTGCACGCGCTGCCGCAGCCGGGTGGCCGCGTCGCGGAAACCGGCCATTTCGCGCTCCAGCTTGGCAATGCGCGAGGTGAGCCGGTTGAACTCCTTTTGGGCTTTGGACAGCAGCGCATCATCGGCGCTGGGCGACTGAATGTGGACAAGCTGGGGCTTGGGCGCGGCAGGTTTCCTGGCCATAACGAACGAGTAATGAAAGCAGACAGCGCAAATTACGGCCGACCCGGCTTTTCTAAAAACCGATGCCGCACGGGTTTTTTACGCTTCCCCATCTCCCGCCGGGGCCGGCGGCATTTCCGAGGCCGGCACGTGCAGGATTTGCCTGTTGTGGGAAATCACCACCGGGCTTTGCTTGTATTGCTTGAAGGCCAGCATGGCTTTGTAAGCGGCCATTAGTCCGATGCTTGCTTGCTTATTAAATTGAGCAGTTTCTTCTTGCATTTGTTTCTGCTTAGACATGATAAGTAGCGATTAATTGGTGCCAGATAATACCATTAACGACCGACACTTCATCGTCATTACCGCTTGCTACTGGCTGGCCCCGGCCATGAGAGTTATCTACAAATACAACGTAGTTTCCAGCGCAAAGCCTTCCCCGGCCGCCAGCAGCTCGTGCAGCCGCCCCAGCACCAGCCGGCCCGCCTGGATGCTCACGGTTTCGGGCCGGAAAGGCGAAAGGCCCCGCGCGATTTCGTCGGCATTCACGAATTCGCGCACGCCCAGCAAGCCGGGCAGCAAGGCGAAGGCGGCCGTGGTTTTGCCCGCCCCGTTGCAGCCGGCCAAGAGGTAGAGGGTTTTCATGTGCTATTCTCCAGCTTGCTTAAGCACGGCCTGAACCAACGGCGCGCTCAGACGAAAATTGGTAACGCTGATGGCCTCCAGCAGCGGCTTTACGGCAGCAATTAAGCCGCTGCTTTTCGCCTGAAGCAGGATGCCTAATGTTCCGGTGACGGTGAGTTGCAGCCGTTGGGCCACCGAACGGCCCCGCCGCTCGTCCATGATGAGCAGGCAGTCCGCCTGTTCCAGCGCCAGCGCAATGGCACTGGCCTCGCCCCGGTCCAGCGTCAGGGCCAGGAGTTGCAGCTGCTGGGCATCCTGCGCGACCCGAACCGTGACCCATTCGGGAGGCGGCAGCCCGTATTCGGCGGCCACAATATCCGTGATGGTGATGCGGCCGAAAAGCTGGGGCAGCAGCTCCAGCGCGCCAATCTTTTCCAGCAGTATCAGGCAGCTGGCATCAGCAATGATAACGGCTGGCATTCTGCACGTCGTTTAGCAATTCTTCCTCCGTCAGATTAAACACCGACACGCCGTAGTCGCCCAGCAGTTCCATGAAGGTGCGCTTGCTGTAGCCGGCCATTTCGGCGGCCTGCCCCAGCGACAGCTTACCTTGCTCGTACAGCCTCGTCGCCAGCAGCATAGTTACCTCTTTGGCGCTCAGGTCCAGTGAATCAGGAAGGTGCAGAGTTAGGGTTTGCATTGGGATATAAGCGCGTGATGACTTCTCTAAAGTACGACAGTCGCACCTTGGTAAGGTAGCGAGCAAGGCGAAGGCGGCGGTTTCGCCCGCCTTGCAGCAGCCGGCACGTCGGCTGCGCGTTTTTATTCCTCAAGCCGCTGAGGCGCGTTGCCGGATGCTCCCGATTTCAGCCCCGTGCGCCAACTGCTCGTTTTCTACGTCGTAATCATTCTGCAAGCCCAGCCAAAACTTGGGCGAATTCCCAAAATATTGCCCCAGCCGCAAGGCCGTATCGGCCGTGATGCGGCGCTTGCCTTTTAGGATGGCCGCGACGCGGGTTTGGGGAATGCGCAGGTCCTGCGCCAAGCGGTAGGCCGTAAGGTTGAGTTCGGTTAGGAATTCTTCCTGCAATACTTCGCCGGGATGGATGTTGGGAAGGCGGTCCATTGGAAGATTAATGATAGTCGACAATTTCAACGGCTGTGGCCTGGCCGGCGTCCCATTGAAAAACAATGCGCCACTGGTCATTTATCCGAATACTATAAAAGTCCTTGAGGTTACCCGGCAGCTTTTCCAAGCGGTTGGCCGGCGGAACGCGCAAGTCGGCAATGTTCTGGGAGTTGTGAATCATGCGCAGCTTACGCCGCCCGATTTTCTGAACTTCCAGCGGCAGCTTGGTTACTTGCTCACCCAACCAGATTCGTTCCGTTTCCTTCGAGCCGAATGATGCAATCATACTTATGCGTCGCGTTACTAACGCCGAAGGTAAACGAATAGTTTGAATGTGTGGTTTTCGGACTCGCGCACGCCCAGCGAGGCGAAGGCCGTGGTTTTGCCCGCGCCGTTGCAATCGGCGAAGAGGTAAAGGGGCTTCATATAAATGTGCTAATACCCCAAAATGCTTTCCGAATTCCTCAAACTACATGCTGCATTCAGAAGTTGCTCACCTAAACTGTCAGGAACGGCGGACGAAAATTCCGGATATCTTTTACTGCTACTAATCACGTCACCGTTTGAATTGTACACGATAATTTCGGTTGTCGACAGTTCGCCCGAAGTACATTTTACCTCTACTAACTGCTTCGTCTCTCTAACCCTATAATACTTTTTCCCTTTAACAGTCTTAACGACAGTTGATTTATACTTAAACCAGACGCCATAGCTATCCATAGAAGTACCGGTGGCAGTTTTACTGTAGATATACCAGTCCTCTCCTTTTAGGCTCTTGCCAACAAGACTCCAAGATTGCGCTTTCACAGAACTTGTAAAGGCGGTGGCCCAAAATGAGGTGATACCGTTATTTTAGCTCATCGCACCAAACAAAAAACCTTTGTTTCCAACACACCTACTGCGTTTTTAAAGCATCAATTAATTGACCGATTTGTAAGATATCGCCTTGTTTTAGACCGCCGCCATTTTTTCGGCCTCTAAATCATAATAAGCAGGTTTCATTTTTCATCCCATTTTAGGCACTGCAACCTAATCTTACTGGTACTGGGCGTAGCGGTTGCGGTTCAGCTTCAAATCCTGCAACAGGCTGCTCTTGGCCGCGATGGTGAAGTTGTAGCCCTTGGTGATGCCAAAGGGAATCCAGGTGCCGTTTATCTGCCAGCAGTGGAGGTCGCGGGAGAAGGTGAGGTTGGGGTAGGTCACGGTCTGGTGCGTGATGTCGTAGCCCAGGTTGTAGGTCAGTTGCAGGTTGGGCGTGAGCTTGACCGAGCCCGTGGCGCCAATGGTGTTCAGGGCCAGAATGGGCGGGCGCACATCGCCGGGCTTCAGGGGCACGGTATTGGTGGTGTAGCCTGCCGCGTAGGTCAGCGACAGCTGCCAGGGAATGTCGAAATCGATGTAATCGGCGTAGTAGTTGGGTGGGCCCACCGCGCCCAGGGTGGGGTCGTTGGTGGGGGCCACGGCGCGTGGCACCACGCTTTTGCGTTTGCCCGTGGCGGGGTTGAAGCTGTAGGTGGCCCCGAAGCTGGCCCTGGCCAGGCGCAGCAGCTTGCGCGGGCTGGCCTCAAACAAAAACTTGTTGATGGGGCGGCCTTGGCTGTCGCGCTGGTAGGGCTCGAAGCTGGCGGTGCTATTGAAATTCAGCTTCTTGGCTATCTGGGTGCGGAAGTTGACGCCCAGCGGCGACAGGTGCAGCGAGTCGGCCGCGAAGTTGTAGCCGATGTTGAAATCGAGGCCGTCAATCAGGCTGGCCTTGCGGAAGGGGTTGAGGCCGGTGCTGTCTTTGGAGTCGCGGATTTTCATCTCCACCGAGTTTTGCAGGGTGAAGAAAATCTGGCTCTGCCGGGCCCCGCCGGGCGCGGGATAGGCAAAGTTTCTGTAACTTTCAAAGGTGTAACGGTTCAGGTAGGCTCGGCCGGCTGCGGTGTTATTAGGGATTAACTCGTTATACTCATTGACATAGCCCTGCAACACATCGGCTCCCTGCGGGTATACACTGCTGCGCTTGGTGAAATTGGGCGAGAAGTTGTAGTTCAGGCTAGGGGTGACCTTGTGGCGAATTGCCTGGATTTTGTGGGTGCCCCTGCGCACTACTGTCCCATAAAAGGTGGTATTTAGGCTCACCGAGCCCGAGTAGCTATTGACGCGGTTGAAGCCGTAGGTGGTGTCGATGCGTACAGCCTGCGCCACCGGACTGTAGCGGTAGTCGAGGCGTTTTGCGTACCACACCTCGCTGTACGAAACCGAAGGGCTCACCTTGAAGTGCTGGGCCAGCGTGTAAGAGCCCAGCCCGATGCCGAACTGGTGCTGCACGCCATTGTTGGAATTCTTCAGCAGCTTGCCAAGGTTGCCGAAGCTGAACGGAATTCGGGTGGGTTCGGTGGTGCCGCCCAGCAGGGGCAGGCCGTTGGTGAGGGAGCGCGCGGCTACCTGGTTGCTCACTTCGTTGCGGGCCGTGAGGTTGTAGCTGACCGTGAATTGCTCGTAAACAGTGCCCAGCTTGCCGCCCGCGCCCGGCTTGATGCCGAACCACTGGTACGGGTACTGCCGGGCCACGCCCACGCTCACATCGGGCAGGGTGAAGGTCATCGTGCCGTTGGTGCCCTGGTCTTGATGAAGCCTGACGTCGTAGTTGATGGGCAGGTTGCGCAGCTGCTTCGAGTAGCCGATGCTGGAGCTGAACTGCGTGGACAGGTAGCGGCGGGCGTCGAGGCTGTTTATTTTATTGAAGCTGCTGGTGCCCGCGTTCACGCTGGCCGTGAAGCGCCCGCCGCCGGGTTTGGGCACGGGCGTGTGGTTCCAGGTAATCCAGAACGAGTTGGCCGAGGGTGGTCTGATGTATTCAGGGCTGGTGCTAAGGGAGTTTGGGTTTAGAATCGGGCTCAGGGGCCGGTTCGAGAAGCGCAGGTTGAAATTGCCCTGAAACGTGTAGCGCTTGAGGTACGAGATGTCGGCCGTGGCACCCCAGCCGCCGAAGGTTTGGGCGTTACCGGCGTAGATGTCGCCGGTGAGGCGCACGCCGATGTAGTCGTTGGGGGCGAAGTAGTAGCCGCCGTTGGTGAGGTAGTAGCCGCGGTCGGCCGCCTGGCCGAAGGTCGGAATCAGCACGCCCGAGCCCCGGTTTTTGCTGGGCATGGGGAAGAAGCCGAACAGGAAGCCCAGCGGCGTGGGCACGTCGCCAATCACGAGGTTGAACGGTCCCGTCACCACTTTATCGCCCGGAATCACCTTCATGCGCTTGGCCTGAATGTAGAAGTGCGGGTGCTCCAGGTTGCAAGTGGTGTAGCGGCCCATCAGGCCGTTGATGTTGCCGTCGGGCAGGCGCTTGATGACCGAAGCACTCACGTAGCCTTCGCCCTGCGTGGTCACGGCCTCGGTCACCTTGGCTTTTTTGCTTTTGAAATTGTAGGCAATGCTGCCGGCCGTGTACAGCCCGCCCTTGTCTTTGAGCACGGGCCGACCTTCGAGCTTGTGCTTCAGCGAGTCGAGCTTGCCGTTGGCTTGCATGGTGTTGGTGCCGTAGTTCACCGTGATGAGGGCCGCTTTCAGGTCGGTTTCGCCGTACACCACGCTGGCTTTGTTGTAGAGCCGGGCCACTTTCTGGGTCACATCGAACTGAATGGAGTCCTTGGCCGTGTACCGGATGGTCGTCTCAATCTGGCCTTTGCGCTTGGCCGCGAGCTGCAACGAGTCGCCGGCGCGGCGCCCGCCGCTCAGCCGGCCGGTGGTGTCGGCCAGGGCAGAGCCGCCGGGGGCGAGGGTGTCGGGCACGGCTTTGTGCGAGGCGCCGGGAATGCGCGACTGGCCGGCGTTGCGCGCGCCGGGCGGGGGCGGCCCCACGGGGTCGCGCGGGTCGACCGAGATGTTGCGCACCGGCGGGGTGGGGGCGCTGCCGGGGCGCTGGCCGGGCTTGGCGAGGGGCAGGGCTTTGCGGGGCGCGGTGGTGATGGTGTCGGAGCCGGGCACGGACGGGGTGGCCAGAATGGCGCGAACCCGCGCTTTGCGCGCCGTGATTTTGGCGGCGTGGGCCGCTTTTTTGGCCTTGGCTTTGGGCTTGGCCGGGGGCACGGTCTGGCTCCGGGCCGGGGCCGCGAGGCCCATCAATACCAAAAAAAGGAGCCCGAAAAGCGCGGGCTGGGCCCATGCGCGGGCCTGCCGGCGGCGTGACCAGGGCCGGAAATCGGCTTCAAAACGGAGGCCAAACCAAACAGGCAAAGTGTAATAGCGGTTAATTCGTTTACTTTTGGGGCTTCTACAAAGGTAGCAGGTCGCTACCGCCCCTTCAACGAACGACGTGCGGATTATTGTCATACTAGCCAGTGCGGCCCTGCTGGTGCTGGGGGCCGGAAGCGGGGAGTGGAAAGTGGCGGCCCAGACCACGGCCGACTCGGCCCGCGTCGCGCCCGATTCGGTGCTGGCCGCGCCGGCTTTGCCGTACCGCTACCGCCTGCGCACCGTGGTGCTCGACGCCGGCCACGGCGGCAAAGACCGGGGCTGCGCCGGGGCTTCGGCCCGCGAGGCCGACGTGGCGCTGGGCATCATTCTGGCCCTGGGCCGCCAGATTCAGGAGAACATGCCCGACGTGAAGGTTATCTACACCCGCAAAACCAACGTGTTTGTGGAGCTGGACGAGCGCGCCGCCATTGCCAACCGCAACCACGCCGACCTGTTCATCTCGGTGCACTGTAACGCCGGCCCCAGCCAGGGCCACGGCACCGAAGTCTGGACGATGGGCCTGCACAAAACCACCGCCAACCTGGGCGTGGCCCAGCGCGAAAACTCGGTTATTCT
>CAXTCS010000065.1:0-19131 GCA_964242365.1 uncultured Hymenobacter sp. | reverse complement strand
GCTTTCAAGGTTTTCGAGGTTTTCAACTACGCTGCTTAACGCCAGAGCTTCCGCATCAAAATGGCCAGCGATTTGCCCGGCGCTTGAGCGCCGGGAGGTGGGCAATGGTCCGAATGGGGGCTTTAGCCCTCGCTGGCGGCTGAAACGACCAGGGCTAAAGCCCCAAAATACGCCAGACTGCTGCCTCCGGCGCTCAAGCGCCGGGCAAATCGCTGGCCATTTTGATGCGGAAGCTCTGGCTCAGCGCGGGCATTCTTCCCTGGTCAGGCTTTCGTTGATGAGGATGGCGGCGCGGTTGCCATCGGCGGCGGCGAGCAGCGCTTGCTGGGTGCCGGGCGTGGTGTCGCCGGCGGCATAGAGGCCGGGGATGGAGGTTTGCAGGCCCGAATCGACCCAAACGGCTTTTTTGCTGGTGAGGCGCGCGCCCAGGTCGGCGGCCAGCGGGCTGCGCTGGTGCTGGGCCGCGTGCAGAAACAGCGCGGCGCGCTCCAGCTGGCTGCCATCGGCGAATTCGATGCACCGCAGCTCGTGGGCTGGCGAACCGATGAGGCGGGCAATGGGGTCTTCGCGGATGCCGATTTTCTGCCGGTGCAGGCGCCGCCGGGCGTTGGGCGTGAGGTGGCCGGGGCCGTCGGTGACCACAATCACGTCGGTGCTCCAGCGGCTGACCAGCAGCGCCAGGCCCGTGACCGTGCGGCCCTGCCCGTACACGGCCAGCGGCTGGCCCCGCACCTCCCAGCCGTGGCAGTACGGGCAGTGCAGCACGCCGCGCCCCCACAACTCGCGGAAGCCCGGCAGGGGCGGCAAAACGTCGGACACGCCGGTGGCCAGCAGCACGCGGCGGGCCGTGACGGTGACGGGCGCGTCGTCGTCGGCGCCGTGGCCGGTGGCCCGAAAACCCCTCCCCTGCCGGACCACGGCATCGATTTGCAGGCATCGCACCTCCACGGTTTCGTAGGGCCGGAGCTGCTCGTGGCCCAGGCGCAGCAGCTCGGCCGGCCGGATGCCGTCGCGGGTCAGGAAGCCGTGCACGCCGGGCGAACGCTCGTTGCGCGGAGGGCCGCCGTCGGCCAGCAGCACACGGCGCAGGCAGCGCCCCAGGGTGAGGGCCGCCGACAGCCCGGCGCTGCCCGCGCCGATAACCAGAACATCGTATTGCATCAGAAGAAATTGGCAGGTTGGTAGTCCCGGCGGGTAGCGCCGGGTTTTGAGGAATGCCTGCTTTAACCATTAGCCTGGCCGCCAGGTTACGACGGCTCCGCGGCCCGACACGAAAAAGGCCCTTCCCGGATGGGGAAGGGCCTTTTTTCGTTCGCCGGCGAACCGGAAGCAGCCTTATTCTTTGACGAGGCGCTTGGTGAGGATGAGGGGCTGGCCGTTGTTTTGGCCGCGCACCAGCACGGTGTAGGTGCCGCTGGCGATGGTGTTCAGGTCCAGCGGGTGGGCCCGGCCTGCGTCGAGCGCGGCGCTGAGCACCACCCGGCCCACGGCGTCGAGGATACTAACCTGGTAGGTGCCGGCCGGCAGCTGGCGCAGGTCGAGCTGCGTGGCGGCCGTGGCCGGGTTCGGGAACAGGCCGATGGCGGGCGCGGCCGCCTTGGTGAAGGCCACCGTGCGCACGGGCGAGTAGGTGGCCGTGCCGTCGGTATCGACTTGGCGCAGGCGGTAGTACACGTTGCCGCTCACCTTGGCCCCGATGCCTTTGTCGGTCAGGGTGTAGGCCGTGGGGGCCGAAACCGTGCCCTGGCCTTTCACTTGCGCGGCTTGCACAAACGCAGTGCCGTCGAGGCTGCGCTCCACGTCGAAGTGGTCGTTGTTCTTCTCCGAGGCCGTGTGCCAGGTCAGGTGCGCGTCGATGTTCTGCACGGCTTCCGCCTCGAAATCGGTCAGCTCGACCGGCAGCGGGCCGCCGCCGACGGTGACGTTGCCCGAGAATTCGGACGTGCCGACAGCGGCGAAGGTAGCCGTAGCGCTGAGGACCGAGCCGACCACAACCCCGCTGGGCAGCGAGGAAAGCGGGATGCTGACCGTGAACAGGTTGGTGTTATCGGAGCCTTGGTTACGGCCATTGATAAGGCCGCTGTAAGACCCCGTCTGGCTATTGGTGTCGACCGTGCCGTTGGCGGCCACGGTGTTGCCTTCTACCATCGACTTCAGGAATTTGACCCCCTCGCCGAAGCCCGTGGCGTTGGCGGTCGCGCCCACGCCGTACAGCTCAATGATGGCACTGGGCCGGGCGTAGCCTTTCACCAGCAGGTTGGGCCCGTTGATGACGGCTTGCAGGATTACCGGGAAGTTGAGCAGGCCGTTGCCGCCGATGGCCGAAGCCGGGATGGAGTGGCCGTCGGCGTCGTTCAGGTCGTTCAGGGTGACGCGGCTGGCCGCTGCGCCGGTGCTCTCGTTTTCGCCGTTGGTCAGCAGGTTGATGCCCAGCTGGCCGTTCGTCGAGATGGAGTTGCGCGAGATGACCGTAGAGCCGGACGTGTTGGCCGCGTTGGTACCCGGCCGCACCAGGATGCCGTCGCCGTTGTTGCTGCTCACCAGGTTCAGGCTCACGGTGTTGCCCTGGCCAAATGCCCGGACCCCAGCCGTTTCGATGCCGCCCACCCCGTTACCCTGGATGGTATTGCCCGAAATGGTCACCTGGCCGTACGAGCCGGCCAGGTCCACGCCCGAGCCTTCGTTATTGATAATCAGGTTATTCAACAACCGGCCGCCGAAGGTGCCCATGCGTACCCCATCGGAAGCCGGCGCCAGAATGGCGTTGGTCCGGATTTCGTTGCCCTGAATGGTGACGCTGGTGGGCGTGGCATTGGCAAAGTTTTCGATGCCGCTGGCGCCGTTGTAGCCAATCAGGTTGTTGGTAATCTGCGCCGAGACCACCGAGGCCGTGAGCAGAATGCCGTTGCCGGTGCTGCGGCGGCCGGCCGAGCCGGGGTCGGCAAAGGCGGTGGCAGCCGAGCCAATCACGTTGCCCGTGATGAGGGTGCCGCTAACCGCCGCGCTCGTCACGCGGATGTTGGCCCCGGTGGCGTTGCCGGTGCCGCTGCCCCCCGAGTTGCCGAAGCCGTAGATGCTGAAGCCACGCACGGTTTCGCCGGTGTTCTCCAGGCTCAGGCCCACTTCGGAGCCGGCCTGCGTTGGGGTGCCTTGCAGCTGCACTTCCGGGCCGTTTAGCGTGGCCAGGGCCACGTCGTCGGCGGTGCCGAGCAGGCCATCGGCGCCCACGCCCACCGTGCCGCCCGTGCCGAGCGGGGTGGGGTTGTTGGTGTTGCCGATGTTCAGGGTCTGGGTCGTGCCGTCGAGGCTGGTGTTCGCATCCGTGAGGGCCGGCAGGGCCGCCGTGGGGATGATTACCGCCACGCCGCTGCTAAGCTGGGTGGCGGGGCCGCCGTTGGCACTGGCCAGCAGGCCGGGGTGGGCCTGCCCGTCGGCAATCATGAAAAGGCTCTTCTCGACGGTAGCCGCCGGGTCGTCGCCGCCGTTGGAGCTGGCCGTTTGGTCGAGCTTGCCGTTGGGCAGGGCGTTGGCGTTCGTGATGAACTGCCGCAACGAGCCCTGGCCGCCGTTCTCCTTATTGACAATAGTCGAGAAGTTGTAGCCAAAGTCTACGTTGGTTACGGCCGCCGCGCCTACCGTAACGGTGGCCTTGCTTTGGGCCACGATAGCGTCGAGGGTAAAGCCCGCTACCGTGAAGGTGCCCGTCTGATAAGTGGCGAAGGCGCCGTTGTTGGCCGGCTGCACCGAGCCGATTTCGCTGGCCGGCACGTCGGCACCGATGCGCACCGACAGCGTTTGGTCGTTGGTCGAGCCGCTGTTCCGCTGCGCCGTCCGGAACCGCACCTGGTAGGTGCCCACCGGCAAGGTCAGGGTTTGGTTGATGTTGCCGACGCCCTGCACAAAGGCTACCTGCGCCCCCTGCGGGGCGGCCGGCGCGTCAAAGCCCGTGCCATTGGCAATGCCCGAGCCGTCGAGGCCCGACTGCGCCTGGAAGGCCCAGATAGCACCGGCGGGGGCATACTGCGCCGTGTTGGCGGCGAGAGCCGGGGTTTCGAAGCCGGGGTTGGCCGGGGCCGCGCCGCTCGATACCACGTTGCCAGTCACCACGTCCACGATTTCCACCTGGTCTATAAAGGCCGTGTTGTCGCCGCCGCTGGAGTTGAGGCCCGTAAAGTTGAGCTGTACGCTACCGGTTCCGTTGTTGGCAATGCCATCGACCTGAGCCGGGCTTTCGCCGCCCACGCGGTTCGCGTCGTCGGCAAGAGCGCCGCCCACAGTGGTGCGGCGGAAGGTTTGCACTGGCAAGACCCCAGTGGCATTGTTGTCGCGCACCGATTTCACGGTGTTGTTCACCACGCGCACCGTGTAGCTGCCCACGGGCACGCTGGCGAAGCCATAGATACCATCTGCCCCGGTGGTAGTAGCGCCGTAGAAGGTATTGCCGGAGTAGAGTTCGACACGGGTGCCGGCCGAGCCAATCGCTCCGCTGACAAAGCCCGAATTCACGGCCGAGGCATCGGCGGTGCTCAGGTTGCGGCCCGCGCCGCCGCCGTAGTTCACGTCGTCGAATATGGTGCCCGCCAGAGCGTTGATGGCCGTGATGCTTACGCGGGCCGGGGCCAGCGAGCCGTCGTTATTGGCCGCGCGCGGGTCAAGGTCACCTTGGGAAGTCGAGGCGGCGACGCCTTGCAGCGTGGCGTTGGGCATCGTCAGGGTGATGATATTCGTCAGCACGTTGGTGCTGGGCAGGCTGCCGGGAGCCAGGGTGGCCACGGCGGCGAAGGTTACCACGCCGGTGGACTGGTCGTAGGTAGCGCCGGCGTAGGTGCCGACATTGCCCGAGGTGCTGGTCGGGCCGGCACCGTTGATGAAGACGCTGGTAATTGGCAGCAACGGCGTCAGGCGCACGGTTTGCACCACGGCGAAGGCCGAGCCGGGGCCGTTGTTCACCGTGGTAACGGTGAGGGCCACGGGCTGGCCGGGGTTCTGGGACGCGCTGTTGGTGCTCAGGGTCGTTACCACATCGGCCGCGCAGGCCGATATCACGTTCGGCACGTCGCTGCGGGTAATGCCGCTCTGCACCTGCCCCAGCGCGGCCGAGCCCACGCCCGAGCCGTATTCGGCGAAGCCAAAGGTCAGGCCGTTGGCACCGGGCACCAGGTTGGAAGTCGCGCTGATAGCGGAAGAGGTGAAGGCCACGCCCCCGGCCCCGCCGCCGCCCGGCCCGTGCGGAGCGCCGCCGCCGGTGTTCGAGCCGCCGTTGCCGCCGCGCGAGAGAATGGTCAGGTTTTGCAGCACGGGGCTGCTGGCGTTGCCGTTCGAGGCATTGCACAGCACGAGTACCGAGCCGCCGGCCCCGCCGCCGCCCGAGGCGTCGTTGCGGGGCACAAAGGGCATGGAGGCGCCGCTCACGTCGATGGTGCCGGCGCTGGCGCCCACGCTGGTGGCCCGGATGAGGACCACGCCCCCGCCGGCCGCCCCCGAGGAGGTGAAGCCGCTGCCGTCTACGATGCCTTGGTTGGCCGAGTAAGTGTTGGGGTCGGCCACGGTGCCGTTGTTTGTGGTGCCCGCGCCGCCGCCGCCGCCCATGATGATGCGGCTGGCGGTGGACTGCGTAAAGTCGGCGCCGCCGAAGCCGCCGCGTGCCTTATTCGAGTTCCAGGCATTGCCGCCCACGCCGCCGCGGCCGGCGTTCGAGCCGCCGCCACCGCCCGTGTTTTCGTCATTGCCGCCGGGGTTGCCATCGGTGCCGCCGCCGCCGGCGTTACCGGGGGCGCCGCGGGCGCGGTCGCCGCTCGGATAGCCGTCGGTGAGCGCAGCGGGCAACAGCGCCGTCCGGACGGTGTTGGTCGTGCGGGTGTCGAGCACCGGCGTGGCCGGCGCGCCCGTACCACCCGCCTTATAGGCCGCAAAGTAGTCGTCGTCGTAGAGAAAGCGTGGGGTACCGGCCGTGCCTTCGCCCTTGTTGGCGCTGGTAGTCAGGGTATTCGAGTGACGGTAGTCGGTATCGAGCACCCTGCCGTCACCGCCAAGCACCTGCGCCGCCGCACCCCGGAAGCCCCGGCCGGCCATGTCAATCTTGTGGCCGTTGAAGTTCAGGGTGCCGTTGGCATCCATGGCCAGCACGCCGCCTGTCAGGCCGTCCCAGCGCGGCGCCGAAACGTCGTTGAGCAGGGTCACGTCGCGGTAGAGCGGCACCCGGATAACCTGGTAGCGGCGCTGGCCGCTCGGGTTGGTGCCCGTGACGGCGTCGGCGTTGCTGTAGCCAAAGCCCAGGCCCTGGTTGAGCGTTATCGCACCCGTGGCCGCGTTGTAGCTGCTCACCAGGTTGTACTCGTACACGCCCGCCGTGAAGTTGGCGTTGAGTACGTTGCCGCTGCCCACCGCGTCGCCGCCCAGGCCATCGCCGTAGCTGTCGGTGTTGGCGGTGTTCAGGTCGCTGCCCTGCATCTGCATGATGAGGACGAGGTCGCCGCTGGCCAAAGGCGTGCCGGCGCCCCTGGTCGAGGCCGTGCCCACGGTGAGCGAGGTGCTGCCCGCCGCGACGGTGCCCAGCCCTGGGTAGTAGGTATTGAAGCCGCCGTTGCTGAGCGACACGTCGGTGGTGCTCGGCGTGATGCACAGCAGGGTGGCGGCCTGCGACACGACCTGCGTCGTGATGAGGGCCGCGCCGTTGGTGCCGTTGTTGTTGGCGCTCACCGGGTCGCCGTCGGCGGTGGTGCTGGTGGCCGAAGCCGCCGCGCTGTACGTAGCGGCAGGAGCCAAAATAGTGCCCGTGGCGCTGGGCGCGTTGAAGCGCACGGTGTACGCCACGCTGGCACCGTTGGCCAGCGTGCCGATGGTGCCCCAGGTAACGACGCCGGACGTGGAGTTGTACACCCCGGCATTCGAGACAATCACGTTGTTCAGCGCTTTGGGCAGTTGGGCCCGCAGCGTAACGCCCGTGGCCGTGCTCGGGCCCAGGTTGGTGGGTACCACGGTGTAGAGCACCGCTTCATTGGTGAGCACCCGCGTGGGGCCGTTGATGGCCACTATCACATCGGCCACCTGCGTGGGGTTGATAAAGGCCGTGCCGGTGTTGTTCGAATTGTCCTGGTCTTGTACGTTCGACACCGCCGTGGCCGAGCCGTTGACCGTCGTGCCCAGCATCGTGAAGGCAATGTTGCGCGAAAACGACTGCCCCGCGTTCAGGTCTACGAACGCGAAAGTGGCGACGCCGGTTGTCGAGTTGTAGGTGCCGCTATTCGAAAGCGAAACCCCCGTCAGGCCGATTGGCAGGTTAATTTTGAGAACCGTGTTGGTGGCTTGACCGGGTCCGTTGTTGGTAGTAGTGGCTTCGAAGAAGATGAGGCCGCCCTGCGGTGCTTGCAGGGTTTGCGCCCCACCCGGCGTAGTCGTGCCGCGCAGCACGGTGCTCAAGTCGGCCGGGTTGATAACGGGAATGGTGTAGGTCGCCGAGCCGCTGGTCAGGCCCGAGTTGTCGGTGGCCGTGAAGGTGAACGTCGCTTGGACGGTGGCACCGGCGGCGGGCTGGTAAGTGAGCTGGCCGATGTTGGCGGCCGCGATGCTAAGCGCGCCCGTTACGGGGGTGCCGTTGTAGCGCAAGGTGCCGCTGCTGGCCGGGCCGGTCACGGTGTAAGAAACCACGCTGCCGTCGGCATCGGTGGCACTCACGCCGGGGTTGAGGGCCACGGCTGGGCTGGTGTTGGGCAGCGTGACGTTGGTGATGTTGGCCACCACCGGCGCCGAGTTGCTTACCGGAATGGAATAAGTAACGCCGGCAGCGGTGGCGGGGGGGGCGAAGGCGCTGGCGCCGCTGGTGCGGCCCAGGTTGTCGGTCACGGCGAACAGGAACGCGTCGGTGCCGGTGAACGTGCCGCTGGGCTTGTAAGCCAGCGTGGCTTTCTGCACGGCGGTCAGGCCCTGGCCCAGGACGGCGGCCGTGCGCGTGCCGTTGCCAAGCAGGTCCACGCTCAGCGCGCCGTTGGCCGGCAGGCTGACGAGGTGGAAGTAGGCCAGGCTGCCGTCGGCGTCCGTGCCGCTCAGGCCGGGCGAGAGCACGGTGGCCGCGGCCGAGCTCGAAAGCGCGGCGTTGGTGGCGGCCACGGCGACCGGGGCGGCGTTGGCGCTGGCCGGGCCCGCGCAGAGCACGTAGTTGGGTACCAACGCGAAGTTGGCGGGGGCATTGGGCTGGTTCAGGCCGGACGCGTATGAAAGCGTCAGGTTGTTACCGCCCGCGCCTTCACTCAGCAGCACTTGCAGGTCGTAGAGCCCCGAGGTGGGAGCCGTAAAGTTCCCCGTCTTGCCAGCATTGGTATAGACGGTTTGCTGAATCGTCGCGTTGGCCGCGAGTGGCGTCGGCGTCAACGCAGCCGGGCCCAGCCACAAAAAGGCGGCATCGTCGGCCAGCATTCGGAACGTGTAGTCACCGGCGGCCAGGTATATGCTGCCACGGTAGCGGGCCGAAAACTGGTCCGGGCCATCGGTTGCATTAACCAGCGTAGCGGGAGGTATAATGCTGCCGTTGGTATTAAAGCTGGTGTTGGTGGGGAAGTTGGCCTGCGAATCGTTGCGACGCACGCCCGGTACGCGATTGAACTGGACAATCCGGTTATCGAGCGGACCCAATATCCCGTTCTCCAGAATATCCGTTGCGTAGTACTCCGCCGTCAGGCCACTCACGCCGTTCGCATTGTCGAGAAACGAGGGCTGGCAGGCAACCGATGCCGCTACGGCTACGGTCGAGGTGGCGGTGTTTGCGCCCGCGTCGGCTCCCTGGCTCGTGCTGGTGGCAATGGTAGTCGTGGCCGTGACGCTCGACTGTGCAACTGGCACAATGCTCACCGTCACGTTCAGGTCGGCCCCGCTGGCCAGCGTTACTGGGTTCTGATTAAACGCCACCGCGCCGGTGCCGTTGTTGTAGGTGCCGGTCAGGCCGGCGGCCCCTACGATGGTTACGCTACCTGCGCCCAGGCCCGGCGTCAGGCTCAGCGTGCGGCTAAAACCGGATGCCGTGCTGGGTCCAGCGTTGGCGAAGGTTACGGCAAAGCTCAGCGCCTCGCCCGCGTTCACCGTTCCGCTTGGGGTGGGCGTAATGCTCGTGGCCACGTCGGCCAATCCCGTCACGGTCACGCTCAGTTTGACTTGGTTGGAAATAGCGCCAACTTCGTCTTGCACGGTGTAATTCACACTGGCCGGGCCGAAAAAGCCCAAGGTAGGCGTGAAGTTGATGGTTCCCTGGTTGGCGCCGGCAGCCATGTTCACCGTGAACGTGCCACCGGTTTGCGCCCCTACCAGCGTCACCGATGCCTTATCAATCGTGGCCGCTCCATTGGTGTCCGTGTCGTTGCCGAGCACGTTGATGTTATTCACCGACGCCGTTGTGATGGTCGTACCGCCGTTGTCGGCCACGGCCACCGGGGTCGCGTTGGTCAGCGTCAGCGTCAGCACCCCCGTGTTGGAAGTAGCAGGGCCTATGCTGGTTTTAAAATTGTAGCCCACCGTGGTCACGCCCACGAACTTGTTGGGGTTAGTGAAGGTGATGGTGCCCGTGGTCGCATTGGCCGTGAACACGATGCCGTTGGCGTCGGTGTACGTCCGGCTCGTGGTGGGCGTGCCCGTGTCCGCGCTCAGGAAAACCGTGGCGACGTCTCTGTTGCCGTTGCCGTTGCCGGCTACGTCGTTGTTCAGCACATTGATGGCGGTGGCCGAGTTGTACGGGGCCGTAACGGCGTCGTTGGCAGCTACCGGGGCCGGCCGCACGGTCACGCTCAAGGTGGCTTGATTAGAGGTAGCGCCGAGTTCGTCCCGCACGGTGTAGTTCACGGTGGCCGTGGTCGTGGAGCCAGCTGTGGGCGTGAAGTTGACCGTGCCGTTCGCATTCGCAACGAATACGCCCCCAACCTGGGCGCCTACCAGCGTTACGGTGGTGGCGTCAATTGTTCCGAATCCGTTCACGTCCGTGTCGTTGGTGACCACGACAATATTGTTCAGCGCCGCGTTGTTGGCCGTCGCGCCGCCGTTGTCGGCCACGGCCACCGGGGCCGTGTTGGTCAGCGTCAGCGTCAGCACCCCCGTGTTGGAAGTGGCCGTGAAGGGCGTATTGCCAAAATTGTAGCCCACCGTGGTCACGCCCACGAACTTGTTGGGGTTGGTGAAGGTGATGGTGCCCGCAGTTGGGTCGGCTGTGAAAACGATGCCGTTGGCGTCGGTGTATGTCCGACTCGTGGTGGGCGTGCCCGTGCTGCTGCTCAGGAAAACCGTCGTCGCGTCTTTGGCGCCGGTGCCGGCCGCGTCGTTGGTCAGCACGGCGATGGCCGCGGCTGAGGTGTACGAGGCCGTAATAGCGTCGTTGTTAGCCACCGGGGCTCCAGCCAGCAAAGCGTGGCTTCTGTGTAGCTTGGAGCCAGCTGAAGCAACTGCGTAGCTACGCGGCTTCGCTGTGGGTATCCTCGCCCAGGTATTACTACCCAACAACACGAACAGTCCCAGCAAGAGACTGAAAAGACGTAAGAATGCAACCATATAAATGATTAAAAAGGGTAAAAAGTACTAAAGTCAAAAAAAGCAACAAGGGGCTCTCAAAAATAGAACAGGCCAGCAGCTGGGGTATTTATCTTGGATGAATAATGTGCATTATTTTGTTAATCTAAATATGTCTTTTATGCGATTAGGCATTCAAACGTGTCTATTTAGACCGATTTACGCACTGTCTGGGATTGCAGATTGCAGCCTAAAAAGAAAAAAGCGTAGCTAATGTTTTTGCAGATAAGCGTTTTTTTACAATACCTAACGAACAAAAGTACAAGGTTTATTCAGATACTGCGTCTTGAATTTTTACAATTATTTTTACTATTCCAATAATTAATAAAACAAAGGTGATAATTGGGTATTATGTCGCTATCTTTTTTTAAATAACTATCAATTACCTCTATATGCAGAAAGCCCTTCCCAAAATGGGAAGGGCTTTCTGCTGCCATCGCCTAAGTGAAAGGCGGTTACTCTTTAACCAAGCGGCGGCCTAAGTTGAACGGGGCGCCGTTGGCGGCCGTGCCTTGCACCCGCAATTGGTAGGTGCCCTGGGCGAGGTCGTGCAGGTCGAGGGTGTGGGTTGGGCCGTTTAGGGCCAGCTGCCGCACGAGCCGGCCCGTGGCGTCGAGGATGCTGACCTGGTAGACGCCGGCGGGCAGGCCGGTGAGGCTGAGCGTCGATTCAGTGGTGGTCGGGTTGGGGTACAGGCTTAAGGCGACGGGCGCTGGGGCGGCGGTGAAGGTGAGGACGCGCACGGGCGAGTAGGTGCTCGTGCCGTCGGCATCGACCTGTTGCAGGCGGTAGTACACGTTGCCACTCGCCTTGGCTCCGATGCCTTTATCGGTCAGGTGGTAGTCGGTTGGGCTGGTTTTGGTGCCCTGCCCGGCCACCCGGCCAATCGCGGAATAGGTGGCCCCGTCCAGGCTGCGCTCGACGGCAAAATGGTCGTTGTTTTTCTCCGAGGCGGTTGTCCAGGCCAGCTGGGCATCCGGGCCGGCGGCCACGGCGGTGAAGGCCGTCAGCTCGACCGGCAAGGGGTAGCCACCGATGGTGAACGTGGCCAGGGCGCGGCTCACCCCGCCGTAGACGTCGGTGGTGATGATGTATGCCGAATAGGTGGTGGCCACCTGGATGTGGGGCAGCCGGGTGATATCGGACACATAAATCTGCCCCGTGACGGTGTTCAGCCGCACGCCCGTGGGCAGCTCGTTGGCGGTATTGCCGGCCGGGCCGGTGCCGGCCGCGTCGAGGGAGGCGTTCACCGTGTTTGCGCTGGTACGCAGGCCGCTGGCCACCGTGGCTCCAACGGGCGAGCCGGCCTTGACGGCCACGCCGTTGATGGTCCGGTCGGAAGTGGTGTAGATGCCGCCGCTGTTGTACCGGGCCCCGTTGGGGTCAATGGCGAAGGCCAGCACGTCGTCGTTGGCGTAGTGGTCGGTGCCGCCCTTGGGGGCGGTGGCGACGTAGAACGAGTTGTTGTCCTGGCCCACCGGCAGGGTGTAGCGCGCCAGGTTGGAGGCCAGCGCCAGGGGGGCATTGTCGGTGGCGGTGTAGGTAAAGAAGGCGTTGCCTACGAAGCCGGTTTTCGGAAGGAAAGACAGCTGACCGGCTTCGGTCGCGGTGAGGGTGCGCGGGGCGGCAATGGCCGTGTTGCCCAAGTAGAGCGTGCCCACGGCGGCAGGGTCGGGGACGCTAATGAGCGTGTAGGTTGCGACCGTGGAATTGCCGTCGGCATCGGTTGCCAGCAGACCGGAAATAGGCAGCTTTTCGACGGCCGTGTTGCCGTCGGGGGCGGTCAGTGTGTTCACCACATCGGCGGCCACGGGTGGGCGGTTGGGCTGGGTAGTGGTGAGCTGGCTGGCCGTGTTGTTGCCGCCGGCGGCATTGTCGCCGGTGGCGGTTACGCTGCCCGTTACCGTGATGGAGGGCGTCGTGTTAGGCACTGTAAACGAAATGCTGTTGGTGGTCAGGCCATTGGCACCGGGCGGCAGCACGGCGATGGTCGGGAAAGTGACGGTATTCCCGCTCTGGGTGCCGCCGCCCGAAATCACGACGTCTGACGCGCCGGTGGGCAGGGTTACGGTTTGCACCACGTTCGTCGCGTCGGACACGGCGGCGTTGGTCGTCACGACCGAGTAAGTTACCGTTGAGCCGATGGGGGCCGAGGCCGGGCCAGCCACGGTGGTGGTCACGTCTACGGTGGGCGTGATGGTGATGACGACCGTGGCGCGGTTATTCGCCGTTACGGCATCGCTCTGGTCGCCGTGCACGGCCGCCGTAACGGCCAGCGAGCTGATGCCCGGTGCCGGCAGCACGACGGTGGTCGTAGTGGAAACCCCGCTGGCCAGGTTATTAATCGGAACGCTCAGGAAGCCCGTGCCGGGGGTGTAGGTGGCCGTGCCGGCCGACACGGCGAACTCAATCAGGCCGGTTGTGGCGTTGAGGACACCGGCCGCGCCGTTCACCGTAAAGCCGGCCGTGCCCAGCCCGCTGCTCAGCAGCACGTCCTGGAAAATGCCTTTGGCCGTGGGCACGCCCGCCGCGTTCACCGTTTGCACCGCCAGGGTAATGGCCTGGCCGGCGGTGGCCGACGTGCTGGTGGCCGCCGTGAAGCCGGTGCTCAAATCGGGGCGCGGGGTGGGCGTGGCAGGGGCCACGCTCACGCTGATGGAGGCTTCGTTGTTGCCCAGGTTGGGGTCGAGGGTGCCCGGCACGCTGGCGCCGGCGCTGGGCGAAAAGACCGAGCCCGCCGGGCTGTTGAAGGAAATGGTGGCCCGCACGGCCGCCGTTGCCCCGCTCGACTGGTTGGTGATGGTGGGCAGCGTCACGATTCCGGTAATGTTGTTGTAAGCGGTGCCGGGCAGGAGGTTGCCGGCGTTGTCGCGGACTTCAACGCCACCCCGGGAGTTGAGCGTGCTGGGCAGCTGCACGGTAAGGCTCTGGGTGGGCACGCTGGACGGCCCCAGGTTGGTGCTGGTGACGACGAGCGTAACGGGCGCGCCCACCACGCTCGTGGCCGGGCCGCTGATGAGCACCTGCACGTCGGCTTGCGGCTGCACGGTGGTAGTTACCTGGGCTGTGTTGTTGGCGGGCACGTTGTCGGGCGAGGTGGCGCGCACCGTGGCCACGTTCACCAGGTTATTGTCGCTCACGGGGGCGGCGTAGCTCACCGTGTGCACCACCGAAGTGCCGGCATCGGCCAGGCCGCTTACGATGGGGATGTTCACTAAGCCGGTGCCCGTATTATAGGTAATGGCGCCGGGGCCAGTGCCAAAGGTGGCGGTTTGGCCGGCGGTGCTGGTGGCCGTGTTGCCGTTGACGCGCACTGCGGTCAAGGAAAGCCCGGCCGGAATGGCCACGCTCGTCACCACGTTCTGGGCCTGGCCCGCGCCGTTGTTGGTCGTCGTGATGCTGTACACCAGCGTTTGGGACGCGGTGGCCGCGGCGGGCCCCACAATGGAGACGCTCAGGTCGGCCGTGAGGGCGTTGCTCACCGTGACCTGGGTAGTGGCCGAGTTATCGGCCGGCACGATGTCGGCCGTGGCCGCCGTTACGCTGCTGGTTGCCGTGACCCGGCCGCTGGCCGGGGCCGGCGCCACCACCGTGCAAGTGGTGCTGGCGCCGCTGGTTTGGGTGGCCAGAACGGGCAGGGCCAGCATCCCCGTGGCGGGGCTGTACGTGGCCGGGCCACCGGGCAGCGCGAAGCTGACCGGGGTGCCGGCGCCCCCGGGCTGCGCCCCCGCGACGCCGTCGACCGAGAAGCCGGCCGCCGTCATGTTGGGGTTGAGGAGCACGCAGGTGGCAACGTTGGTGGCTTCTTTGGGGCCGTTGTTGCCCTGCACCGCGGTGTAGGTGATGGCCGCACCCGGCGCGACACAGCCGTTGGTGGCGTTCGAGCCGATGGTGGTGTACACGTTGGCCTCGGTGCTGGGGGCCGGGGTGAGGGTGGTGGTGAGGGTGGCCTGGTTATTCGTGGCCACCTGGTCGCCGTCGGCGAGGGCGCTGGGCGTTACGAAGGCCGTAAAGCTGAGGGTGTTGAGCGGGTTGCCGGCCGGCGTCGAGATAGAAGGAGCCACGAAGCTAAACGTATTGTTGACCTGCTGGCCCGCGCCCAGCGAGGCGGGCACCACAAACGTGAACGTGCTGGTGCCGCCCCCGAACGAGTAGCTGCCGCCGTTGGAGACAAACACGTTGGTCAGGGCCGCTGCCGTGGGCAGGCTCACGGTCTGCGCCGCGTCCGGGGCCGTGCCGATGCCCACGTTCTGGGTGGTGACGGCGTAGGTGACGGGTTGGCCCGCACCGACGCTGGCGGGGCCGGCCAGGGTGGTGTACAGGTCGAAATCCTGCGGGCTGGTTTGAATGGTGGCCGACTGGGCGTCGTTGGCCGTCAGCCCGTTCTGGCTCGTGGTCGTAATCACGGCGGCGGCGGCCGTTACGCTGGCTCCGCTCAGGGGCTGGGTGTAGGTGATGACCGAGCTGAACGTCTGGGCGCGCAGAATCGACGTGATGCCGGGGTAGGTCACCAGGCCCGAGGCGCTGGCGTAGGAGCCGCCGCCCGTCACGGAGGTCACGTTGAGGTTGGCGGGCAGCTGCACGGTGGCGGTGACGCCATTGGCGGCGCTGGCCCCGACGTTGCCGAAGCTCACTTTGAAGCTCGCCGAAGCGTTGGCGGCCACGATGGTCACCGGGGCCTCGACGGTGGCCACCACGTCGGCGGCGAAGGGCACGTTGCCGGAGAACTCCGAGGTGCTGCCGTTGAGCGTGGCCGTGGCCGTCAGGCCCAGGTCGCGGATGTCGTTTTGCTGCTGGGTGGTGAGCGCCGAAAAGGGCAGCGTGAAGCGGAACCGGCTGGCCGCCGCGTCCTGGCCCTGGAGCAGGCCGTTGACGGCGGCGGGGCCGTAGCTGCCCGTAGCGCCGGGCAGGCCGTCTTCGCCCGAGTTGTCGGTGCGCGAGGCCAGGTAGGTCTGGCCTTCGCCGAAGCGGGTGGGGTCGAGCGAGGGAATGTAGAACTCAAGCAGCGCACCGGGGCGGCTGAAGCCTTCCACGACGAGGCTGCCGCTCACGATGTCGAGGCTGGCGAGCACCGGGAAGTCGGCGCCGCGGTTGGGCGCGGTGGCGGGGGCCGTGGCCGGGTCGTTGCCGTCGTTTATCGTCACCCCATCGCCCGAGCCGTAGGAAATGTTGCCGCCGTTGGGGCCATTTACGAAAGCATTGGCCCCGGTTACCAGGTCGATGGCAACCGACCCGGAGTTGAAGATGGCGTTTTGGCTGATGGTGACGTTGCGCTGGCCGTAGCCCACCACGATGCCGCTGGCCTGGGTGTCCACAATTATGTTTTTGGTGATGAGGTCGCTCTGCGCGCCGCGGCGGTTGCCGTCGCGCTGCAGGTAGCAGATGGCCGAGCCTTCGAGCTGGTTGAGGGCCGTGCCCGCCCCGCCCTTGCCGGCCGAAACGATGGTGTTGTTGCGGACGATGGACGCCGCCGTTTGCCCAATCTCAAACTGAATGGCGCTGGAATTGGGGCGGGTGAAGAGGTTGCGCTCGATGAGCACCGGCCCGCTGCCGCCGCCATCGCCGAGCGAGATGCCGTCGCCGCCGGGGCTGGTGTAGCCGTTCTGGTTGAACCCGCTGCCCTGAATGGTGAGGGTGCCGGCCGTGGCCGTGCCGTTGTTGATGCTGATGCCCGAGTTGCCGGTGAAGGCGACGGTGCTGCCTTGCACGGTGCCCGTGACGCCCGCGCCCGATACGTTGATGCCGAAGTTGGCGCTCACGGTGTTGTCGCCGGCCCAGTCGTAGCTGATGGCGCTGGTGCCGACCAGCGCGGCATCGACCAGAAAGCCCGCCGAGCCGGTGCCGAAGCCGATGGTTTGGGCGCTGCCGCCCCGAACGGCGACTTGCCGCACCGTGGCGCTGCCACCGGTCACGCTCAGCACGGTAGCAACGTTGGCGCCCGCGATTTCGACCTCGGGGCTGCTGACCGCGGTCAGGCTCAGGCCATCGGTGCCCACGGCTTCGTTATCGCCGACGGTGCCGGTGTTGGTGTCGCCCACGTTCAGGGTCTGGCTGGTGCCGTCGAGGGCAGTTTTGGCGTCGGTGATGGCGACGCCGCTGGCGAGCGTAATCACGGCGCGGGCCGCGCCGCTGGCGCCGCTGAGCTGGTTGGGCAGGCCGCTGCGCAGGCCGGCGTGCGGGCCGCCGTCCGAAATCATGAAGATGCTCGTTTCGGTGCCCGCGGCCGGGTCGGGGCCGCCGTTGGAGGAAGCCACTTGGTCGAGGCCGGCGTTGGTGAGGGCGTTGCTGTTGACCAGAAACTGGCGCAGGGAGCCCTGGCCGGTGTCGTTTTTGTTGACGATGGTTGAGAAGTTGAACCCGAAATCGGGGCCTGTGGCGGTACCCCCGCTCACGCTCACGGTGGCGATGCTCTGGGCAGTGGCGGTGGCGGTGGCGGTGGTGAGGGCGCTGAGCGTGGCCGTGGTGTTGGCAGCGGCATCGGTTTTGGTGGGGTCTTCCCCGCCCACGCGGTCGGTGGCGCCGTTATAGGTTTGCACGGGCAGCAGGCTGGCCACCGCACCGGGGCGCGCCGAGGTAACGGTTGAGTTGACGACCCGCACCGTGTACGAGCCGTCCGTTGCCGGAAAGATGTACAAGCCGTTGGCATCGGTCGTGGTTGTGCGCACGTAGTTGCCGCTGGCATCGTATAGCTCCACTTTGGCGCCGGGCAGCCCGGTGGTGCCGCTGGCCGAGCGGGGCCGGCCGCTGCCGCCGCCGTAGTTGGGGTCTTCAAATACGTAGCCGTTCAGGCCGGGGGTCACCGTCAGGGTCAGGTTGGCCGCATCGGGCGCGCCGGCGCTGCCCTGGCTGGTCGTGGTGGCGATGTTGCTGGTCAACTGCAGCCCGGTCCCGGTGGCAGAAGGGGCCGTGAAGCTGAACGTGAACGGGTCGTTTTGGCCGCTGGTCATCGTGCCGCCGCTGGGAGCGTACGTGATGGTGCTGCCGCTCACGACGCCGCCCGGCGCGACCACGCTGGAAACACCGGCGGGCAGGGTAACGGTGCGCGTCACGCCTTCGGCCAGGCTGGGGCCGTTGTTCTTAAAGGTTACCGTGTAGTTGCCCGAAGGCTGGCCGGTTGCCAGGAGCGTGGGGCCGGCCAAGGTGGTGGTTACGTCGGCGATGGGGGTGACGGGGATGGTTGAGGTGAACGAATCGGCACCCATGCCCGCGCCCTGGTTTGTGCTGGTGGTGATGGTTGAGGTGGCCGCGACGGAAGCCAGCGAGGCCGGCACGTTCATGATAACGATGGTAGCATCCAGGTTGGCCCCACTAGCCAACGTGGTGGGCGTGGGTGTGAAGGTCACCAGGCCCGAGCTGTTGGTGTAGGTGCCCGTGCCGGTGGCCGTGCTCACGTTCACCGTGCCCAGGTTCACCGGCAGTTGCACTTTGCGCGTCACGCCGGCGGCGGTGCTTGGCCCGCTGTTGCCAAAGCCTACCGTGAAAGTCAACGCTTGGCCGGCATTGACCGGGCTGGGCGAGGGCGTAATGGTGGTGGTTACGTCGGCGATGGGGGTGACGGGGACGGTCGAGATAGCCGAATTGGCGGCCGCGTCGGTGCCTTGGCTCGAAGAGGTCGACACCCCGGAGGTCGCCGCTACGCTGGCAAAGGAAGCCGGCACGGCCGTGATGCTCACCGTCACGTCGGCGGTTGTGGCGCCGCTGGTCAGCGTGCCAAAAGCGGGCAGGGTGATGGTGCCGTTGGTGTTGTTGTAGGCGTTGGAGATGACGGCGTTGGCGGCATCGCGCACCACCACGTTGGCGGCGCCCAAGCCCGCCGGCAGCGAGAGCGTGCGGCCCAGAGCGGTTGCACTGCTCGGGCCGTTGTTGCGGTACGCCACCGTGAAGGTCAGGCCTGCCCCGGCGTTCACCGGGCTGGGCGAGGGCGTGATGGTCGTCGTCACGTCGGCAACAGGCCTGTACGTGACCGTTACCGAACTGCTTTTTGACTGATTAGTACCCGCAGTAGCGCTGATGACCGCAGTAAAATTAGCGGTTGGCGTTAAAGTAATAGTGGTGGTTCGGGAGGCATCAGTGACCTTATTACTGGCGGTACTTGGGTCATTTGTAAAGGTGACAGTACCAGTTGCTGGCGCATATTGAGCATTCGCGGCATCCAGCCCACCAAAGGTGATGGTGGACCCTTGCACTAAATTGATTGGTAACCCAGTGATGGACCGCCTGATATTTGTCAGTGTGCTATTGCCGTTATCAGAGTTGCTGACGAGGACACTCAACACAACCGGTGTGCCTTGGTCTACTGGGTTAGGAGAAGCCGATATGGCGGTATTCAGTACCTGTGCCCAGGCACTGCTATTACCTATTAAAAACAACAATCCCAGCAAGAAGCCGAAACGACGTAAGAATTTATTCATAACAAGGTCATTAAGAGTAAAAACCATTAAAAACGGAAGTGCGTTGACAAGAATAAAATCTGAGAAAACAGTCTGTCAGTCAATGGGCTTCAACTAATTCAGGAAGCCCAAAACAATACTTTTTCGGCGGTGGTCTATTGAAGAGTGAGGTTGTGGTTATCGATTACAATTTTAATTC
>CAXTCS010000064.1:0-19182 GCA_964242365.1 uncultured Hymenobacter sp. | reverse complement strand
GCAGCACCATGTAGATGCCGGCCGTGACCATGGTGGCGGCGTGGATGAGGGCCGAAACCGGCGTGGGGCCGGCCATGGCATCGGGCAGCCAGGTATAAAGCGGCAACTGAGCCGACTTGCCCATCGCGCCCACAAACAGCAGCAGCGTAATGGCTGTGCAAATGCCAGCGCCATAAGTGCCGAACTGGCCCAGGCTGGCTTTTTGGAAGACCTCGGCGTACTGCACCGAGTTGAATGTCAGGTAAATCAGGAAAATCCCCAACAGAAAGCCCAGGTCGCCGATGCGGTTGATGATGAAGGCTTTTTTGGCGGCGTTGTTGTAAGCCGTGTTTTTGTTCCAAAAGCCAATGAGCAGGTAGGAGCACAAGCCCACGCCTTCCCAACCGATGAAGAGGATGACGAAGTTGGCGCCCATCACCAGCAGCAGCATGCTGAAGATGAACAGGTTCAGGAAGCTGAAAAACTTGCCCACGTTCTCGTCGTGGTGCATGTAGCCGATGCTGTAGACGTGAATCAGGAAGCCCACGCCCGTCACGAGCAGCAGCATAATCAGGCTGAGCTGGTCAATCTGGTATTGGAAGGGGATTTGCAGCGAGCCAACGGAAATCCAGTCGAACAGCTGCACGGTGTACTGGTACTGAAAATTCAGGAACAGCAGCAACGAAATCAGGAACGAGCCCAGCACCGTGGCGCTGCCGACGAGGCCGGCCACGGTGGCGGAAAGCTTCTTGTTCAGCAGCCCGTTCAGCAAAAAGCCCAGGAAGGGCAGCAGCGGAATCAGGACGTAGAGAAACGTGGAATACGGGGCGTTGGCGCCAGGGAGAACGGTTTCTTGCATGAGAGAGTGACTGAGCGACGGAGTAACTGAGCGATGAGGGCGGCAAGCAACTGAGCAAGGGAGTGACTGAGAATAGCACTCAGTCACTCCCTTGCTCAGTCACTCGACGAAATCACCACTTCAATCGACTCAATAAATTGACGTCGGTGGTCTGGAAATTGCGGTAAATCATGACGATGATGCCCAGGCCGACCGAGACTTCGGCGGCGGCCACGGCCATGATGAAGAACACGAAAATCTGCCCGTTGGGGTCGGCGCGGTAAGCCGAAAAGGCCGTCAGCAGGATGTTCACGGCGTTGAGCATCAGCTCGACGCACATGAAGATGATGATGGCGTTGCGCCGCACCAGCACGCCGGTAACGCCGATGGCAAACAGGGCCGAGGCGAAAAAAACGTAATACTGGAGCGGAACGGTCCGAATGACTTCGGGAATGGTCTGGGAAACGGTTGGAGCCATGCGGAAAAACCGGCGAATGGGCGATGCAGCCGGCCGGCGGGCAAAGGTACCCTGAAAAACGAAAAAGCAGGGGTGAACTTGCGGGCATCACACTACCTGGAGCGTCATGCTGCGACAAGCTCGGCATGACGGGCTTTTGAAACTGCCGCACGAAGAAACTTAAAGTAATTTCGAGGGGCCGGCGTCTGCTTAGGCACAATGGAAACCTTGGCCCTTACGCTCCCCTCCGCCCTTGCCCCGATGTCGGCCACGCAGCAAGACCGCCAGATTGCCGAAGCCGTGCGCCAGCAAGGGCCCCGGCTCTTGCAGTTCATCCGCCGGCGCATTCCCGACGAGGCCGAGGCCGAAGACCTGCTGCAGGACGTCTTCGCCGAACTGGTTGAAAGCTACCGGCTGCTCAAGCCCGTGGAGCAGGCGGCGGCCTGGCTCTTTCGGGTGGCCCGCAACCGCATCACCGACCTCTACCGCCGCAAGCGGCCGGTGAGCCTGGAAGAAGCCTTCGGCGCCGCCGAAGCCTCCGACGACGGCGAAGGCCTGCTGCTGGCCGACCTGCTGCCCGCCCCCGACGACTCGCCCGAAAACCGCCTGCTGCGCGAAACCCTCATGGACGCCCTCAGCGAAGCGCTGGCCGAGCTGCCGGCGGCCCAGCGGCAGGTGTTTGTGTGGCACGAGCTGGAGGACAAAACCTTCCGCGAAATGGAGGAAGAAACCGGCGTGCCGCTCAAAACCCTGATTTCGCGCAAGCACTACGCCGTGCTGCACCTGCGCAAGCGGCTGCAAAAACTGTACACCGAACTATTCACCGACTAGGTTTTGGTGATGAAGTGATGGGGTAATGAGGCGATGGCAGCACGCTTTCACTTCGTTGTCTCCCCATTTGCTCTCCTCATCGCTTCATCCCCTTATTACTTCATTACCCAACGTATCATGGACCGTAAATTCTGGCTGCTCCGCGGCCTCCGCTTTTTTCTCTTCGCGGCGTTGTTCGTCACCGCCGCCGTATTTCTTACCCAATACCTCTGGAACGCGCTCATGCCGCAGCTGTTCCACTTGCCCGCCATTGGCTTGGGCCAAACGATTGGCTTGCTGCTGCTCAGCCGCATCCTGTTTGGTTTCCGGGGCGGCGGGCGGCCGGGTGGCGGCTGGGCCCAGAAGCGCAAGGCCTGGCAGCAGCGCATGGCCGGCCGCATGGAGCACCTGAGCCCCGAAGCGCGTGAGAAATTCCGTCAGCAAATGCAAAGCCGCTGCGGCATGGGCTGGATGCGCCGGCCCGAAACTGCGGCCGAGCCTACTACTCAGCAGCCGGTTTAACCCGGTATTTCGGGTTGCCTGAATAATTATGTTGCCCGCGCGGCTCCTTTTTGAGGGGCCGCGCTTTTTTATATCAATTTTATTTAGACATTTGCCTAATCGTTGAAGTATTACCATGAATGCCCTCTTCAAAGCCCTGAACGACCCGACGCGGCGCGCCATTCTGGAGCGGCTGCGGGGCGGGCCCCAAACGGCCGGGGCCATCGCCGAGCAGTTCCAGTTTTCCGCTCCCACCATCAGCCACCACCTCGACCTGCTGCGGCAAGCCGACCTGGTTACCAGCCAGAAACAGGGCCAATTTGTGGTCTACACCCTCAACATGACGGTGTTTGACGAGCTGCTGGGCTGGCTTTATCAATTCAAACATTAACCTCCTACCCAATTTTTCAAGGTCATGAAAAAGAACCTGCTTGCCTGGCAATTGCTCACCCTGCTGGCGCTCGTGGCGCCGTCGCTGTACCTGCTGCATGTGTGGCCGGTGCTGCCGGCGCAGGTGCCCACGCACTTTGGCCTCGATGGCCAGGTGAATGGCTACACCAGCCGCGCCAACATCTGGCTGCTCACGCTGGGCCTGCCGCTGGGCATTGCCCTGCTCCTCAGCGTGCTGCCGCGCCTCGACCCCAAGCACCGGCTCGACAGCGACGGCGTGAATTTTCAGAAGCTGCGGCTGGCGCTGGTGGCCATGGTGGGCGGCCTGGCCTGCTACAGCCTCTACGCGGCGCTGCACCCCGGCGCGGTATCGGGCCGGGGCCTGGCCGTGCTGCTGGGCGTGTTTTTTGCCTTCCTGGGCAACTACCTCACCACGGTGCCGCCCAATTATTTCGTCGGCATCCGCACGCCCTGGACCCTGGAAAGCCCGGCCGTGTGGGCCCGCACGCACCGGGTGGGCGGCATCCTGTTTTGCCTCTCGGGGCTGCTGATGGTCGTATTGGCCTTCGTGCTGCCCGCCGCCTGGACGCAGACGGTGCTGCTCGTGTTGATACTGGGCACGGCCGCGTTTTGCTACGCGTATTCCTACGTTGCCTTTCGGCAGGAAGAGCGGCTGGGCAAGGCGGCGTAGGCGGTTTTTTGGCTTGGTTTGAACTGCTTTTACAAGCTGCTGAAACGGGGTAGCGACGCCTAGTTGCGTCTCGTCGTTGAACGACCGGAAATACGCCGTGTCGCTGGAGGGCATCGTTCAACGACGAGACGCAACTAGGCGTCGCTACCTGGTCTGGACAATTCAAACCTGGTTTTTTCTATTGCCCGCCGCCCTGCTTGCTGGCGCCGCCCTTCACGTCGTCGTTCGAGATGGACTTGCGCTGCTTGGTTTGCTGCGCCTGGCCGAAGCGGTAGCCGAAGCTGAGGCGGAAGCTGCGCTGGAAGGACCGGTACGTGCTGGTTTCGTCGAAATAAGGCGTGCTGGTGCTGCTGCGGTACGCCCAGGATTTATTGAAGGGCGAGCCGAAGTTCAGCGTCAGGTCGGCTTTTTCTTTGAAAAACGTCTTTTTGCCGCCCATCTGGTAATACAGGTTGGCCGGGCCCCGGCCCTGCAAGTCGGGCGAAGGCAGCGAGCCGAACAGGAAGCCCTGCACCGTGAAGCCCTTGGGCAGCTTGTACGACGTGTTGAAGTTGATGCCGGCCATGAAGCCGCGCCGCTCGATGCCCAGCGCGGGGCTGCGGCGCACGATGTACTGCACATCGGGCCCGCCGCTGATGTCCCAGCCCTTGGCCGGCTTGGCCGAGCCGTAGAAATTGAGCTGGTAAAAGGCATTGGCCGCCACGTTGGCGTAGGTCTGAGTCGTGACGCCGGCCGCGTCGGTGGGCAGGCGCACCTGCTCGATGGCATTGCCCGTGCGCCGGGCCGACGCCGCGATGTTGAGCGAGCCGGCCTTGCCGTTGGTGTTGAAGCTCAGCTCGTAAGAATCAGTCAGCTCCGGGTCGAGGTTGGGGTTGCCCCTGGAAATATTCTGCGGGTCGCTGCGGTCCACGAAGGGGTTGAGGTAGTCGATGTAGGGCCGGGTGATGCGGCGGCTGTAGGCCAGGCGCAGGCTGTTGTTGTCGCTGAAAGCGTACTGGGCGTTGCCGTTGGGCAGCGGCGTGACGTAGCTGTGGGCCGGAATATCGGAGCCGGTGGTGCGGAAATCGGCCGTGAGGGAGGTGCGCTCGACGCGGCCGCCCAGGCCCACGGTCAGCTTCTTGCCCAGCTTGGCCGTGTAGGTGGCGTAGGCCGCCTGCACGCTTTGGTCGTAGCGAAAATCGGTGGCGCGGCGGGTGGCCCGCACAAAATCGCTGTTCACCAGCGGGTTCAGCGTGTCCACGTCGGCCACCGAGCCGGTGTGCCGCCAAATGGCTTTCAGGCCGGTTTCGAGGGTTTGCTTTTCGCCGAAAGGCTGCGTGAAATCGGTCTGGAGCGTGTATTCGTGGCCGGGCGTGCGGCCCTTGCTGCGCTCGCGGTAGCTGGCCTGGCCGGGCGCCAGGGTGGCGTAGGAATTCTGAAACTGGTCGTAGTCGTAGCCAAACGTGCCGCTGTTGTTGGCGTACTGGCCCAGGATGCTCCACTCGCGGCGGGCCTGGGCGAAGGTTTTGGTGTACGTCCCGGTCAACTCGCCGTTTACGCCGCTGAAATTGTTGACGGTGCCCCGGCTAAAGAGCTGATTGGGGGCCGTCGGCGCGGCAAAGGTGCTGAACAGGTTGCTGATATTGTCGCCGATGTAGCCCTGCACCGACCCGGCCAGCGACAGGCTCTGGTGCTCGCTCAGGTCGTAGTCCAAGCCCAGCGTGCCGTAGTACCAGTGGCCCCGGCTGCGGCCGGTGCTGTTTTGGGCAAGGGCCGAGAAATCCTGCTTGTCGTAGCGGGCGCGCTCAAACTCGTTGGGGTTGTACCAGGTGCCCGTGTTGGCCGAAGACGTGAAGCCGAGCTTGCCTTTTTTGAAGTTGAGCGCGGTGTTCAGGCTGGTGTTGCGGTTGCCGCCCGAGGCGCTCACGCGGCCGTTCAGGCCCCGGTCCACGCCTTTTTTCAGCACGATGTTGATGATGCCGGCCGTGCCTTCGCCGTCGTACTTGGCCGGCGGCGTGGTGATGATTTCGACGCTCTTAATCTGGTCGGCCGGAATGCTTTTGAGGGCTTCGGCCAGGTTGCTGGCCAGCGTGGGCGAGGGCTTGTTATTAACCAACACTTTGAAGTTGGCCGAGCCGCGCATCGTCACCTTGCCGTCGCCGTCGACGGCCAGCAGCGGCGCCTTGCGCAGCACGTCGGCGGCGGTGCCGCCGGTGTTGGTCACGTCCTGGTCGGCGTTGTATATCATGCGGTCGGGGCGCATTTCCACCACCGGCTTCGTGCCGATGACCACGGCTTCGGCCAGCGCCGTGCCGGCCACGGGCAGCCGGAAAGGCGGCAGCGCCGTGGCCCCGGCGCCCACCGTCACGGCCCGCGTCTGGGTGCCGTAGCCCACGTAGCTCACCCGCAGCCGGAAGCTGCCGGCCGTGAGCTTGGTCAGGCTGAACTTGCCGGCGTCGTCGGCCGCCACGCCGGTAATGGGCGAGTCGCCGGTGGCCGGCAGCAGCACCACCGTGGCGTAGGGCACGGGTTCCTTTTTGAGCGAATCGAGCACCGCGCCGGTGAGCGAGCCGGTGCCGGCGGGCAGCGCCGGAGCGGCCGGAGCGGGCTGTTGGGCCCAAACCGGGCAGCTGAGGGCGGGCGCGGCCAGCAGAAACGCCAGCAGCAAGCGGTAGCGAAAAGCCATGCGTAAAAAGGTGTTGAAGGGAGAGAAGTCGGGCAAGGAGGCAAAACCCAGGGCCGGCGTTGCAGCCGACGACCCCAAATACCGGCTATTTTGGGAGGGTGGCGCTGCACCGCACTTTTATATATCGTATTTAAAGCAGCGATTATTACGCGGCTCCGCATATTTCCTGCTCACGACTACCGCGGCCGGCCCGATTCGTTACAGACGACCAGCAAAAACCACCAGGCCGCGCGTCCAAAAGCCTGTTTTTGCCTATTCACCAAAGCGTGCACACCAAAACGCAAGCGGGTTTTGCCCGGCGCTTGAGCGCCGGGAGGCGGGGCGGTGGTCCTAGAGCAATTTCCAGGTGGATATACAGGTTACGTGTTAATTAAAAATTAAAAACGATAAATTAAAAATTTGGCTGTCAGGTTTTTAATTTATCGTTTTTAATTTTTAATTCTGTGCACGGAGTTGGAAACCGCTCTAAATGGGGGCTTTAGCCCTGGTTGTTTCGGCAACAGGCCCGGGCTAAAGCTCCAAAAGATGCTGACCCTCGGCTCCCGGCGCCCAAGCGCCGGGCAAAGAAGACGCCGGCCATTTGCTGCGCAAGCCCTGCCTGTCTGGCGCCGCTCCGGTTTGTGGCACGAGGCGTGCTGCTTTGCCGGCGCGTAGAGAATCGGCCGGGCCGGAAATACCGCCCGGTGTGGCGGGGCTGAGCAACCGGAGCCGCTGCCGCCCCATTGGGTGCGAATGTGACTCCGCGGTGTATCTTCGGCTACTTTAACCGCTTTCGTTCTTTCTGCCATGCAGCACCTTCACCGCACGCCGCTCGACCAGCTCTTCGTGCTCGATATCGAAACCGTGCCCTGCGTGGATTGCCACGACAGCCTCGACGACATGCTGCGCCACTTGTGGGAGCACAAAAGCGAGAGCCTGCGCCGCCAGCAGGGCTACACCGGCCGCCCGCAGGCCCCCGAGCCCCTGCCCGACCACCTCACCGCCGCCAGCTTGTTTGAGCAGGCCGGGATTTACGCCGAGTTTGGCAAAGTGGTGTGCGTGTCGGTGGGCTATTTCGTGCTCGACAAGCAGGAGGAGCTGACGCGCTTCCGCGTGAAAAGCTACGCCGACCACGACGAAAAGCGGCTGCTGCGCGACTTTACCGCCCTGCTCGCGCTCAAGCCGCACTTCACCCTTTGCGCGCACAATGGCAAGGAGTTCGACTTTCCTTACCTGGGTCGACGCCTCCTGATAAACGGCCTCAAGCTGCCGCCGCAGCTCGACATGGCCGGCAAGAAACCCTGGGAAATCCCTCACCACGACACGATGGAGCTGTGGAAATTCGGCGACCGGAAATCCTATACTTCCCTCAACCTGCTGGCCGCCATTTTCGGCATTCCCACGCCCAAAGACGACATCGCCGGGGCCGACGTGGCGCGGGTGTACTGGGAAGAAAACGACCTGGCGCGCATCGCCAAATACTGCCAGAAGGACATCATCACCACGGCCCGCATCCTGCAAAAATTCCGGGGCGAAGAGCCCTTCCGCGACGAACATATTGTTTACGCTGATGCAACCCCGGCCCCCATGCGGCGGGTCAGCTGAGGAAGCCGACGTTTTTTCACCCTTCCCCGACCCAATTGCTGCTTATGTCTTTTGCCTTTCTGTTGCGCCGCCTCGTTGCCACTTTGACCACCGCCGCGGCCCTGCCAGCCTGCCAGCAGGTTTGCCCCCCCAATATGACTTCCCCGCCCACTTTCATGTTGGCGTTCAGCGCCGATACGCTGGGAAGCGCAGGCCTCGGATTTCGCCGGGCCGAGGTGCGCTCGGCTTACCTCGTGCGCTATGCCACGGCCGATTTTCAGCAGCCCACCGATACCCTCCGCCAGCCCACTGCGGCAACGCCGCTGAACAGCACCAAGCCCATTTTGGCCATTTACTACAGTGCCGGGCACCCGCCGCAGTTCGCCGTGCCCGACTATGGCACCCAGCAGTCGGGCACGAGCTACCGCTTGGTGGTGCCGGCGGCCAACCGCACCTACAACATCAACAACGTCATTCTGACGCAGGAACCCGGCAAAAACCGTTGCGACGGCTACCGCATCACCCGCCGCGAGGCGACCGTGAACGGCCAGCGCCTCGATGGGTTGAACAACCCGCCGGAGCTAAAAAAATAAGCACAGAAAAGGGCTTCTGCAGCTAGCAGAAGCCCTTTTCCAGAAAACAACACCTGGCCGGGCGCGGCGGGCTTAGTTGTTCAGCGTGGCCAAATCAATCACGAAACGGTACTTCACGTCGCCTTTCAGCATGCGCTCGTAGGCTTCGTTGATGTCCTTCATGTCGATGAGCTCGATGTCGGACACGATGTTGTGCTCGGCGCAGAAGTCCAGCATTTCCTGGGTTTCGGCGATGCCGCCGATGAGCGAGCCGGCAATGCGGCGGCGCTTGCCGATGAGGCTGAAGGCGTGCACCTGCGGGGCCTCGGGCGGCACGCCGAGCAAAATCATGGTGCCGTCGCGGCGCAGCAGGCTCAGGTAAGCGGCCAGGTCGAGCGGGGCCGACACGGTGTTGATAATGAAGTCGAAGTAGCTGCTCACCGACTTCAGCTGCGCGGCGTCTTTGGTCACGATGAACTTGTGGGCGCCCAGCTCTTTGGCATCGGCTTCCTTGTTGGGCGAAGTGCTAAGCACCGTGACTTCGGCGCCCATGGCGGCGGCCAGCTTCACGGCCATGTGGCCGAGGCCGCCGAGGCCCATCACGCCCACGCGGTGGCCGGGGCCCACTTTCCACTGCCGCAGGGGCGAGTAGGTGGTGATGCCGGCGCAGAGCAGCGGCGCCACGCGGGCCAAGTCGAGCTTCTCCGACACTTTGAGGGTGTATTTCTCGTCCACCACAATCTGGCTGGAGTAGCCGCCGTAGGTGGGCCGGCCGGTTTCCTTTTCAGTGCCGCCGTAGGTGCCCACCATGCCGGTGGTTTCGCAGTACTGCTCCAGGCCGTCGAGGCAGCTGGGGCAGGTGCGGCACGAGTCGACCATGCAGCCCACGCCGGCGATGTCGCCCACTTTAAAATTCTTCACGTGGTCGCCCACCTGGGTCACGCGGCCCACGATTTCGTGGCCCGGCACCATCGGGAAAATGGAGCCGCCCCACTCGTCGCGGATTTGGTGCAGGTCGGAGTGGCACACGCCACAAAACTGGATATCAATGAGCACGTCGTGCGCGCCGACTTCGCGGCGCTCGAAGTTGAAAGGGGCCAGGGGTACGTTGACGGCCGGGGCCGCGTAGGCTTTGGTTGGGAGCATTGGGGAGAGCGAATGTGTTGTTAAAAAACAGAGCGTCATGCTGAGCGCAGCCGAAGCATCTCTACTGCGCAAGCAAAATTATTTTACTATTGCATGCGAGATGCTCCGGCTGCGCGGACGCCAGATGAGCATGACCTACTTCTTATTGCTACTGTGAGAGGCGCTAACCGGCCGGCACGGCCAAGGTTTGGGGCTGCGGGGTTTTGGTCAGGGCGGCGGCCACCATTTCCCGCGTTCTTTTCAACGACTCGCGGGCGAACTTGCGCTGGAGCGTTCGGCCAAACAGCTTGAAGCCCACCCAGTAGAACGGGTTGCGAATCTGCCCCGGCTGCGACACGGCGTGGATGCGAAACTGCACCGCGCCGGAAGCCAGGTTTTTGTGGATGGTGAAGTCAATCTGGCCGCGCTCGAAGTGGCCTTCGAGGGTGCGGTAGCCGTAGCCCCACACGCGCTCGGGGCCGGCGGGCGTGGCGCGGGCGGCCTCGTCGGTCACCTCGCTCACCCGCACGCCGAAGTAGAAATTGAACACCAGAAAATGCGCCCGCAGCAGCATGATGCGGTTTTCGAGCGGCCCGTCGGGCTTGAAAATGCCGGTGATGAGGTCGGGCGGCGGGAAGGCGTAGCGGCGCAGCACGTCCTGGGCGGCGGCGAAGGAGCCGGCGGCGTCGGGCGGGCCGGGCGCTTCGGCGGGCAGGTCGGTTTCGTAGTCGTCGAGGCGCCAGCCGGCGGCGCTGGTGTACTCGTTCTGGCGGCCAAAGTCGTAGTTGACCTTGGCGTTGGCGTAGAAATCGAGGCGGGCGCGGTACTGCTCCCAGAGCGGGGCCGGCGCTGGGGCAGGGCTACTCATGGCGCTGTTGCTGGGTGTGGCCGGCCTGGTCGTGCCGGTCGGTTTCCACGATTACGTTGCCCAGGGCCTGGCCGCCGCTGGCCACGGCCACGCGCCGGCAAAACTCCGTCCAGGTGGCTTCCTGCATCAGTTTGCCGCCGCCGAGCGTGTCGTAGGCAAACGCCACCAAGCCGTCGCGCGAGCGGGCCGACGAGCGGATTTCGAACCGCAGCACGTCGGGCCGGTCGTCCAGGTAATGCGCTTCGAAACGAATGCGGCCGGCTTCGGGGTGGCCTTCGAGGGTGATGAACTCCATAAAAGTCGCGCCAACGTCGGTCACGCGCACGCAGCCGTTCCACGGGCCCAGAATTTTGATGTGGAATTCATCGCCGGTTTGCAGCGGGCCTGGCCGGGCATCCTTGCGTTCAAAGTTGGCCAGCAGCTCGGGCGAAAAGCTCGGCAGGTCGCGCTGTATTTCACTCATCAGCTGGGCCGGGGTGCGGCGGGCGCGGGCCACGTCGATAAAGTAGCGCCGCTCCAGCCACGGCCCGGCGCCGGTGTTGATGGGCTGCTCGGCATGTTGTTTCTCTGCCATGACAAAATTAATAATGGGTGGCAACGTATACGCCGGGCGGCTACGTAAGATGCTTTTTTGTCTACGAACCTGCGGCATTGCTGCTTCAGCCGCCGCTCAGCGTCTTTCTCCTCATTTCAATGGCATATTTCCGGCCCCCCGGCCCCCCGCCCGACCCCGTCCTCGTGCAGCAGCTCACCCGGCAGCAGCAGGAAATGCGCCAGCGCGTGCGCGCCGAGCCCTTGGCCCAGGAGCCGCGTCTCATCGCCGGCTGCGACTCCTCGTTCCCTACGCCCGACACGATTTTGTCGGTATTTGTGGTCCTGAAATTTCCCTCGCTGGAGCTCGTAGAGAAGGTCTACAACTACGGCCCCGTCGACATGCCTTACGTGCCGGGCTTCCTGTCTTTCCGCGAAGCGCCGAACGTGATGCACGCCTTTGCCAAGCTCACGCACCGGCCCGACGTGATTATGGTCGACGGCCACGGCATCGCGCACCCGCGCCGCATGGGCATTGCCGCGCACCTGGGCGTGCTGCTCGACGTGCCCACCTTCGGCGTAGCCAAACAAAAGCTGACCGGCAGCTTCGTCGAGCCCGGCCCGGAGCGCGGCCAGATTTCGCCCCTCACCGACGCCAAAACCGGCGAGCTGATTGGCGAAGTCATCCGCAGCAAGGACAAGGTATTGCCGCTGTTCGTGAGCCCCGGCCACCGCTGCGACCAGTCCACGGCCACGCGCCTCACCCTGGCCTGCCTGCGCGGCTACAAGCTGCCCGAGCCCACCCGCCTGGCCGATTATTGGGCCGAGCAGTTCAAAAAGGAAGTGCGGTAGGAGGTGCGGCCGGCCGTAGCCCGACCCTAAAAAGGCCTCAAATTGAAGGCCTGTTGAAGCATTTTCAGGTTTTCCGCGGCGGCAACCGGCAGCTTGAGCAGCTCGGCAACTGTTTGGTAAACGGCTTGCTGGCCTTGGTTCCGAGCCAAAATACCCTCATCGAGCGGCAGCTGCTGCGACTTCGAAAGCTTCTGGCCGCTCGCATCCGTCAGCAGCGGGTGATGAAAAAACCGGACGCGCGGCGCGTTGAACGCAGCGGTTTCGGTGAGCTGCCCGGCCAGCCAGAGCTGGGCGGCGGTGCTGGGCCGCAGGTCGAGGCCGCGCACAACCAGCGTGGTTCCCAGGCGCAAATCATCAACCATCGACGCCACCTGGTAGGCGGCCACGCCGTCTTTTTTGCGAACGACAAAGTCCGGCATCAGCGCCCCGAGCGGGATGCGCGTTTCGCCCTGCCAGGCATCAACAAAGGAAACAGCGGTGCCGGCCGGCACATGCGCCCGCCACGCCGCGCCCGGCGTTTCGAGCGCGACGGCGGCCGCCGCTTCGTTGGTGCGCGAGCGGCGGCTGGCCCGCACGAGGCCGGGCCGCTGGGCCAGCCGCCGCAGCACGGCGTTGTATTCGGGCAGGTGCAGCAGCTGCGAGTGGTGGCGCAGGAAATCGTCGGGTCCGCCGGGGCCGTGGTCGTAGTCGAGGCCCAGCCAATCGATGACGCGAAAAATATTGTCGAGGTAGGCCGGGCGCAGGCGGGCGCGGTCCAGGTCGTCGATTCTCAAATGCAAAACGCCGCCGGCCCGCCGCGTAAGCAGCCAGGTGAGCACGAAGTTCACCGCGTTGCCCAGGTGCAGAAAGCCGCTGGGCGTGGGCGCGAGGCGCGAAACGACGGGCAGCACAGCAGCATTCATCTACGAAATCATAACTCCGCTACAAGCTCCACGCGGACTGTTGCAGCACCACGCGGTAGCCGTCGGCGTCTTCGAAAGTACGGCCCAGCTGGTCCCAATACGGGTTGTGGGCCGGCACGGGCGCGTAGCCGGCGGCTGCCATGCGCCGCACCGCGGCCCGCCATTCTTCCGCATCGGGCAAGTAAAAGACGAGCAGGTTATCGGCCGTCGGGGCGCGGCCCACCGCGTGGCCGGGCTGGTGCGTAAACTCCAGGTGATAAGGTGCCTGCGGGTGGCCCAGCATCACCCCATCAAACCCGTTGTGGGCAACAAAAGAGGCTAATTGCCGCAGGCCCAACCCATCGCAATAAAACCGGAGCAGGGCCGGCAGATTATCCGTGGGCCGGGCCACGCGCATGATGAGGGATTTCATAATTAGTAATGAGCGGCGCTGGCGGGAAAACGGGTAAATGTAAAACCAACCCGTGGCGCGGCCGGGCCCGCGCGGCGCGGCCGGGCAGGCCCAGCCGCTTAATCTGCCGCAAGGCGCGGTGCCTTGGCAGTCAATGCGTAAGTTTGCGGTCAATTTGCGGGCCGGTTTCCCGGTGCCGCTGCTGCCCTCCTGCTATTGCCGATGCTGACTGCTGTCCTGCTTTTCCTCCCTCTGGCCGCCGCGCTGCTGCTGCATTTCACCAAGGGAGCCGCCGCCCGCGCCCTGGCGCTGGGCGCCTCGCTTCTCGAATTTGGCCTCGCGGTGTACGCCGCTTTCGCCTTCAGCCGCACCGGCTCGGCCAGCTTCAACCTCGATTACAGCTGGATTCCGTCGGCCGGCATCACCTTCCACATCGGGCTCGACGGGCTTAGCCTGCTGCTGGTGCTGCTCACCACCTTCCTGGTCCCGCTCATTCTGCTGGCCGCGTTCAAGCACGACTACGACAACCCGTCCGGCTTCTACGCCCTCGTGCTGTTCATGCAAACGGGCCTGCTGGGCGTGTTTATGTCGCTCGATGCTTTCCTGTTCTACTTTTTCTGGGAAGTCGCGCTGATTCCGATTTACCTGCTGGCCGGCGCCTGGGGCGGCCAGCGGCGCATCGCCGTCACCCTCAAGTTTTTCCTCTACACCGTGGTCGGCTCGCTGCTGATGCTGGCCGGCTTCGTGTACTTGTACCTGCAAACCGGCCCCGCCGCCGGCTCGCTGGCCCAGCATTCTTCCGAGCTGTCGGCTTTTTATAACCTCAAGCTGAGCGCCGCCGAGCAATCGTGGCTGTTCTGGCTGATTTTCGCGGCCTTCGCCGTGAAGATGCCCATTTTCCCCTTCCACACCTGGCAGCCCGATACCTACACCGAAGCGCCCGCCCCGGCCACCATGCTGCTCTCGGGCATCATGCTGAAAATGGGCATTTACGGCACCCTGCGCTGGCTGCTGCCCGTGGTGCCGCTCGGCGTGAGCCAGTGGCAGAAGCCGGTCATCATCCTCTCCGTCATCGGCATTATCTACGGCGCCATCATCGCCATCCGGCAGCGCGACGTGAAGCGGCTCATCGCCTACTCGTCCCTGTCCCACGTCGGGCTGATGGCGGCCGGCGTGTTTTCGCTCACCCAAATCGGCCTGCAAGGCGCCGTCGTCCAGATGCTGGCCCACGGCGTGAACGTGGTCGGCATGTTCTTCATCGCCGACGCCATCGAGCGCCGCACCGGCACCCGCTTCACCCCCGATTTGGGCGGCCTCACCCGGCGCACGCCCATCCTCTCGGTGTGCTTTTTGGTGCTGCTGCTCAGCACCGTGGCCCTGCCGCTCACGGGTGGTTTTGTGGGCGAATTCCTGCTGCTGGCCGGCGTGTACCAATACAACGCCTGGGTGGGCGCGGTGGCCGGCCTCACCATTATTTTCTCGGCCGTGTACCTGCTCCGCATGTTCCAGCGCGTGATGCTGGGGCCCGATTCGGCTTCCTCCGAAACCATCACCGACCTCACCGGCGGCGAGCTACTGGTGCTGGTGCCGCTCATCGTGCTGGTGTTCTGGTTGGGGTTGTTTCCGGGCACGTTCCTACACCTTTCCGAGCCGGCCGTGACCAATATTCTGGCGCTGGTCGGGCGGTAGGTCGCCTCACCCCCAGCCCCTCTCCGCAGGAGAGGGGAGCCGGTCAAAACAACGATTCTAATTCAAGCCGGAGTTAAAACTCCCGTTTCCAAGCTGCAAAGTTTCCTCTAAATAAAAGCCCCCAACGTCGCCTGGCTCCCCCTCTCCATCGGAGAGGGGGCCGGGGGGTGAGGCGAACGCCAGAACAACATGACCTCCATCATTCTCCTCTCCGTCTTCGGCATTCTCAACCTGTTCCTGGGCTTTTTGCGCTCGAATAAGGTGCTGCTGCCCGGTGCCATGCTGCTGCTGCTGGCCGTGTTCGGGGCCAACTACGCCGACTGGAACGTCGCCCACGCGCCGTATTTCAACAACATGCTGGTGGTCGATAACTACACGGTGGCCTTCACGGGCATCGTGCTGCTCACCACCATTTTGCTGCTGCCCTTCTCGCGCAGCTACGTGGTATCGGGCGAGCAGAACCTGGCCGAATACTACGCCCTGCTGCTGTTTTCGCTGGTGGGCGCCATCATGATGGTCGGCTACGACCACCTGCTGATGCTCTTCGTGGGCATTGAAATTCTGAGCATCTGCATGTACGTGCTGGCCGGCAGCAGCAAGCGCGACTCGCGCAGCAACGAAGCCGCCCTGAAATACTTCCTGATGGGCGCGTTTGCCACCGGCATCCTGCTCTTCGGCATCGCGCTGCTCTACGGGGCCACGGGCACGTTTGCCCTCTCGCAACTGGCCACCGCCGTCGCCAACCCCGTCAATGCCAGCCTGCAACCGATGCTCTACATCGGCATCCTGATGATGATTATCGGCATCGGTTTCAAGGTGTCGGCCGCGCCGTTTCACTTCTGGACGCCCGACGTGTACGAGGGCACGCCCACCTTTTTCACCGCCTTCATGAGCACCGTGGTGAAGACGGCCGGCTTCGCCGCCTTCCTCAAGCTGCTGGCCGTGGCCCTGCCCGCCGCCCAGGGCTTCTGGATGCCCACCATCCAGGCCATGTGCGCCCTCACGCTGCTGCTCGGCAACGTGGGCGCGGCGGCCCAAACCACCACCAAGCGCATGCTGGCCTACTCCAGCGTGAGCCACGCGGGCTACCTGCTCATCGGCCTCGTGGCCAGCAAGGGCGTGCTCACCGGCGATGCCGCCAGCGGCATCTTCTTTTACTCCCTGGCCTATTCCATCGCCACCGTGGCGGCATTTGGGGTGCTGAAACTCGTGGCCGAACATCGCCAGAACGATGGCTACGCCGGCCTCAACGGCCTGGGCAAAACCAACCCGCTGCTGGCCTTCGTCATGACGGTTGCCATGCTTTCGCTGGCCGGCATCCCGCTCACGGGCGGCTTTTTTGGCAAGTTCTTCCTGCTGGCGGCGGCCGTGGGCCAGGGCTACATCGGGCTGGTGGTGTTCGCCGTTATCATGAGCATGGTGGGTCTCTACTACTACCTGCGGCCGATTATCGCCATGTACATGCAGCCCGCCCCGGAGGACGCTACGCCCGTGCCGGTCGATGGCATCCAGCGCGTGACGCTGGTGGTGCTGGCGCTGCTGACTATCGCGCTGGGCATCGTACCCGGTTTCTTGAGCGGGATTTTGTAGAAGTGAATTTCGAATCAGGGCCCGAAAAGGCCTGCCGGTGAGCAGGTCTTTTCGGGCCCTTCGAGGAGCACAAAACCTCACGCTCTTGCCTTATCTTCATCATCTCAACTACGCCACTCTCATGGTTATCGAAATGAAGAAAGACGCGACGCCCGAGGACGTGCGGGCCGCGCTCGAAAAAATAAATGCCGCCAAAGCCGCCGAGCGTCAGCGCAAGCGCCTGGCCTCTTTCGGAGCCTGGAAAACCGCTGTCGCTGGCCTCGATTTTCAGCGCGAAAGCCGCAATGAGTGGAATTGATTTTTGCGCGGACACCAACTTCGCGGTCTACCACCTAAGCGGCCATGCCTGCGTACGGCCGTATGCAACGGCTTCGCTGGCGGTTTCGGTAGTGACGCAGCTGGAGTTGCTGAGCAAACCGGCCATGCCGCTTGCCGAAGTAGCGGCGGCAGAGCTGTTCCTGGAAACCTGTGAGGTTTTTGAGCTTACTACGCCAATCAAAGAACTGGCAATTGCTTTCCGTCGGCAGTACCGGCTGAAGCTGCCTGATGCCATCGTGGCCGCTACAGCACAATGGCTTGAAGTGCCGCTGCTAACGGCTGACAAAAACTTCGCCCGCATCGCAAGCCTGGATTTGGTTTTGCTCGACCCAGCTTAAAGCCGCTTTTTAAAGCCGCTTTCGCCACAGTAAAATGCTTTAAAGCGCCCCCGCAACTCACGTTGCGGGGGCGCTTTGGTTTTCAGGCACCAGCCAGTGCTACGGATTGGTTGACCACATCCCCGCCTCTTTAATAAAAATGCGCCGGTTCAATTTCAGTTGGGCCACGATAAATTCGGCCAAATCCTCGGGCTGCATCACCTTTTCGGGGTTGCCGTCGGTGAGGCCGTTGTTCAGGGCCAGGGGCGTGGCGACGGTGCTGGGCGTGAGGGCCGACACGCGGATGTTGTGCTTGCGAACCTCCTGCATCAGCGCCTCGGTGAGGCCCATGACGGCAAATTTGGAGGCGCTGTAGGCGCTGCTGCCGGCCGCAGCCCGCAGCCCGGCGGTGGAAGAAATATTGATAATGTCGCCGGTCTGGCGGGCTATCATGCCGGGCAGCACGGCGCGGGTCACGTAGTAGGTGCCCATCAAATTTACCTGGATGATGTGCTCCCAGTCGGCCGGCTCCATCTCCAGAAACTTGGCAAAGCTGCCAATGCCGGCGTTGTTGATGAGGATGTCAATCGGGCCCAAGTCCCGCTCAATCTGAGCCGCGGCGGCTTCGACGGCGGCGCGTTCGGCCACGTCGGCCACTACGGAGACGGTTTTTACGCCGTGCGTGGCGATTTCAGCGGCAATAGTTTGCAGGTCGCTTGCCGTGCGGGCCAGCAGGCCGACGTGCACGCCTTCGGCGGCGAGGGCCAGGGCCACGGCGCGGCCGATGCCTTTGCCAGCGCCGGTAACGAGGGCGATTTTATTGGTGAGGGATTCCATGTGGTTGCGGGGTTGTGAGGCGATACAACCCTGCGGGGTGGCGATTGTTGGCCCTGGTGGGCGTTCGCCTCACCCCCCGGCCCCCTCTCCGATGGAGAGGGGGAGCCGAACGACCCCAGCGCAGAATCATCAGGCTCCCCCTCTCCATCGGAGAGGGGGCCGGGGGGTGAGGCGAGCGGTCAGGTGAGCTTACATCGAATGCAGGTGCTTGGTGAAGTCGCCGTACATCACCCAGTCTTCCCAGCGCTTGCGGTGGTCGGCTACTTTGCCGCGCAGGTATTTTTCCACCATCAGGCCGGCGGCCGGGGCGGCGCTGGTGCCGCCGAAGCCGCTGTTTTCAATGAACACGGCGATGGCGATTTTGGGGTCGTTCACCGGGGCGAAGGCGGCAAACGTAGCGTGGTCGAAGCCGTGGGGGTTCTGCACGGTGCCGGTTTTTCCGGCCATCGTGATGCCGTATTGCGCGAGCGAGGCCAGGTTGCCGGTGCCGCCGTTGCCGTCGACCACCATTTCCATGCCGGGGATGATGTACTTGAACAGCGTGGTATCGACCGCCGTGTAGTGCCGCTCGCGGTACTGCGGCAACGGGCCGGCGCTGCCGATGCCGCGCACGAAATGCGGAGTGTAATAGTAGCCACGGTTGGCAATGGTGGCCAGCACGTTGGCCATTTGCAGGCCGGTGATGCCGATTTCGCCCTGCCCGATGGCCAGCGAGTACACGGTTTTGAAGTTCCAGTGGTGGTAGCCGCGCAGCTTGTCGTAGAACTCGGGCGAGGGGATAAGGCCGCGCTTTTCCTGGGCCATGTCCACGCCCAGCTTTTCGCCGAGGCCGAAGGATTTCACCATTTTCTGCCACTGGCCCAGGCCCAGGCGGGCGTCTTCAAACTTGTTGGGCGACTGCCCGCGCACCACCGCCGCGCGCATCACCTGGTAGAAGTAAGGGTTGCAGCTGTTTTTGATGGCCAAGCTCACGTTGGCCGGGTACTCGTGGCGGTGGGTGCAGTGCACCAGCTTCTGGTTGCACTCGAAGCCGGTGCCGGGCGTGACGACGTGCAACTGCAAGGCCACCAACTCGTTCACCAGCTTAAATACCGAGCCGGGCGGGTAGGTGGCCATCAGCGGGCGGTCGAAAAGCGGGCGGTCGGGGTTGTTGAGCAGGGCCATGTAGCGGTTGCCCGAGCCCTTGCCCGTGAGCAGCTGCGGCGCGAAGTGCGGGGCCGACACAAAGGCCAGGATTTCGCCCGTTTTGGGGTCGATGGCCACGATGGAGCCGCGCCGGCCGGCCAGCAGCTTCTC
>CAXTCS010000063.1:0-19464 GCA_964242365.1 uncultured Hymenobacter sp. | reverse complement strand
CGCTGTCGCGGGCCAGGGCGGCGGGCACGGCGCGGGCCAGCAGCACGTCGCCCACTACGCTCACCCGCAACGGCGGCGGCGGAATAGGGCGGCAGGCAATACCAACTGCAAACAAACAGACCGTCATGCGGAGCTTGCCGAAGCATCTCGCTCGCGCCGTCAGGGTTACTAACCCAATGGCGCGAGCGAGATGCTTCACTGCGTTCAGCATGACGTTCTTTAACGTGCTTTAAAAATCCGCATCCAGCCCCAGCCGCTGCTTCATTTCCTGCAGGGCGGGGTATTTCTCGGCCAGGTAGGCAAACTTGTCGTTGGAGGTATACAGCTTGCGGCCGGTGGGGGCGGCCGCGGCTACCTCCGTTTGCACCGTCAGGCCGGGGTGGCCAGTGCGCCGCCGCAGCTCGGCCATAAACTCGGCCCTGAAATCATTGAACTGCGTGATTTGCACCGGGTTATCCACCGTGAGTGTAATCACATGCCCGGCATCGGCCGACACCGCGCGGTTGAGCACCGTGTACTCGCTCATCTTTTCCTGGGCGCGGCGCTCGTCGGCCAGCTGCTGCCATACTTTTTGCAGCAGCTCGGGCGCAATGGGGGCCAGCGGGCCAGTGGGCGCGGCCACCGGCTCGGCTACGGCGGCGGCTGGCCGGGCCACCGGCGCGGCCGGTGTGCCCACGTCGCGCAGGCCGGGCAGGCGCTGGGCCAGGCTCGGCAGCTTGGGGAGGGGAGGCGCCGGGATATTCGGCGCGGGCACCGTGCCGGGCCGCACGTCGGTGGGGCGCTGGGTGGGCTCCAGGCCCTGCATACTGGGCCGGCCGGTTTCGATGTGCGGGAGGGTATCGCGCACCTGGTGGCGCATCGTCACGGGCGCGGCAGCTTCGGGCTCGATGCTGGGCGTGGGGTGCAGCTCGGTTACGCCATTCTCGACGGGCAGCGGCTCGGGGCCATCGGCCGGGGCCGGGGCGTGCACCAGGGCCGCGGGGGCTGGGGCCGGCGCTGCGCTTATTGGGGCGACCGGGGTTACCTCTGCGGCTGGGCTGCTAGTTTTTTTTTTAGCCTCGCCGTTGGTGCTGGCGGGCGTGAGGTCGCGCACAAACTGCACGGCCCCATTGAGATACGCCAGCTTCATGAGCGTGAGCTCCACGTGCAGCCGCTGGTTTTTGGCTTGTTTGAACTCGCGGTCGCACTGGCTCACCAGGTTGAGGGCCGAGAGCAGGAAGGGCAGCGGCGCGGCCTGCGCCTGGCGCACGTACTGCTGCCGAATATTGTCCGACACCTCCAGCAGCTGCACTGTCACGGGGTCTTTGCACACCAGCAGCCCGCGCAGGTGCTCGGCCGTGCCCACCACAAAGTTGTGTAAATCAAAGCCTTGCTGCATCACCGAATCGAGCAGCAGCAGCGCCGCCGACAGGTTTTCGCGCAGCAGCGCCTCTACCAGCCGGAAATAGTAGTCGTAGTCAAGAATGTGCAGGTTTTGCACTACCTCCTTGTAGGTCAGGTTGTTGCCCGCAAACGTTACCTGCTGGTCAAACATCGAGAGCGCGTCGCGCAGGCCACCATCGGCCTTTTGGGCCAGCAGGTGCAGGGCATCGTCGTCGGCCGTAATGTGCTCACTGGTAGCCACATAGCGCAAGTGCTCGCGAATATCCTCGACCTTGATGCGGTTGAAGTCAAAAATCTGGCAGCGCGACAGGATGGTGGGGATAATCTTGTGGCGCTCGGTGGTGGCCAGAATAAAGATGGCGTAGCTCGGCGGCTCCTCCAGCGTCTTCAAAAAGGCGTTGAAGGCCGCGTTCGAGAGCATGTGCACCTCGTCAATAATATAAATCTTGTAGCGCCCCTGCTGCGGCGCGTAGCGCACCTGCTCTACCAGCGAGCGAATGTCCTCCACCGAGTTGTTGGAGGCCGCATCCAGCTCGTGCACGTTGAACGACGCGTTTTCCTGAAACGCCACGCACGAGGTGCACACGCCGCAGGCCTCCGCCTCGGGCGTGAGGTTGGTGCAGTTGATGGTCTTGGCCAGAATGCGGGCGCAGGTGGTTTTGCCCACGCCCCGCGGCCCGCAAAACAGGAAGGCCTGCGCTAAGTGCTGGCTCTGAATAGCGTTTTGCAGGGTGGTCGTGACGTGCTGCTGCCCCACCACGCTCCGAAAGGTGGCTGGGCGATACTTACGGGCCGAAACAACAAAATTTTCCATAGTCGATACTCCTGCAAAGATACCATGTAGGGTAAGCTTTAGCTTGCCGTTTTAAGAGGTATCACGGCAAGCTAAAGCTTACCGCACAGTGGCAACAAACGCTGTCCCCAAAACATTTTCTCCCCAACGCACGTATCTTTGTGCCCTGCTGCACCGGCAAGCGAAAGCTTACCTTACGCAGCAGCACTCGTTCTTTCTAATTTGGGGATGACCGGAATTGACAGCTTGCGCAAGTTGCGGGTAAGCGTGCCGGGAGTTGATGGAAGCTCTCCCGCCAAAAAATCTATCAAACAACAACTGGCGACTATTCGTACGCCATGGCTGCCTAGTTCAGAATTAGGTAACGCCATCGTGCCGCCCGGGTAAGTTTTTACACCTGGGAGTTCGGCGCGTCGTAAGTAAAAACTAGCCTTCGCAGAGCTGTGATGCGGGGGCGAAACCCAACTGCAGCTAAGGAAATTTCAAAGGCCTGATGTGCGCCCGGAATTCCTCGAAAATCCAAGCATAGATACGCACGTAGAAAGCACGTTGGCTTCCTTGTCTGGACCAGGGTTCGAATCCCTGCATCTCCACAGTCTGATTAGCAGACATCACCAAAAAGCCTCAAATCGTATGATTTGAGGCTTTTTTGTTATATTGCGGTACCAAATCATTCACCCAAAATCAAGAAAGTGGTGAACCAAGCGGTGAACTGATAAAAACGCACGTTGTGCAGTTCACCAGATTTGTGGTAACGCGCTGGCAAACAGATTGCTTTGGCGCTAAAATACTTCCTATTCTGAGGAGATTCTAAGCGCCTTCATTATGAGCCACAGCCTGACCATCCTCTTCTTTCTCCGCACTTCCAAAACGAACCCGACTACTGGTGAAGCCCCTGTCTACATTCGCATGACAGTTGCCAGCCAACGGGCCGAAATCTCCGCAAAGCGTAGCGTACTGCCCAGTAAATGGGAAGGCGGTGCCGGCAAGGTGAAAGGCACGAAAGAAGACGCCCGCACCCTCAACACCTACCTCGATACCCTCCGGGCCAAACTCAACAAGCAATTCAACCAATTGCTCAGCGGAGACGAGCCCGTAACGGCGGAGCTGCTGAAGAATGCTTTTCTGAACAAAGTCGCACCTTCCAAATCCATCATGGAGGTGCTGGATTACCACAATGCCCAGGTGGCCGCGCGCGTCGGCACTGACTACGCCCCGGCCACGCTACGCCGTTACCGAGTGGGTCTGAAGAAGGTGAAGCTGTTCATTAAGCACCAGTATCAGCGGGCCGATATGCCACTCGACCAGCTCAACCGGCGCTTCATCACCGAGTTTGAACACTTCCTCAAGACCGTAGAGGGAATCCAGCACAACACGGCCATGAACTATATCAAGTACCTCAAGAAAACGGTGCTGCTGGCTCTCTCCTACGAATGGCTCGACAAAAATCCGTTTGTGGGCATCAAGCATTCCATTCGGGAAGTCACCCGCGAATTCCTCACTACCGAGGAGCTGGCGCGCATGGTCGAGAAGCCGTTTTCTATCCGCCGGCTCGATGAGGTACGCGACATTTTCGTGTTCTCCTGCTACACCGGCTACGCTTACGCCGACGTGCTCAAGCTCACCCCCGACCATATCCTGACCGGCATCAACGGCAAGAAGTGGATAATGACCCAGCGCATCAAGACCGAAACCCGCTCCAACGTGCCGCTACTGCCCCCGGCGCTGGCCATCCTGGCCAAGTATGCCCAGGACCCCGAGTGCCTGGCCAAAGAGCGACTGCTGCCGGTGAAGAGCAACCAGAAAATGAACGCCTACTTAAAGGAAGTGGCCGATATGTGCGGCATCACCAAGCCACTGACCTTTCACATCGCCCGGCACACGTTCGCTACCACGGTCACGCTCACCAACGGGGTGCCCATCGAAACGGTCAGCTCCATGCTGGGCCACAAAAACTTGCGCACAACCCAGATTTACGCCAAAGTGGTGGAGCACAAGGTCGGTGAAGACATGGACCGGCTGGAAGAGCGGCTGAATGGCAGCAGCAAATTAGCCGACAATGTGCGTCAGTTGGGCGCGTAAGCGTACCTTACCAGTAGAAACTACGCATGGAAGCACTCGTTGAACCGTCATTAGGAGCCGTCTACACCCGCGCCTGGGTCGTGGAACTGCTGCTCGACCTGGCCGGCTACGCCGCTCCCTGTAACCTGGTCGACACCCGCGCCGTGGAGCCCTCGGCTGGCGAAGGAGCCTTCCTGGTGTCGATGGTAGCCCGTCTGCTCGCTTCGTGCCACGCTCAGCACCGGCCCTGGCTCGATTGCCTCGACTCATTGCGGGCTTACGACGTGGACGCGGCCGCTCTCCGCCAATGCCGCCGCAAGCTGCTGGAACTGCTGCAAAACGCCGGCGTATCCGATACTGACGCCGAGGTGCTACTGAACGCCTGGCTGGTCGAAGCCGATTATCTGCTGCTGGTCGGCCGCAACACTCCCGGAGTGGCCCGCCCCCCGCAGCTCTTCGACGAAGCTGCCCCCGCCGGCGTAGATTTCGTGCTCGGCAATCCGCCTTACGTGCGGGTCGAAAGCATTCCCGAGTCTTTGAATGTGCAGTACCGTCAGCTCTTCCCCACCATGCGGGGCCGCGCCGACCTGTACGTGGGCTTCTATGAGGCTGCTCTACGTCAGTTGCGGCCCGGCGGCGTGTGCGCATTCATCTGCGCCGACCGCTGGATGGTGAACCAATACGGCGAAACCCTGCGCCGCTACATCACAGAGAGCTTCGCCGTCGAAACCTTGCTCGAAATGCACCAAACGGCCGCTTTTGAGGAAGAGGTAAACGCCTACCCGGCCATCTCCGTTATCCGCCGCGCCACCCAAGGCCCCGCCGTGGTGGCCATCGCCACGAGCGACCTGGAGCATATTCCTACGGCGCGCATCGTGGCGCATGTCACCGCCGCGCGCTGTGCTGCTACCACGCAGCCCCTTCCCGGCCTAACCACCGCTCAGGTGCCGGAGTGGTTCCCCGGCGGCGAGCCCTGGACCCGCACCACCCCCGCCCGCACGGCCCTGTTAGCTTATCTGGAACAACACTTTGAGCCGCTGGTATCGGCCACAACCGGCACCCGCGTTGGCATCGGCGTGGCCACCGGAGCCGATGCCGTGTTCTTCACCACTAACCCTGACCAGGTCGAGCCCGCCCACCAACTGCGCCTGGCCAGGCCTGCCGACGTGCGCACCGGCCAACTCACCTGGACCGGCCAGTGGCTCATCACCCCCTGGCACCATGGCAAACTGGTCGACCTGGCTCAGCGCCCCCGCCTGCAGGCCCACCTGAGCGCCCACCGCGCCCAGCTCGCCGGCCGCCACGTCGCCAAAAAGAACCCTGCCGCCTGGTACCGCACCATCGACAAGGTGGACGAGCAGCTATACCGTCGCCCCAAGCTATACATTCCCGATATCAAAAACACCCTCTTTCCGGTGCTCGACCGCGGCGAAACCTACCCCGACCACAACCTCTACTTCATCACCTCCGACACCTGGGACCTCGAAGTGTTGGGCGGACTGCTGCTGAGCGACCTGGGCACCTTCTTCGTCGAGTGCTACGGGGTGCGGATGCGTGGCGGCTACCTCCGAATGCAGGCCCAGTACCTACGCAAAATCCGGGTGCCGGCCCCGGCCTCTATCCCGCCATCCCAGGCCGCCGAGCTGCGCCAGGCTTTCCGCACCCGCGACGTGGCTGCCGCCACTGCAGCTGCCGTGGCCGTGTATGGCATTAGCCATCTCTGGCCCGCCGCTTAACTCAACTTTCTCCGTGTCCACTTCGCTCGATAACCTCTTCCAAAACCTCGACACCGAGCTGCAGCAAGCCGTACAATACTACTGGGATGCCCGCGACCAGGCCCGTACCCGGCAGCAGGCCACAGGTCAGCTCGACACCGGTACCCGGAGCGCCGTCACCGCCGGCGGCCAGATGGGGGCCCTTGAAGCCCTCATCGTGCGCGCGCTGCGCCTGGTGGGTTTGCCCAACCTCGACATCAAGATTGGCCGCTCCGAAGACGCCACTTCCCAGGGCCGCCTTGAGATTCCCGGTTACTACCGCCCCGAGAAGAAATGGGACATGCTCATCTTCTCCAATGGCCAGCTCATCGCCGCCCTGGAATTCAAAAGCCAGGTCGGTCCCTCCTTCGGCAACAACGCCAACAACCGCGTGGAAGAAGCCGTGGGCAGCGCCGAGGACGTATGGAAAGCCTACCGCGAGCAGCGGTTTGGCCCCGGCCCGCGCCCGTTCCTGGGCTACCTGTTTCTGCTAGAGGACTGCCCCAAAGTCCACGCCCCGGTCAAGCTCAACCAACCCTACTTCGCCGTCGACCCTGTTTTCGTCACGCCCCAGGGCGGCACGTCCTACGCCCAACGCTATGAAATACTGTGCCGGCGGCTGATGCACGAAAACCTGTACTCGGCCGCCTGCCTGCTGCTGGCCACCAACGCTACACCCACCACCGTCACCCAACCCGCCCCCGACCTCACCTTTCGCTGGCTGCTGGCGGGGTTGGTGAAGCACGCCGAGGCGATGGTACTTGGCCGACCCTAACAGGACCATTCACTGTTTTTGACGCAACTGATGTTTCAACCTGGCAGGACATACACCAAAAAAGATATTTACCGGCTTCTAAGCGTACCTATTGAACTGCAGCGCGGCGCCTGGGATACAGGACTACGCTTTTACAATGGCGACGCTTTCATTTTTGCCAATGTGGAAATTGCCGGAAGAACAGGACACAATTATAACAACCACTGGGAAGGTGACGAACTGATTTGGTTCGGCTTGTCGGGCTCCCACACCAGCCAACCCACTATTCGCAGGCTTCTTGAACCACCGGGGCTAATCCATATTTTTACCCGGACCACTGACCGGGACCCGTTTCACTACGAGGGCGAAGGCACCGTTTTACGTCATTCAGGAGAACAACCAGTATGCATAGTTTGGGCATTTAACGGCCTTCCGTCCAAGTATCCGGATGAGGTTGGTGCCTTCTCCGGCCTGCGGGAAGGAGCCGCCAAGCCGGTGCTTGTCAACCGGTTCGAGCGCAATGTAGCCGCCCGCCGGATTTGCCTCTCCCACTACGGCATAGCCTGTATGGTTTGCGAGCTCAACTTTGAAAGCACTTATGGAGCACTTGGCGCAGGGTTCATCCACGTGCACCATCTGAAGCCACTCGCCTCTATCGGCCGCGAATACGTGCTTGACCCAATCCGGGACTTGCGGCCTGTCTGCCCTAATTGCCACGCCATGCTCCATCGTACAACCCCTCCGTTAAGCATCACCGCGTTGCGTCGGTTGTTGAAGCATCGTGCCTGATGTCGCTAAACGGCAGGAGCACCGATTTCGTGGTATTGCGACTTCGAATTGGTGCCAAGAGCACGCAGAGCCTCTTTCAGTGCAGCTAAAGTCTCTTCACGCCGGGCCTTTTTCAAGCCGCATTCCCACGTCACCAGCACATTACGCCCCGCCGCCCGTAATGCCTCGATGGCATGAGCATCGACGACCTGCGTACGTTCTATTTTGGCTGCCCACCACTCCGTTCTGGTTTTGGGCAGATGCGCATACCGGCACCCGGCGTGGCCGTGCCAGAAGCAACCGTTCACGAAAACAACAGCATTATACTTCGCGAGGACCAAGTCGGGTTTGCCCGGCAAATTTTTTGCGTGCAACCGGTAGCGGAAGCCTTGAGCAAACAAATACTGACGCACTTGCAACTCAGGCTTTGTGTCTTTACCCTTGATGCGAGACATATTAAAACTGCGTGTCTCGCGGTTGTGTACGTCACTCATCAGGTGGTCAGGCCGGCGTTACGAAGCGACCAAGCTCATCCTCGTCAATTTCGGCGATTCCGGGCCGCATCAGGTACGCACCGAAACGGGCCGCTACCTCATTAGCTAAATCATCACTCAGCGTAACCCGGTAGGCATAGTCAGCGCAAAGGGTCGCGTACGGTATTGTGAACGGGGCTGAAAAATCAACTTTACCGCCCTCGGGTAAAAAGGGTGAAGGTGGAATCACTCTACCCTTGATACCCAGCTTGTGATGCTGGGTGGTGGCCTGCCTGATTTTTTCAATCTGACCGTTACTGGGTCCACTGGGCGCAACAGTTAAAGGAAACTCCTCATTTGTTAACGACCTGAGCGGGCATACAAGCAGGTTAACCGCGCTCAATGCATCAGCAGACTTATTGGCCAGGTCGCAACGGGGAGTAAGAACGTAGACCTGTTCGCCATTCTTATTGAAAATATCTCCTGTCCATGCCCCCGCCCTGTCACGGTTGGTGCGCCGGTAGAAATGCTCTACAATATTGACTTTTGCACTAATTCCCTTGCCCGTGCTGAGTGCTTCAGCTGAGATTGAATCGTTGATTAGCGCCCGCAACGACATTCGCTGAAAAACTGCAACAATGCGCTCCGCACAATCCGCCCCGTGACACTCTTTGAATAACTCCAGCAGTTCCGGCAGCTCATTGCCCCTGAACTGACTGGTAAAAACCTTATACAGGTCGTTGGGGTGCCGGTTTTCGAGTACACCGTTTTGACTGAACAGGTAGAGAAAGCCGGTGGCTTCCATCAGGCTAATCAGCCTGATAATTTCCTCAACGCTTTCGTCAGTTTTCTCTTTTCTAAAGACCGTCCCCTTATCAGAGAAGTCCATGAACTTGTGTAAGTATCCGCTGTGAACAAAGATGGGCACTCTGTTTTTGGCATAGTTGTCCCGGATGTATTGCGAAATAGCAAATTCACCATCGGTACCACCGTCATTTTTCTCCTTGTCAGTATTGGCCAGGTCAAAAATGAGCACCTTTATATTGGCTCCCTCACCGGCTGTTTGAGAGAACGCGACAAAGTCTGCCACACTACCAAACATTTTTAATTCCAACTTTTCATCAAGCCCGATGGCCTTAAAATTGGAGTCGAAAATACCTTGGGTAGTTTTATCGTCTTCAACGATGATAACGAGTCCTTTACTTGGATTCATCTTGTTTGGCAATAAGAAATGAGGGGCCCTCCGGCGTGTTCTCCGCAGTGATGTCCCACCCGTTGAGTATAAGATTGCTTTTGGTAAAGGATAATCCCAAACCGGTTGCGTTTTTTTCCTTACGGGTAGTCACGCCGTATTCGAAAATCGCTTCCAGGTTTTCGTTCGCTATTGCCGGACCATTGTTCCGAATGATTATCCTTTCGCTCTGAACATCAAACACAATACGGTGCCCACCGTCTGCTGCTTCCTTCGACGGTTTTAATCTACCACCGGCCCCTTCTTCAGATGGGTGCTGCTCCGTTTTACTGGCAACGGGCACTGTCCGCAGCCAGTACACAGCATTATTGACGATGTTCAAAAATGCAATCCAAAAAACATACTCGTAATTGTTAATTACAAAACTATCGGCGGCCGGCGTAATCAGCGCTGATATGTTAGAATCAGCAAAATCGTTTGCGTACAAGTAGCAGATTTTGGTAAACAGGGCCGCCGGCTTAAAATCTTTAGGGGTTGCTTTTCCAATTGCGGGCTGCAGAGATTCGCGCAGGGTGTTAAGTGTCTTTACCGACTCCCGTAAGCTCTTGATATCCGTCAGCATATCGGTTCGCAAACCGGAATCTGTAATCCTTTCTGCCCGTAGGCCCAGAGCAGACCTGACTCCCCCGATTTGCGTGATTGGCTGTGAAAGCTCATGATAAACCAGTTCCAGGCCGCTACCCAGGCTGGCCAGGCGTTGCGAGAAGGTTAACGAGGTTTGCAGGTTGTCCAGCGCAGTATTGGTTTCCTGCACAAAGCGCCTGGCCGATTCTATCAGCTTCTTATCGGCAGTCTGGCTTTGCACAAACTGCAGGTAAGAAGCCGTATCAGGCCGGTTGTTTCTGGCTCTGCCTTCAGGCCTCCCAAGGCCGTGTATTTGCCGGTACAGGTAGCGGCGCTTGCCAATGTCCCCGAGTATGGCCCGCAGTTCCTTCTTGAAGGTGATAAAAGCTTTGTTTTCGAAAAAACCCTCGCGATTTGTCTTTTCGCTCAAGCCGTCGTTTTCTGGTGAGTAGAAGAAGGTGTAACCCAGGATTTGGTTAATACCAATCACGCCGGCCGGGTTCTGCACCCGTAGCATGTTGATGTTCATCCAATCCTTGTCCTCCTCGCCGTATGGCTTGACTTGAAAGCCATTTTTAGAAATCCGAAGTCCCAGGTAGCGGTCGAGAGTCTGCCGGGTTTTGCGCTTATTCGAAGTTTTTAGAGCTTCCTCCAGCTTTGTAATGGCATCTTCGTCCCGGTCATACACCCGGATATCAAAAAAGAAAGCCCCGACTTCTCCGTGTTGCAGTTCCTCGGGAATGCTTTCAAGCTCACGCCGGCTTGGCCCTTTGGCATAGTCTTCCATCAACACGATTTCCGGTTCCAGCACGAAAGGCTCATCCACCGGAAAGTCATCCAACCTGCTGCATATGTAACGCCCGTTTACTTTCCCTTCGCGGGTTACAACACCCAGAACCCGGTAATCGTAATTTTCCAGGACCTTTACCGGTGCCACCAGCAAAAAAGAGTTGCCGTGTTTGTCCTCACACGAAATGCCGCTGGCACCAAACCAGACCTCAAAAGTGCTGTCTGCTTTGGCAATTTTAATTCCCTTTCCTACCACCCCCAGGTCAACCAGTTCGTTTTGAACAAGTCTGTTTAATTCAAGTGGGGTTATGAGTTCCCGAAGCGACTTGAGAAAGGTGGTGTCGTCAATTTCCAAAGTCGAATCATTGGACTCATCATTAACAATGGTGAGAACCGACTCGTCCAGCTCTTCGAGGACAATGAGCGTGCCTTCTTTGAAATGTCGGAACGGGGCTTTCTGCAAAAGCTCGGTCAGCTTGTGATTCGGTGTCGGGTTGGGGCTTTTATCGCCGAAGGGTTCCGCTTCCGAGAAAATCCGGTAAGGCGAGTTGGTTTTGCCACCTGGAAACGTAATGTTCTCGAGCGCCTCATCTTGCCTGAATGCAGCACGGTCAAGCTTCAGCCAGTTATACTCGCTTTCGTTGCTGGTTCTCGAAACAACAGTCAGGTAACGTCCCAGGGCCATTGCAGCCAATCTGCCGATACCCTTGGACCCAAGGTAGCTGCGTTCAAATACAGCACTCTTACGGGCTTCAGGTTGTGTACCCCGTTTTGAGCTTACCGACGGCCGCAGCCAGTCGCCAAACAAGGTGTCCGCCGACATTCCCAGTCCGGTATCGTGGATAATTAAAAACGAGCGCGCTGTTTCTTCATCGGCGTGGATGTAAACGTAGCAGCTGGTGGCATCGGCATCGTAAGCATTTTTTACAAGCTCACCGATTGCAGTGGAGGGGTGACCGATTAGCTCTTCTCCCATTTGAACGATTACCATCGCCCCGGGAGTGAATTTGTACCGGCTATTTTCGAGCGGTTTTTGCATTGAGCTGCTTCTTTATTTGCACAGCAATGGCCTCTGCCATCAAAGGCGGGACGGCATTGCCAATTTGGCGGAAAGCCGCCGTGCGGCTGCCTTCAAAATGATAGTTGTCAGGAAAGGATTGGATACGTGCGGCTTCCCGGACGGAAATGGACCGGCATTGGTCCGAAGACGGGTGAATATAATAGTGACCGTCATTGGCAATGTGCGCTAACATGGTGTGTGAAAGAGCTTCACTGTTAACGACTTTAAACCGGTCAAGAAATGAAGTTATGTTTTTTTGAGTTCTCTGCTCGGCCGGAATAGCGTTGTTTTTCAGTTTTTTCCCTTCGGCCACGCGCCCGATTGCCATTTGATATATTTCCAGGTCACGGGCATTGTGGGGTCGGGTTGTGTGCAAGGTCACGAACTGCTCGTCATCACGCAACCTAAACGCTTTCAGGTACCCGGTTGCAGGTGTTGCGTAATCGCACGTCTTATTTACTTCACCCGGAATCAACGGTTTAAGGTCACTCAACAAGTGACTGATTGTCCACTGATGTTTAGTTTTTTTTGCGACCGGATAGGTGAAAGGCAGCGCCTTTTGCCAACCAATTATTATCACGCGCTGTCTTTTCTGTAATACTCCGTAATCGGAGGTATCCAGTATATCATACTTCACCACATAACCTATTTGGGTGAAATACTCCTGCAAATCCTCGAAGTACTTTCCCTTATTCGCCGAAAGCATTCCCGGCACATTTTCAAAAACAAACACTTTGGGATTGTACCGCAACAAAAACTTAGCGTATTGCTCGTAAAGATGATTACGCAGGTCATCTTTCATTCTGTTCTTATCGGCCGACCGCCCGGCAGTGGAGTATGCCTGACACGGCGGCCCCCCAATAATCAGGTCCACTGGCTGGCTACCGCGTCGCTCATCAATAGCCTTAAAAACTTCAGCAATGCTGCTGGTCTCAATTTTTGCCTGAATTACAGAATCCCGAACTGCTTCAGGTGCTGTTTTGTAGAAGTCTTCCTTAGATATTTCGCCCCTCAAATATTGGTAATAAGGCTCTAAGTTCTCCTTGGTGCGAAGATGATGATATATCATCCGTGTCCGAATAGTGTCACAAGCATCGGGGCTCATTTCAACGTGCGCCAACGGTTTGAACCCCGCCCGTACAAAACCCTCCGATAAACCGCCCGCTCCTGCAAAAAGGTCAATGTACCTCATGCTTCTGTTGTACCTGTTTCACTGTGAGATGGTTAAGCCAGGTCGAAACTATGGCAGTCGTAAAGGTAAGCGCCAAAGAACATTATTACAAACCCGGTACTTCAAAAAATGCAACCTCATTAATGGCAGTTGGTTGGCCTGGCACGACGACCTATGCGAAATGCTATTTGATTGCGCGCTACACGACCCCAATTCACCTTCCGCAGAATACGTGCTCACCATTAGCATCCCGCGGATACGCACCCACCCGCCCCGCGGCCATGTACAACTTACTGACCGACGGCACGGCCTCTGGTCACAGCCGTCGCAAGCGCCGCTGGTGCAGCGCATAGGCGCACAGGTATTCGGACACCTAGCTCGCGCCGCGCCCCATGGCCACACCCCCACAATGACGTTGAGGTCGGGCATCACAAACTGTGGCACTAGCGACGGCCGCCTACTAAATCTCTCCTGCTACACCGGCACAATAACCACCGCGTAACCCCAACGCACATGGCAGCCAGCGCGTAGCGCTTTTGCTGGCTACGCAGTTCGAGGGTAGCCGTTTGTAGCAAACGCGCGCCCAACATTCCCAGCGGATGCCTCGGGCAATAGCGTCCCCGTTGGGGTTCAGGCGCACATCATCATCGGCCAAACCCCAGACCCGCGTACAGGCCAGGGCCTGCGCAGCAAAAGCCTCGTTCAACTCAGTGACATCCATCTGCTGCATGGTCAGGCCAGCTTTCAACAGTGCTTTGTTGGCGGCCGCCACGGGCCCGATGCCCATTGTGCGCGGTCCGGCTCCCACCATGGCCGAACTAACAATTCGCGCCTCAGGCATCAAACCGTAGTTTGGGGCTGTGCCCTTACTTAATCCCTCCCTCAATGTTCAGGGAGAGCTAATAGCAAGCCTGCGCGTCCTAAATGGCATCCCCATTCAACTTTCCCAAATTTTACCGCTCCCGCAGGAAACTAGCAATTAGCTGATTACTAAATCAAGGCTCCCGGCAGCCCCTCAGGAAGAAAACGAATGGCCTGCAAATGTTACGTTTGTGTTACCAATCCCGCCCACAAACTGTAATCAGCCACCCTAAGTGCCCTACGAACTCGACTTGCTAACCCGGCTGGTCACCGGTGATTTCTCGCCTACTAGTTTTCATTTCCCCGAACAAGCCACTCACCGTGACTTTCTCCGCCAGCGGTTCGGCACCTACGTCCGGCACTTCAAAATCCAGTACATCAGCCCGACCCCCGGCGAGTTTACCCACCAGCACCACGACGAGTTTGTTTTTCTCGAACTGAACGACCTGCCCGGCCTGCCCGCCGTGCCCACCGGCCCTGAGCCGCGCACCCTCGGCCTGCTGTTGGCCGATGCGCTGCCTCGTCTCGGTCTCTCCCTGCCCGAGCTGCAAGATGCGACGTGTCACCAGCTGGCAGACCAGTTTTTTCTGGAGCTAACAGCCGCGTGCAGCTTAGACAGCTTACCGCCCGCCAAAGCCCGCTATTTCTATTACCACACTCACCTGCTCGACGAGGCCGCGCGTCTGCACAGCGCCTTGCCCGCGTGTGCGCTGCTGCGCCCCGATGCGGCGGCCGTCACGCGCTACGTACAGCAGCACCAGCGGACACTGCAAAACATGCTGTCCCACGCCCGCCAGCAGCTCGAACCCGCCCGCCGCGCTGCCTGCTACGGCACTCCACAGCTCTATTCGTTGGCCGAGGTCTACCAATTGATATACGTCGAATTGGAAAAGCTACTGGCCTATTTCGAGCAAAGCTTTCCCGAACACCTCAACCTTACTACGCCGCTGTCTTACCGCCGCAGGGTGCAGGCCCTCACCGACGTACAAATACCGCTTGCGGCCGTGCTGCTGGCCTTGCACAGCGCCGAGGGCTTGCCTGAGCCGCTGCTTACGCCCGTGCACGAGTGCCTGAGCCGCCTGCTCATCACCGTTCAGGATACCGGCCTCAGCTACCAGGATTTGCTTTACCCCCGGCTTTTACTCCGCGAGCTGCACGGCCGCCTGCAGCGCGGCTGGTCCCTCACACCCGAAAACATGGGCCGCCTGCTGTTGCGCTACAACTTCAACGCACCTGAGTTTTTTCGCTTGGTCAAAGACTATGTGCGTGCAGAGGCCGAAGCCGCCGGCGACCAGCTTGCCGACCAGGTGCCTGTAATCCTGCGCTACCTCACCCGCTACTGCCAACTCCAGCCCGCCACCGAAGTGGCCTACGTGCCCACGTTACCCCCGCTCCGCACCCAACTCCTTAACTGGCTTGAAGCTGAGCATGATTACCTCAGTCACCTGGTGCAGGCCACCACCGCCCCGGTCCCGGCCGCCACTTCGGAAGTTGCCCGCATTCTTACCCCATTGTCGGTCGCCCAAATGGCCCAGTTGCTACGCACTCTCTACGACGCCGGCGTCTTCGGCCAGGCCAGCCAGCGCGACCTTTTTAAGCTGCTGGCCGCCAACTTCCGCACCGCCCGCCAGGAGAGCATTTCGGAAAAAAGCCTGGCCACCAACTTCTACAATGCCGAGGAAAGCACCCGCCAAGCTGTGGAAAAACTGGTGGTTAAAATGCTCCAATCCGTGCGGCAACCAACGAACGACCAAGCGAATTAGCCGATATGATAAAAATTATTCCCCTGTAAATCAGCAGGGTTGTTGGGAGTTGTACAACCCCTTTAACTGGCGACGCATTACGGCCACGACTCCTTTTGTCGGACTCATCAAACGTCCGCAAATCGTATGGCTGCCCGCATCATCACCCCCGAAGACCTCGCCGAATTCAAGCAAGAGCTATTTCAGGAGCTGCAAAAGCTCTTCGCTGCCCAGGCCGGCAGTGGCCTCCAAAAGAAGTGGCTCAAGTCGCCCGAGGTCCGGGAGCTTCTCGGCATCTCGCCCGGCACCCTGCAAAACCTGCGCGTGAACGGCACCCTGCCCTTCACCAAAGTAGGCGGCATGGTCTACTACCAGTCCGACGATATCCTGAAGATGCTTGAGGAAAACCGCAGCAAATAGGGACAGTGAGCATGACCCCACTGCCCACCACCCACGCAGTCATCCCGGCCGCCGTGCGCTACGATACGGGCCTGACGCCCGCCGCCCGCCTGCTCTACGGCGAAATCACCGCCCTCTGTGCCCAGCGCGGCTACTGTTGGGCCACCAACGACTACTTCGCCCGCCTCTATCAGGTGCGCCGCGCCACCGTCTCGGCCTGGATTCAGCAGCTTACCGAGCGCGGCCACCTCAGGGCCACCATCGACCAGACCAAAGGCAACCGTCGCCAGCTTCAACCCGCACCCGAAGGGCCGGAAACCTCGCACGGTTTTCCGAATACCCTCGCCCGAAATACCGCACCCCCTATCCCACCAAACCGCACGACCTACCCCGAAATTTCCTTCACGGAAATGGAGGCACTCCTTATAAGTAAAAAGAATGATAACATAGAATGGGAGAGAAGTGCCGCGCCCACGTCCGAGGTTGAAGTGAAAGATGAGCTTGACCCTAACGGCAGGGTCCCGCCGCCCATCCCCCCGGTTGCGCGCGCCCCCCTTCCCGCGCCGCCGACCGCCGGTTCCGGCTTGTTCAAGCGCCCTTCAGTGGCAGAGGTAGAGGTTTACCTTGTCACCCTACCCGATACTCCTGCTGCTGTGGCCACCGCCGAAGCCGCCCGCTTCTGCAACTACTACCAGGCCAACGGTTGGCGCATCGGCCGCCACGCGATGGCCGACTGGCCCGCAGCCGCCCGCAACTGGCTGCTCAACGCTGACCGGTTCAAAGCCTCCACACCTGGCCCTTCTGCCGGCGCGGCCACCCGACTGCATTCCGGCGGCACCAAAAACTACCACGAGCCGCTATGAGCCAGCTCCCCGACTTTGAAGCGCGGTGGGCGCACTTCCTCATACACTTTGCCGCTCAAGTACCCGGCTTTCAACTCGACACTCACAATGAGCCCATCTACCGTCGCCTGTTAGCCTACTTCACCTGCGACGAAACTACTCAAACCACTCTCAGCCTCGACCCAGGCAAAGGTATTTTGCTACTCGGCCCCGTCGGCTGTGGTAAAACCGCCGCCATGCGCTTCTTCGAGCGCAACGCCCGCACCCCTTACCGCATAATCCCGGCCCGCGACGTGGCCCGCCGCTTCCTCACCGAAGGCTTCGCCGTGCTCGACCGCTACGGTGCTCAGGCTTTTTCCCAGCGCTCCTACGGCTCCGGCCACGGTCCCGACCACCGCCACCCTGTTACCTACTGCTTCGACGACCTCGGCGTGGAGCAAAACGCCCGCCTCTACGGAAATGAGTGCAACGTGCTGGCCGAAATCCTGCTTGACCGCTACGACCGGTTTGTCACTCATCAAATGCTCACTCACCTCACTAGCAACCTCAACGCCCCCGAACTGGAGCAGCTCTACGGCGACCGCCTCCGCAGCCGCCTGCGCGAGATGTGCAATGTGCTCACGTTCCCGGCTTCAGCACCGGACCGCAGGCGCTAATCTCTAATGCCCAAACTACCTGCCATGACTGGATTTCTACTCGTCGCTCTAATTCTGACCGAGTTGCAGGCGCAAGGGCAAATATGGGCAGGAGGTTATCTCAGAATAAGGCCGATGAATGGACGCCGTGATAGGTTTATTGCCACCACGCCGTAACCTGCTTCGCACTAAGGTGGCCAGCCGTGAGCAACTGGCCAGGAGCCGGCAGCCACAGCGGAACTTGTGCGGCCGCGGCAGCCGGCACGACCCGCTCCACGGGCTCCCGCCACGCATGAAACGACAAGTCGAACGTGCCCCAATGCACCGGTAGCAAGACCCGACCGCCCAGCGCCTGGTGCGCGGCCACGGCCTGTTCCGGGGTGAGGTGAATGAACGGCGCATACGGGTCGTAGGCCCCGATGGGCAGCAGTATGAGGTCAAACGGGCCGTGGGCGGCCCCAATTTGCTCGAATAGTCCCGGCAGCGGGCCGCTGTCCCCGCCGAAGAACACGGTGTGCTGGGGGCTACGCAGCGCGTAGGCAACCCACAGCGAGCGGTTTCCATCTGTCAGGCCCCGGCCTGAGAAATGGCGGGCCGGCAGCGCCGTCACGGTGAGGCCGCCGGGCAAGATGGCCGTCTCGGTCCAGTCCAGTTCGGTAATCTTGTCAGCCGGAACGCCGACGCGGCGCAACGCTGCCCCCAGCCCCAGCGGACAAATAAAACGAGCCGTGCGGCTAGCCAGAGCCCGCAGCGTGGAGGGGTCAAAATGGTCGTAGTGGTTGTGCGAGAGCAGGACGGCATCCAGCGGGGGCACCTCGGCCAACGCCAGCGGCGGGTCGAAGAAGCGGCGGAGCGCAAAGGCCTGCACCGGGGAGGCGTACTCGGCCCATACAGGGTCGGTGAGCAGGCGGCAACCGTCGAGGTCGAGCAACACCGTGGCATGCCCCAGCCAAGTGGCCCGCAACCCAGCGGTGGGCGCTGGCGCTAATACCGCCGTATCCACCAGAAAAGGCCCCAGCCGGTGCGGGGGGCGCAATTCCGCCCGGGTCGTCAGCCGCTCCCAGAGGCTGGGCAGCGTACTGCCCGGCAAGGTGACGGCCGTGGGTACCACGTTTTGGAAACGCCCGTTTTCGACGGCGGCGGGGTGCAGGTAAGCTGGAGGCTGGTTCATGCGCTGATGCTTGTTACGGCCCGGTCGTGGGCACCAGCCCGCGCCAGAAGCTCTCAAAGGTGCGGCCCAACACGGCCGGGGCATCGGCCTCGGTGGGCGTGCGCAGCAGGTACTGCACCGTGCCCACCAACTGGCCGTTGAATAAGCTCAGGAGCAAATCCGTCGAACAGCCCGGAAAATAGCCCGCCGCCCGCGCCGCCTCGGTCAGGGCCACGACGGGCGCATAGGCAGCATCCGTTTGCTGCACCGAGGCCGCCGTAATGGCGGGCATGTACTTGAACATCTGCAAAAAACGAAAGGGCATCGGGTGGGCCAGCATCCACGCGCCGGCCTGCTGCCATACCCGCCGGAACGAGGCCTCGATGCCCGCGTCGGCAGGAGCCAGCCCAGCCTGGGCCTGCACGGCCTGCTCGTGCTGCGTCTCCACGTAGAGGGTGTTGAGCAACGCCTCCTTGCTGGGAAAGTAAAGAAACAGCGTGCCCGCCGCCACGCCTGCGGCGCGGGCAATGGCGGCGGTAGAAGTTTGGTGAAAGCCGAGTTCAGTGAACAAGCGCAGCGCGGCCTCCAGCAGCCGCGTGCGTTTGTCGGCGGAGAATGTAATCGAAGTCATACCGGTGGAAAAGCCGAAACTACGGGTTTTTCCGCCCCAGAAAGCAAGGTAGCGTTCTTGCTATTCGCCTTCAACCTGTCGGGCTCCTTCCAGCCCTCGTAAGTACGCAGCGCCAGCCGCCAGAGGTTGGCGCTAAAAAACGGGTGAGACCGGCGCTACTGGGGAAGCAGGAACTCGGGCATTCCTTTTTCCCAGGCGGCGGCCTGCACGGCGGGGTCGATGACGTATTCGGTTAGCTTGTGAATCAGCCCATTCGCTATTTCGAAGCGGTACAGGATGAAGTTCTGGTACACCGTGCCGTTGTGGAACACGCAGTAGCAGGTGTTTTCCACGAGCACCAGGCGCTCGTCGTCGGACGTGGTGTAGGTGCGGTTGTCGATAA
>CAXTCS010000062.1:0-19561 GCA_964242365.1 uncultured Hymenobacter sp. | reverse complement strand
GCACGTAGTCGCGGGTGGTGCCGTATTTCACGGCCTTGGGGCCGCCGCTGCTGTGGGCCAGGTTGCCGCCCAAAAAGCAGCTGCCCTTGCTGGCCGGGTCGGGCGGATAAAACAGGCCCACCTCCCTCACCGCGTTCTGAAAAGCCTCGTTCACCACGCCCGGCTCCACGGTGGCTTGCAGGTTGCGCTCGTCAATCGCAACGATTTTGTTGAGGCGCTCCGTGCTCAGCACCACGCCGTTGTGAACGGGCAGGGCGCCGCCGCTCAGGCCCGTGCCGGCCCCGCGGGGCGTCACGGGCACGCGGTGCGCGTGGCACAGGCGCATGATTTGGCTGATTTCGTCGGCGTTGGCCGGGCGCAGCACCACGTCGGGGGCAAAGTACAGGTCTTCGGTGTGGTCGCGGCCGTAGTCGGCGTAGGCATCGGCGGTGGCGGCGGCTTCGGCGCGCTGGGCCGTGAGCACGTGCGCGGGGCCGACAATGGCCTCGAAGGCAACAATTAATTCGGGGGTCAGGGCGTTGAAATTCATCAGCGGAAAAACTGGAAAGGCCGCGCAAACTATATTTGCAGCCAATGGGGAGGGTGACAACGAAGATACTACCGGTGCTGATGCTGGCTTTGCTCTTGCTGGCCGGCTGCCACCGCAAGCTTAATTACCGCGACGGCCAGTACCGTTCGGCCCGCGAAATGGCCCGCCTGAAAAAGGGCGGCCGCTACGCCAGCGCCCGCCCCGGCGGCAAAACCAAAACCCTGGGCGCCACGCCCAGCGGGGGCAAAACCAAAATCGTGACCCGGCGCGTCCCCCGTGCGGGCAGCGCCACCGGCACCCTGGCCTCGGTGATAGAAGCGGCCCGCTCCTACCAGGGCACGCCCTACCTTTTCGGCGGCACCACGCGCCTGGGCCTCGACTGCTCGGGCCTGCTCCAGCTCTCGTTTGGCGAGGCCGGCGTGAGCATCCCGCGCTCGTCGAACGAGCAGGCCGTGTGGGGCGACCCCGTGAAAACGACCGATTTGCAGCCCGGCGATTTGGTATTTTTTGGGGCCTCGCCCGGTAGCCGGGCCATCACCCACGTGGGCCTGGTAACGGTGGTAGACGACGAAGGCGTCGATTTCATCCACGCCTCCACTTCGCTGGGGGTGGTCGAAAACAGCCTGGAATCCGATTATTATTTGAGCCGCTTTATTCGGGCCGTGCGACCTCGACTATAACGCTGTGCCTGCTACCTTTGCGGCATAAACGGCTTGGTATGCCGACTGTAGTGAATAATAAAATTGTCTTAATACTGGCTGCTTCCTGGTAGCCGTACCTTTGCCCCGCTTTTCATCAAGCTCACTGTTTTCACCAACTTTTTTTCATATGAATAATCCACGTTTACGCCATTTGCTGCTGTTGGCACTGATGCTGTTTACGGCCCGACTGGGCTGGAGCCAGGGTGCCACCACAGCCGCCATGAGTGGCGTTATCACCGACAGCAAAGGCGAGGGCCTGCCCGGCGCCACTGTTATCGCCATTCACACGCCCACCAACACGCAGTACGTAGCCCCCACCAACTCCGACGGCCGCTTCAACATCCAGAACATGCGCGTGGGCGGTCCTTACACGATTCGGGTCACGTTCGTTGGCTATAAAGATTTGGTGCGCGAGGGCTTGCAGCTGACCCTCGGCCAAAACCTGCGCTTCGACCAAAAGCTCAGCGACACCAGCACCGAACTGGCGGAAGTAACCGTGAGCGGCCGCCGCGACCCGGTGATGAACGCCGACCATACCGGCGCCAGCACCACCATTCAGCGCGAAACCATTGAGCGCCTGCCCACCATCAGCCGCTCGTTTGACGACATCACGCGCCTGACGCCCCAGGCCAACGGCCAGAGCTTCGGCGGCCGCAACAGCGGCTACAACAACATCACCATCGACGGCGCCATTTTCAACAACTCGTTCGGGCTGGCCTCGACGGTTGGCGGCCAGGCCAACGCCCAGCCCATCTCGCTCGATGCCATCGACCAGATTCAGGTAAGCATTGCCCCTTACGACGTGCGCCAGGGTTCCTTCACCGGCGCCGGCATCAACGCCGTGACCCGCAGCGGCACCAACAAGTTCAGCGGCTCGGTCTACACATTCTACCGCAACCAGAAATACGTGGGCAGCAAGGTGGGCGACTTCAAACAGGACTACCCCAAATTCAACCTCAAAAACTACGGCTTTCGTGTGGGAGGCCCCATCATTAAGGACAAGCTGTTCTTCTTTCTCAACGGTGAGCAGGAAGACCGCATCGACCCGCCCACGGGCAACTACATCGCGAACCGCGACGGTGCCGCCGCCCCCGGCAGCAACTCGACCACCTCGGCCGCTACCGCCCGCGACCTGAATATTCTGAAGGATTTTCTGGTTACGAACTACGGCTACGACCCCGGTGCTTACGAAAGCTACAACCTGCGCTCGTTCAGCCGCAAGGCCACCGCTAAAATCGACTGGAACATCAGCTCCAATCACCGTTTCAGCATCAAGTACAACTACCTGAAGTCGTACCGCGACGTGACGCCGAGCGGTTCGGGCGCCATTGGGCCAGCTAACATCGGCCGTTCGCAATCGCAGTTTGGCCTTCCTTTCTCTTCTTCTTACTACACCATCAACAACAACCTCAACTCGGTAATTGCCGAATTGAACAGCACCTTCACCAGCCGTTACGCCAACAACCTGACGGCCGGCTACTCGGCCTTCCGCGACTTCCGCTCCAGCCTCGGCGGCACCAACTTTCCGCTGGTTGACATCGGTACGGCCACCACCCGCACGGCAGCTGGCGGCGGCATCAACGCGGCCAACAGCTATACTTCGTTCGGCTTTGAGCCGTTCACGGCTTTCAACGTCCTGAACTCCGACGTGTACCAGATTGGCGACAACTTCACGGCATTCCTGGGCAAGCACAACGTGACGGTGGGTACTTATAACGAATTATATAAGTTCACCAACGGTTTCTCGCCCAACTACTACGGCGCGTACGCCTTCAACGGGCTCGACGATTTCTATGCCGCTGCGCGCACGGGCGCTCCTGGCCAGGCGGGCTACCTGGGCTACACCCGCGACCCCGCCACTGGCCTTCCGGTGGCCAACACCACCGGGGCGGCCGCGTTTCCGCAGCGCTACCAGTTGTCGTACTCGGCGCTGCCCGATGGTTCTTTCCCCTTCGCGGTGACCAAGGCTGCCCAATTTGGCCTGTACGTGCAGGACGAATGGAACCCGATGAGCAACCTGAAGGTGACCGTAGGCCTGCGCGGCGACCTGCCGGTAATCTATTCGGATATTGCCCGCAACGAAAACGCGGCCAAGCTCACTTTCCGCGACGGAGTGAAGCTGGAAACGAACAAGCTGCCCAACAGCGTTGTGCTCTTTTCGCCCCGTATCGGCTTTAACTGGGACGTCAACGACGACCGCAAAACCCAGCTGCGCGGTGGTAGCGGCATTTTCACCGGCCGTATTCCGTTCGTGTGGCTGTCGAACCAGGCCGGCAACAACGGCGTGCAGTTTGGCTCCTTCTCGCGCACTGGCGCGCAGGTTTCCTCGGCGGTTAACCCAAACAGCCCCGACCCGGCCAACCCACTGGTAGGCAACTACTTCAGCCCAGATGCGAACGCCTACCGCCCCAGCGGCGCGGCACCCAACACGCAGTACAATCTGGCCGTTACCGCCAAAGACTTCAAGTTCCCGCAAGTGTGGCGGACCAACCTGGCTGTTGACCAGGAGTTGATTGGCGGCGTTGTAGCTACGCTGGAAGCTCTTTACACCAAAGACGTTAACGCGGTGTACTTTCAGAACGTAAACCTGCCTCAGCCCGTGGGCCGGGCCAATGGAGCCGATACGCGCCCTATTTTTTACACTTTTGGCGTGCCGAACGCCAGTGGTCTCTATACCACTGCCCCCGTTGGCCCCGTTGGGAATACGCAACCCAGCCTTATTGGCAACAACCGCATCTACAATGGTCAGGGCGGTGCTTCGGCGACAAACCCCATTATCACCGACGCTATCCTGATGAAGAACACCAACAAGGGCTATTCGTACTCGGTGACTGGCCAGTTGCAGAAATCGTTTAGCAACGGGCTCTTCGCCAGCGTGGCCTATACTTATACTGATTCCCGTTCGGTGAACGACGGCGGTTCCATTGCCCAAACCAACTGGCGCGACCGTCCAGTATCGGGCGACCCCAACGCCAACGTGCTCAGCTACTCCAACTTCCTGCAACAGCACCGCGTCATTGCTTCCGCTTCTTACCGCCGCGAGTATGTGGGCCACCTCGGCACGACGCTCTCCCTGTTTTATGAGGCTGCTCCGGCCGGTCGCTTCTCTTACACTTACGCCGGCGACATGAACGGCGATAATTCGGGCGGCTCGGGGAATGACCTGATGTACGTGCCCCGCAACCAGAGCGAAATTGCCCTGCGCGACATTGCCATTCCTGCTTCCCAAGGTGGTGGCACTTATTCGGCGGCCCAGCAGTGGTCCGACCTCGACAAGTACATCAACCAGGATTCCTACCTGAGCAAGCGCCGCGGCGAATACGCCGAGCGCAACGGAGCAGTTCGTCCTTGGCAGAATCGCTTGGACGTGCGCCTGTTGCAGGACATCTTCACCAACATTGGCGAAAATAGAAATACGCTTCAGTTGAGTGTCGACATATTCAACATCGGCAACCTGCTCAATAGCAGCTGGGGCACTTTCCGCACGGCCAACGTTTCGAACCCGCTCACTTTTGTGGGCTACGACCAGCAAGGCCGGCCGAACTTTACTTTCCCTTACCTCACCAACCAAAGCATCATCACGCCGGCCGTGGCGGCTACTCCTACCACCCCCGCCGTTCCGGCGGTGCTTGCGCCCGGCGTGCCCCTCACCGATACCTTCCGCAAAGACACCGGTGGCTTGGGCTCGCGCTGGCAGGCACAGGTGGGCATTCGCTACATCTTCAACTAAGCTTTCCGGCTTGGTTTAGCGCCGAAGAGGGCAGGAAGCAATTCCTGCCCTCTTTTTTGTGGCTGATTGCTTGGCTCTTGCGCCGTTTCTTCAAAAAAAGTGCGCCCAGGGCTTGCTAAACCGCCCGCGGGCCGTACTTTTGTCGAACCAACGCGCAACTGGCACGGCGGTAACCCACAATTCGGGGGATTAGCTCAGCTGGCTAGAGCGCTTGCATGGCATGCAAGAGGTCATCGGTTCGACTCCGATATTCTCCACTGAAGATGTGAATGAAGATGAAAAGGCCCGACCAAGTAATTGGTCGGGCCTTTTTGTTTGTGCCCGCACGGGATGAGGGCACGGGAAGTTGAACCGGTTCGGGCCTTAAACAAACAAGCCTTCTACCGAGAGGTAGCGCTCGCCGGTGTCGTAGCAGAAGGTAAGGATGCGGCTGCCCTGGGGTATTTCGGGTAGCTTTTTGGCGATGGCGGCCAGCGACGCGCCGGACGATACGCCCACAAATATGCCTTCTTCGCGGGCGGCGCGGCGGGTCATCTCGTAGGCATCTTGCTGCGATACCTGGATGGTGCCGTCGAGCACGCTGATGTGCAGGTTGTCGGGGATGAAGCCGGCGCCGATGCCCTGGATGGGGTGCGGCCCCGGCGCCCCGCCGCTGATGACGGGCGAGGCTTCGGGCTCGACGGCGAAGGTTTTCATGTTGGGAAACAGGGGCTTGAGCACCTCGGTTACGGCCGTGATGTGGCCGCCGGTGCCCACGCCGGTGATGTGAAAGTCGAAGCCTTCGGGTGCGTCGCGCAGGAGCTCCTGGGCGGTGGTTTCGGCGTGGATTCGGGGGTTGGCGGGGTTGGAGAACTGCATGGGCATCCAGGCGCCGGGCGTGTTGGCGACGATGTCCTGGGCTTTTTCGATGGCGCCTTTCATGCCTTTTTCGCGGGGCGTGAGTTCGAGGCTGGCGCCGTAGGCGGCCATGAGGCGGCGGCGCTCGATGCTCATGCTTTCGGGCATGACGAGGGTGAGCTTGTAGCCTTTCACGGCGGCCACCAGGGCCAGGCCCACGCCGGTGTTGCCGGAAGTGGGCTCGACAATGAGGCTGTTTTTGGTGAGAATGCCATCCTTTTCGGCCTGCTCGACCATGCTCAGGGCAATGCGGTCTTTGATGGAGCCGCCGGGGTTGGCGCGTTCCAGCTTCACCCACACCTCCACGTCGGGGCGGACGTCGGCAAATATTCGGTTGAGGCGCACCAGCGGCGTGTTGCCAATGGTGTCGAGAATGGAATTGGCTTTCATGAAGGAGCAGTTAGGGAATGGCGGGTTGAAGGGAAGGGCGGATTTTGGGCGTCGGCGCCGGGGGTGGGTGGCACGCACACGCCCGCGACAGGCCGTGGGGCATCAAATGGAAAACACCAGCTCGGCGGCGGGGTCGACGCTGCGGGAAATGTGGATGTGGGCGCGGTGGTAGACCCGGGAGTGGGAGGGTACGCTTTCGGTGAGCCACACGTTGCCGCCGATGATGCTGTGGGCGCCAATCACGGTGCTGCCGCCGAGGATGGTGGCCCCGGCATAAATCACGACGTGGTCTTCGATGGTGGGGTGGCGCTTGGTGCCCTGCAAGCCTTTGGTGACGCTGAGGGCGCCGAGCGTAACGCCTTGGTATATCTGCACGTTGGCCCCGATAACAGCGGTTTCGCCGATGACCAGGCCCGTGCCGTGGTCGATGCACAGGGCCGCGCCGATGCGCGCGCCGGGGTGAATGTCGACCCCCGTGCGCTGGTGGGCGTACTCGCTGAGCAGGCGCGGCAGGCGGGGCAGGCCCCGCTGGTAGAGCGCGTGCGCCAGCCGGTACATGGCCGTGGCGTAGAAGCCGGGGTACGAGCTGATGATTTCGCCCAGGCCCTGGGCGGCGGGGTCGCTGGCCAGAATGGCGCTGGCGTCGCGCAGCAGGGCGGCGCGCAGGGCCGGCAGCTGGTCGGTAAACTCGTCGGCCAGGGCGGCGGCCGACGCGGGTAGCGCCGGCACCTCGGCCAGCAAGGCCACCAGCTGGGCCCGGAAATGGTAGAGCTCGGAGGCGACGGCGTCGGCAGTGGGCAAGGGGCGCTCGGCCCGTTGAGGAAACAGCAGCGCCAGCAGTCCGTCGGCCAGGGCGCAGAACGCGGCACCGGGAAGGGCGTCGGGCACGACCGAATGGGCCTGGGCCAGCTCGGCAGCAAAAGAATCAGGAAGCACGATTACAGAAAAAAGTAGCGGGAAGGTCCGGCAAAAGCAACCCGCTGGCGAAACGAAGGTTTCGGTGCGGGCAACGGTCGGTTTGGTTCAGCCGTTTAGCCAGCGCAGGGGTTTGCAGCCTGGCGGGCCCGGCCAAAAGATACGTCTTTTCACCTTTTTCCTCTAACACCATGTCGGACACCAGCATCACCAAAATTGATTCGCGCCACTCGCCTAAAGGGCCCGATGGCGAAAAGTACCTCGCTTCGGGCAAGCACCTGGCCATGCGCATGTGGGAAAACGAGCAGCCCGGCGAGCCCAAAGCCCCAGCCGCGCGGCCTTACGAAACGGTGGGCTACGTGCTCAGCGGGCGCGCCGAGCTGCATCTGGCCGGCCAGACCGTGATTCTGGAGCCGGGCAACTCGTGGGTGGTGCCCCAGGGCGCCGAGCACACCTACAAAATTCTGGAAAGTTTTTCGGCCGTGGAAGCTACGTCGCCGCCGGCGCAGGTGCACGGGCGGGAGGGCAAGTAGACCCCAAAAAGGCCTTAAAATGAAAGGCCAGGCCCAAAACGAAGCAGCCCGCGCGACTGGCGTTCGGCTATGAAAATTTAAAAGGTTCCACCTTCTTTCAACGCCATGAAAACCCGCGAGCTGGGCCGCACCGGCCAACAAGTTTCCGCGCTGGGGCTGGGCTGCATGTCGATGGCTTCGGACTACGCCTACGGCCCCAGCGACGAGCGCGAAGCCGTGGCCACCCTGCACCACGCCCTGGACTTGGGCGTCACGTTTTGGGACACGGCCGACATTTACGGTTTTGGGGGCAACGAAACGCTGGTGCGGCAGGTGCTGGCACCCAACCGGGATAAGGTGTTTCTGGCCACCAAGTTTGGTTTCGTGCCCGACGGCCAGGGCAGCTCCCGCCTCGACGTGCGCCCCGAGCGCATTGCTGCCGCCTGCGACGCCAGCCTGCACCGCCTGGGCATCGACACCATCGACCTGTACTACGCCCACCGCATCGACCCGGCGGTGCCGGTCGAGGAAATGATTGGGGCCATGGCGGCGCTGGTGCAGGCGGGCAAAGTGCGGTTTTTGGGCGTGTCCGAAGCCTCGGCGGCGTCGTTGCGGCGGGCGGCGGCCACGCACCCAATCGCGGCGCTGCAATCGGAATACTCTCTGTTCACCCGCGACGTGGAAGCGGAAATCCTGCCCGCGTGCCGGGAGCTGGGCATTAGCCTGGTGCCGTTTTCGCCCTTGGGGCGCGGGCTGCTCACCAACCCTGGCCCGCAGCTGGCCGACCAGGACTTGCGGCGCAGCATGCCCCGCTTTGGCGAAGAAGTGGGCGATGCCAACGCGCCGCTGGTGGCCGGCCTGCACCAGCTGGCCACCGAAAAGGGCATCAGCACGGCGCAGCTGGCCCTGGCCTGGCTGCTGGCGCAGGAGGCCCACCTCGTTCCCATTCCGGGCACCAAGCGCCGGAAATATTTAGTGGAAAACGCGGCCGCGGCCGACGTAGAACTAGGCGCGGCGGACGTGCAGCGGCTGCAAGCGCTGCTGGCGGCTCACCCAGTCGTGGGCGCCCGCTACAACGAGGGCGCTTTGAAGCTGGTGAACCGGTAATCTTCAAAAACGCTAACTTTGAAAGCGTTGGGCCGTTTCGCGCCCGGTTTGCGCATCAGCCCTGGCGCCCGAACCCGTGAAAGGGGCGTCGCAAGCCTTGCACAAACATCGGCCCGACAGGAGTAGCCCCGTCCTTTGTCGCCGTGCCCGCGGCGTTGCCTGGCCGGGGGCCTGGCTTGATTGATGCCGGGGCGAGTTGCTGCCTGCCAAGCAGCAGGAAGTGTTGTATCCAGCCACTTTTTCCCTTACTGGCATGAAAACTCTCCTGAGAAATTTTGTGGCTTTCCTGCTGGCGCTCGCCGCGACGGGTGCCGCGCGGGCCCAGGCGCCGGCTGCCCCGCCGGCCAATTTCAAGCACCAAACTGCCGTGGTGAACGGCGTAAAAATTCATTACGTGGTGGGCGGCAGCGGCGAACCGCTGCTGCTGGTGCACGGTTTCGGGCAGAATTGGTATATGTGGAACCGGCTGCTGCCGGAACTCTCCAAACACTTCACCGTCGTGGCGCCGGACCTGCGCGGCGTGGGCGAATCGGACAAGCCGGCCGGGGGGTACGACAAGAAAACCATGGCGACCGACCTGCACGAGCTGGTCAAGAAGCTGGGCTACAAAAGCATCAACCTGGCGGGCCACGACATTGGGCTGATGGTGGCCTACGCCTACGCCGCGCAGTACCCGGCCGAGGTGAAGAAAGTGGCGCTAATGGATGCCCTGCTGCCGGGCGTGGAGCCCGTGTGGGGGCAGATGAAGAGCAGCCTCTGGTGGTTTGGCTTTTTTGCCCGGCCCGTGGCGGGCGACCTGGTGGCCGGCCAGGCCAAGGAATTTCTCATCGACTTCTGGCCGCAGGTGGGCTACGTGAAAGACGCGTTCACGCCGGCAGAAACAGCCGAGTTTATTCGGGCTTATTCGGTGCCTGGGGCCACCACGGGCAGCTTTCACTGGTTCGGAGCCTTCCCGCAGGATGCCCAGGACAACCTGGAATTCATGAAACAAAAGCTGCCCATGCCCTTGCTGGCCATGGGCAGCGAGCACAGCGCGGCACCTTATCTGGCCGACCACTGCCGCCTGGTAGCCACCACCGTGACGGAGGCAAAAATACCGGGCGCGGGCCACTGGCTGGTGCAGGAAAATACCCCGCAGGTGCAGCAAGAGCTGCTGAAATTTTTTCTTCAAAAATAACCCGCGCCGTCAACCCAAAATGGGTTACTCCGATTGCGGCCCGCTGAGCCCTGGGCCCCGCGAGCCAGAGCTTCACTTCCGAGCAGCTTTCCCACCAAGCACAACCAATTCAACCAGCTGCTAACCGGTCCAGTCGTACACCATCTTTACCAGGGCGGCCTCCTGGAAGGGCTTGGTTAGGTAGTCGCTCATGCCGGCGGACAGGCATTTTTCGCGTTCGCCGGTGATGGCGTTGGCCGTGAGGGCGATGATGGGCACGGCGGGGCCGAGGTGCTGGCGCAGGCAGGCCGTGGCTTCGTAGCCGTCCATGACGGGCATTTGCACGTCCATCAGAATCAGGTCGAAGGGCTGGCTTTGGGCCAGTGCCACCGCTATCTGGCCGTTGGCGGCTTCCGTCACGACCATTTCGGCATTGGTGAGGAAAATGGTGGCCAGCATGCGGTTAAACACGTTGTCTTCGACCAGCAAAATGCGCTTGCCGCGCAGGGCGTGTTGCAGGCCGCTCACGTCGGCGCCGTCTTTGCGGGGCACGTCGCGCCGGGTGCCCACGGGCAGGCGCAGGGCAAACCGGATGGTGGTGCCCTGGTTTTTCGTGCTCTCGATGCGCAGATCGCCGCCCAGCAGCTCGACCAGCTTTTGGCTGATGCCCAGCCCTAGCCCGGTGCCCCCAAACTTGCGGGTAACGGAAGCGTCTTCCTGGCTAAAATCGTCGAAGACCCGCGCCAGGTAGCCGGCGTCGATGCCAATGCCGGTGTCGTGCACCGTGAACTCGACCAGGACCTCGCCGGCCAGCCGCTCCACCAGCCCGCAGCTGACCGTGACCGTGCCCTGCTCGGTGAACTTGACCGCGTTGCCGGCCAGGTTCAGCAGGATTTGGGTGATGCGGTAGGGGTCGCCGAGCAGCACGGCGGGCACGGCCGGGTCGATGCGCGTGACGAACGCCAGGCCTTTCTCCTGGGCTTTGTACTGCAGGGTTTTTTCCAGCTGCGTGTAGAGCTGGCCGGTGCAAAAGCCGATTTTTTCGACCATCAGGCGGCCCGCCTCGATTTTCGACATATCGAGGATGTCGTTGATGATGACGAGCAGGTTTTCGGCCGATGCCGTGATGGCGTGCAGGTAGCTGGCCTGCGGGCCGTCGAGCGCGGTTTTGGCCAGCAGCTGGCTCATGCCCAGAATGGCGTTCATCGGCGTGCGGATTTCGTGGCTCATGCGGGCCAGAAAATCCTGCTTGGCGCGGGTGCTGACTTCGGCCAGGCCTTTGGCTTCGCGCAGGCTGGCTTCCAGGCGTTTCTGGGGCGTTACGTCGAGGTAAATGCCGATGGAGCCGATGAGCTGCTGGCCGTCGTCGTGGAGCGGGGCGCCGCTCACCAGCAGCCACTTCGCTTCGCCGGCCTTGGTGGTGACGGCAATTTCGTAGGAATCGGCAATGCCCCGCTGCCGGGATGCGAGCTTGCTTTCCACCAGTTCCAGGTCGGCGCCACTGAGCAGGAGCGGCGAAAGGCGGTGCCCCGTCAGCTCGTCGTTGCAAAAGCCGGTCATGTCGCAAAAGCTCTGATTGGCGTAGAGCAGGTGGTCGTTCAGGTCGGCTTCAACCAGGCCGAGCGACATGTTTTCGATGATGCCGCGGTACTTTTCTTCGCGCCGCCGCAGGTCGTCCTCGGCTTTGGCGCGGGCGGTGATGTCCTCAAATTTCCACAAGTGGCCGATGTAGCGCTCGTGGTCGTAAATCGGCGTGAAATCGCGCCGGATGGTGCGGCCGTCCTTTAGCTTCAAGACATCGCCCACCGCCAGCTTGCGCCGGCGCAGCAAGGCCGTGATGCGGGCCGCGTACTGGAGGGGGTTTTGAACAAATTTCGACGACTCACCGGCCAGCAAAGCCCCCTCCTGGCCCACGAGTCCGGCCGGGGTGTGGTCGCTCCGCAACAGGCCGCACAAGGCGTCGTTGGCCAGCATGATGCGCCGGTTTTCATCTTCCAGCACGAGGCCTTCCTGAAAGTTGGCGATGACCGTCGACAGCCGCCGGGAAGCATCGTCGAGGGCTTCCTGGGCCTTTTTCAGCTCGGTGATGTCGGTTTGCAGGCCCGTCAGAATGAGGGGTTTTCCGGTCGCGTCGCGCGCCGTTATCAGGGCCCGGCTCAGTATCCATTTGTAGGCGCCGTTCTTGCAGCGCAGCCGGTACTCGGCCGCGCCCAGCGGCGCGGTGCTGAGCAGGTAATCGGCCACCAGGCGGCGCACCATCGCCAAATCGTCGGGGTGCACGTGCTCGAGCCAGCTCTGGTACTCGTTCGGAAACTCCTCGTCCTGGTAGCCGAGCATGGCCTTGTAGTCGACGGAATAGAAGACGTCGCGGGACTGCACGTTCAGCTCCCAGGCCCCGTCGCCGAAGCCGTCGACCGCCAGGCGCCAGCGGATGTCGCGCTCCCGCAGGGCCACCTGGGCCTGCTTCACGGGCGTGATGTCTTGCAAAATGCCGCTGTACACCACCCCCTCGGCGTCGACGTTGGTGACCCCGGAGTTGCCCTGTAGCCAGCGCGGCGGCTGGCCTTCCACCACCACCCGGCCCTCGAATGCCCACGAAGCGCGCGCCCGCACGGCGCGCGCGATGGACTGCTGAAAGGCGCCCAAATCGTCGGAGTGAATAAAGTCCGACAGCCGCTCGACGTCCTCGACGCGAATGCCAAACAGCTCGTACAGCTTCGGGCTCACGTAGCCGAAATGGAACGTGCCGTCGTTGTTCCAGCGCCATTGGTAGAGCACGCCGGGCATGCTTTCGGCCAGGGCCTGAAACCGGCACTCGCTCTCGTACAGGGCCAGCCGGGTGGCTTTCCACTCCGTGATGTCCTCCATGCCGGCCAGCTCCTGCTGGCCAGCTGGGGGCAGACGACCGTCCCAGCCCGGCGGCGCCGGCCTCGGCCGCGCCACCTCCGCCCGCAGCCGGGCATTTTCGGCCCGCTCCTGCTCAAGCGCCAGGGCCAGCTCGTCGCGGCTCATATCAATTATACTCACGGCGAACGAAGGGAAATGCCTGGTTGAGCCGCTCATTCTCAAGCAGCAGATTACGAATTTAACTGGATTGGACCGGCATTCAAGCCCGTGAAGCAGAAAGGATTAAAATGACTGCTGCCTGAGGCGCCGTGCCCCAGCGACGCCCGCTGGAAAGAAGCCCCGGCAGGGCAAGCTTGCGCACCAGCCCAATTAACCAAGCGGCTTTCTCGCAGGGTCTCGGGGTGTTAGAGCAATTTCCAGGTGGATATACAGGTTGCGTATTAATTAAAAATTAAAAATGATAAATTAAAAATTTGGCTGTCAGGATTTTAATTTATCATTTTTAATTTTTAATTCTGTACACGGAGTTGGAAACCGCTCTAATCGCCCGGAAAGCACTACGGGAGCTTCACCAGCTCCACGCCCAGAATCTGGTCGCCGATGTCGAGCTTGTGCACCACGTCCATGCCGCCCACCACCTGGGCGAAGATGGGGTAGCGGCCATCCAGGTGGGGCGTGGGCGTGTGGGTGATGAAAAACTGGCAGCTTTCGGTGTCTTTGCCGGCCGAGGCCAGGCCCACGCTCCCCTCCTGGTAGCGCAGGTCGCCGAATTCGGAGCGTAGGCTGTAGGGCGCGCTGCCGTTGCCGTCGCCGCGCGGGTCGCCGCCCTGGGCCACAAAATCGGGCACCACGCGGTGGAAATACAGGTTGTCGTAGAAATGCTGCCCGATGAGCGTCACGAAGCTGGCCACCGCGCCGGGCGCTTCGTTGGGCTTCAGCTCCAGCAAAATAATGCCTTTGGAAGTGCGCAGGCGCACTTGCTGCCCCAGCGGCACGCCCTGCACCACGGCCCAGTCGATGGGGTGCTGCTGGGCCGTGGCGACGGGCGACGGCGTGGGCCTGGCCGCCTTTTCCAGCTTATCGAGGGCTTGCTGGAGGCCCTGCCAGGCTTCGATTTCGCGGGGCAGCTGGAGCTTGGCCTGCGCCTGGCGCAGGGCGGCCAGGTCATCGGGCTGGGGTTCGGCGTACAGCTTGGGGTCGGCGAGGGCTTCGGCGGCGGTGCCGAGCTGGGCCACGTCGCCGCTGGCCAGGGCCTGGCGCATGGCGGCGGCAAAATCGGCGTGGCGGCCGGCCGGAAAATCGGCCGCGCGGCGCATGGCCAGCAGCGCCGCCAGCGCATAGCCGGCCACCACCGGCGACTGGCCCGCCGCGAACGCCTGGGTGCGCACGAAGTCGAACGTCGCCGGGTCTTCGGCCAACGCTTCCAGCAGAAAACCCTTCTCGTACACCGTCGGCACCGCCGGGTAGCGCTTCTCAATGGTTTCGACCAGGCTGGGCCGGGCGGCGGGGCTGGCGTGGCGCACGGCCGCCCGCAGCAGCGCCGCCCGCACCCGCACCGACGCCTGCTTGTTGCCGTCGGCCAGGGCGGCCAGCGCGGCGCCCGATTCGCCTTTGGCGTGGGCCAGCAGCCACTCGGCCGCCGTGATGGCCACCGGCGCCCGGTCGTGGCTCAGGGCGAAGAACACGGCTTTGCGGCTGGCCGCGTAGTTTTCGGGCCCAAAAGGCAGGGCGCGCAGGGCACTGAGCCGCACCCGGTAATCGGGGTCTTTGGTGGCCAGCCGCACCAGCACCGCCGCCGGGCTCGCCCCGGCCCTACCCGCCGAAGCCGCCGCTGGCGGGGCCAGGGCCACAATTTTGCCGAGCGTCGTGGCCGCTGCCGCCCGCACGGCATACGACCGGTCTTTCAGCGCCACCCGCACCAGCGTTGCCGATGCCAATCGGGCCAGGTCGGCGTCGAGCCCGCGCGTGCGCGACAGCCCCACCACGGCCGCCAGCCGGCCGCGCGCCGGCAATTTGGGCAGCGCCAGCACCTGCACCGTGCGCCGAATGCTTTCGGGCGAGCTGAGGCCGCGCAGGGCGGCGCGGCTCAGGCCCCAGGCCAGGGCCGTGGCGCGGGCCGTATCGGTCAGGGCATCGACGCCCCAGAGCTCAGGCAGGGTGCGGCGGGTGACGGTGCGGCCCATGGCCTCGTGCAAATAGTGGCGCACCGTGTTGTCGGGCTCGGTCAGCACGCGGGCGCGCAGGCTGTCCACGGCGGTGCTGTCGCCGGTTTGGCCCAGCGCGTAGGCGGCGGCGCGGCGCACGCTGGGCTCGGCGTCGCGCAGCAGCGGCAGCAGGGCCGCCACGGCGGCGGGCGCCTGCACCGAGGCAAAGGCCAGGGCGGCTTCGCGGCGGTAAACGGGGTTGGCGTTGCCGAGAAAAGGCAGCAGCGCGGCGGTGTTGCGCTCGTCCTGCGCCGTGCCAATCTGGCGCAGGGTGGCGTCGTGGTACTTATTGGCCAGGTCGGCGCTGGGGCGCGGCGTGCGGGCGCAAGCGGCCAGCAGCAGCAGCAGCAGCAGGGGCCAAAAACGGAAGGAGCGGAAGGGCATGAAAGAACAATTAATTCAGGTTTTACAGCAGTTTTATAATCCGTGTACGAGTGTAGAGACGCAACATTTTGCGGCTCGTCGTTGAACGGAATCGTTCAGCGGCACAGACACGAGTCGTTCAACGACGAGACGCAAAATGTTGCGTCTCTACTTCACGGCGGCCAACGCCGCGTCGAGCCGCGCGAACAACACCGCGTTGCCCTGCTGCTGGTATCCGGCCAGCGCGGTTTCAAACCCCGCCAAGGCGTATAAAAACGCCCGCAAATTGTCGGCGGTAAGGGCCGAAAAGTGCCGGCCGTAGCCCAGCTGCTCTACTTCGGCCGCGTTCAGCCACTGCTCGAACTGCGCCGGAATGGGAATGGCGCAAAGGGGCTTGTGCAAAAAAACGGCCTCCGATATCAACGAGAAGCCGCCGTTGGTGACCACGGCCCGGCAGCTGGCCAAATCGGCGATGAAGCCGGCTTCGGAAAAAGCCCGCAGCCGCACGTTGCCGTGGTCTTCCTCCTTGTTGAAACCATAAACCCGAAATTCCTGGTCGGGCAGCTGCTGAAGCAGCGGCACCAGGTTTTGCTGCGTGGTGGCCGACTGGTACACGAGCACGTGGCCGCCGCGGGTGGGCGTGGCGGCCAGGATTTCGGGTCGGATGATGGGCGGCACCAGCGTGGTATCGGGCCGGGCGAGCGGCAATTCGAAGAACGTGGTGATGAAATAGTGCCGGCTGCGCGGCAGCTTCGCCCGCACGATGTTTTTGGCGAGGCCGTAGTTGCCGCGCTCGGCGGGCGGCACCGCCACGTTGAGCTTGGCCCGGTTGATAATCTGCATGTTATCGATGCTGATTATCGGCAAGCGCCGCATCTTGGCAAACAGGTAGCTGAACGACTCAAAATCGGAAATGACTAATTCGGGCTCGAAATCGCCGAGCAGCTCCCGGTATTTGGCGAAGTTGACGCGCAAATCGGCGGGCGCCGTGCGCAGGGTGAGGGCGACGGTGCGCGCCTTGCTCACGGCCAGCCCTTTGTAGGCCAGGTGAAAACCCCTGATTTCGTGCACCCGGCCGGGAAACGCGGCGGCCAGCATTTGGTAGGCGCGGCTGCTGCTAACCACCCGCACCTGATGGCCCTGGGCCAACAAATGGCCGATAACCACTTTGCTGCGGGTGGCGTGGCCCAGGCCCTCGCCGGGCACTCCGTATAATATATTCATTGCGGAAGGAAGTGGGCCAAACGTCGTTGGCCGCTGATTTGGCCGGAACAGCGCTGCTGTTGAGCGGCCCGATTCGGCGGATTGGCCGGCAAGTAACCGAAATTTCGCCACGGGCGGCGCGGCAAATGCGGGCCGGCGGGCCGTGGTTTCGGCTTTTTCGGCCCGGTTTTCGTTTTTGCTCCTGAAAATTCTTACCACCTCCTCATGCGGACCTCCTTGTTTTGCGTTTCCCGCCGGCCTTTGGCGGCCATTTTAGCGGCTTCGGCTCTGCTGTTTGCCAGCTCGTGCAGCGCCCCGCGCGCCATCGTGGCCACGGGCAAGGTCACGCCCCAGGGCGAATTTCGGGTCGGCTACAACCAAGGCTTCAACCTGGCCACGGCGCCCCTGAGCAAGGCCGGCACGGCCCTGAAAGACGCCGCCAGCAACGCGGCCCGGAAAGACACCGTGGGCTACGGCGGCTCGGTGACCAACCTGCAAGCCGCGGCCCTGGCCTACATCCTCGACCCGGTGCAGCCCACCGCCGATTTGAGCATCCGCTACGGCATCGTTCCGCGCCTCGACGCGGGCTACAAATACGCGTTTGGCTCCCACGTTTTCGATGCGCAGTACCAGCTGCTGGGCCCCACCGGCTCGCCCGAAAACCCCGACCGCGGGGCCGTGAGCGGCACCACGTACGCCAGCATCGGCTTGCAGTTTGCCACCCAGCGGGCCAAATTGCCCAGCCTGCCGTTCTTGTCGGACATCAATTCTGTGCTGAATTTCAGGGCCACGCGCAACGACTTGCTGGTGCCGCTCATCGTCAGCCAGTCTTTCGGGCCGGAGGAGGAAATCGGGGCCATCAGCTACGGCCTGGTGTACGCCCACAGCTGGGTGAGCTACGGCTTCGCGCCCGGAAAAATTTACAACGGAGCGGTGAAAGTGCCCGAGCTGCCCGTGCAAAACCGCAATTTTTCGTCGTTCGGCGGCTTCCTCAACCTCAAGCTGGGCTACCGCTATTTCTACGTGATTCCGGCCCTGTCCATCTTTTACCAGAACTACGGCGACTACGCCCTGCTCAACGGCGCCAGCACGTCGCTGAGCGGGGTCACGTTTGTGCCTTCGCTGGGCTTTCAGTTGCGTATTCCCACCAAATAAGTTTCGGGGCGCCGGTGTTTGGGGCGTTGGGCTGAAATACGGCGGGCGTTTTGCCGTTCTTTGCAGCCCGTTTTTTGGTTGCTCGTTTCTGGTTGCTGGTTTTCCGCTGGTTTTCCGCTGGTAGTTAACCAGAAACAAGCAACCAGAAACCAGAAACGAGCAACCAGAAACGAGCAACCAGAAACCCCTCCTTGCCATACATCAGTTAGTTACCCGACGCCCCATGGAAGCCCCCAACCCCGAGTTCATGCGCGAAGCCATTCGCTTGTCCGTTGAAAAAATGCGGGCCGGGCACGGCGGCCCCTTCGGCGCGGTGGTGGTGAAGGACGGCCAAATCATCGCCCGCGGTTTCAACCAGGTCACCACCACCCACGACCCGACCTGCCACGCCGAGGTCGACGCCATCCGCAAAGCCTGCCAGGTATTGGGCACTTTCCAGCTCGACGGCTGCGACCTCTACACCAGCTGCGAGCCCTGCCCCATGTGCCTGGGGGCCATTTATTGGGCCCGTCCCGCCCGCGTGTTCTTCGGCAACACCAAGGCCGACGCGGCGGCCATTGGCTTCGACGACCAGTTCATTTACGAGGAGCTTGACCGCCCCATGCACGCCCGCCGGCTGCCCATGACGCAGCTGCTGCGCGAGGAGGCGCAGGCCGGCTTCCGCGCCTGGACGGAGCTGGAAGGGCGCGCGGAGTATTAAGAAAGAAAGTAATGTTTCTAAAAGAGACGGTCATGCTGGACTTGAGCGGTCATGCTTCGGCTGCGCTCAGCATGACCGCTCAAGCCCAGCATGACGTTCAAGCTCAGCATTACCGTTCAATCAGTCCTTTCGCCTCAATGATAGCCTTTTACCTCAACGACCAGCCCATCCGCACCACCGAGCCGCCAGCCAGCGCGCTGCTCGATTTCGTGCGCTACCACGAGCACCTGATGGGAACCAAAATCGGCTGCCGCGAGGGCGACTGCGGCGCCTGCACCGTGCTGGTGGGCGAGCTGGATGCTGACAGCCAAACCATTGCCTATCAGAGCATGACCAGCTGCCTCACGCCGCTGGGCAACGCCCACGGCAAGCACGTCGTGACGGTGGAGGGCATCAACGCGGCCGGCGGCCGGCTCACGCCCGTGCAGCAGGCCATCGTGGACGAGGGCGGCTCGCAGTGCGGCTTTTGCACGGTGGGCTTCGTGATGTCGCTCACCGGCCACAGCCTGAGCCGCCAGCCCGCAACCGCGCAAAGCACCATTGCCGCCATCGACGGCAATATTTGCCGCTGCACGGGCTACAAATCGCTGGAGCGCGCCGCCGCCACCCTCACCGCGCAGCTTGCAACCCGGCCCACTCAAAATGCCCTGGCCTGGCTCAGTGAGCGGTATTTCGTGCCCGAATACTTCGCCGCAATGCCCGCCCGACTGGCCCAGCTGCGCACCGAAACCGCTGCTGCTGAAGCCGCCGAAGAAGCCGCGATTGCACCTGCTCACGGCAACGGCGCGCCCCTCGTTTCGACCTCGCCCACCGGCCACGCGCAACGCCAGAACGGCCAGCACCCGAAAGATTCACTCCGCCACTCCGTCGCTCAGCCACTCCTGGGCGGCGGCACCGACTTGCTGGTGCAGCGCCTCGATGAGCTGCGCGAGCAGCCCGTGCGCCTCGTGTTTGACCAGCGCGGCCGGCGCGGCATCCGCCACGATTCGGCGGGGCGCGTGGTGCTGGGCGCGGCCACCACGGCCAGCCAGTTGCTCGATTCGGAGCTGCTGCGCGGCCTGCTGCCGGGCCTGCCGGCCTACCTGAAACTGGTGTCGAGCACGCCCATCCGCAACATGGGCACGGTGGCCGGCAACTTCATCAACGGCTCGC
>CAXTCS010000061.1:7639-19709 GCA_964242365.1 uncultured Hymenobacter sp. | reverse complement strand
TGTTGCGGGGCTTGATTTGCAGCTGGTCGCCGTCGCGCTCCACGCGCAGGTCGTTCAGGATGTCGTCGTCGCCGCCGGCTTCAATCTTAAAGACGTCGCCGCGGCGCACCACCACGTGGTAGCCGCCCGCCACGCTCACCCGCGTAAACCCGGTTTCCTGGAAGGTGCGGCGGGCGCTGCCGTAGCTGTTCAGGTCGGTGTCGAACGCCGGGGCGCCGCCGTAGTTGAGCGTGAGGCCGGTTTTGCCGTTGTCATCATCGCTGCTGTCGTCGCTGTTGTCGTCGCCATTGTCGTTGCTGTCGCCGTCTTCGTTGTCGCTGTCGACGCGGATGTGCATGTCCTCGCCGTTGATTTTGCCGTTGATGTGAAGGCCGTCACCGCCTTGGTTGTCGCGGCCCATTTCTTCATCGGTGCAGCCGATGCACTCCAGCTTGTTGCCGCGCAGGCGGTAGCGGTGCTGCTCGGGGTCGTTGGGCCGGTGGCCGTTCACGAAGTCGTCCTCGTCGAGCAAGTCGTAGGCGAAGCTGCGGCTCAGGCGGAAGGTGCGGTCGCGCGGCAGGCGGATGGTGAGGGCCAGCTCCTGCTTGCGGTAAGACGCGCCGGGCAGGAAGGAAAAATGGTCATCAAACACCAGCGAAGAATCGCCACTGGGCCGGATGGTATAGTCGATGGACGTGAGGGCACTGCGGCGGGCGTCCTCTTCGCTCGCGCCTTTCGAGCCGAGGGTGCGCAATACTTCAATCACATGGCCGCTGTCGGCGGCGGCAAGGCGCACGTCGACGTGCTGCTCCCACGGGCGGTTCACGTTGCGGGCGTCGAGCATCACCACCGGCGTGGTCAGTTTAGGGTAACGCTCCAATTGTTCAACCTCCGCATCGTATTGGTATTCGCGGCTTTGGCGCACGATGGCCACGGTGAGGCCCACGATGCTCAGCAGCCACAGGCCCAGCAGCGACATGCTCACCGTGCGGGGCACCAAGGAGTGGCGGAAAAGCAGGTTCAGGCCCGCCAGCAGCAGCGACAAGGCCGGAATGCCCAGCGCGAAAAAGCCCGCTAAAATTCCCCAGGTGGGAACCCCATTCAGCACGACGTACGCAGGGGCATCGCCCAGCACAATGTTTTGGGAATGGGGAAACAGGCCAATTCCGGCCCCAACCGCGATGGCCAACCCCAGCAGCAATGAAAATCCGATAATGGTGAGCAGCGCCCCGGCGAACACCCGGATGGCCGAGCCCACGAAGTTCACTGCCGGGCGCAGGTTGCGGGCGGCATCTTCCACGAAGGCGCCCACGGGGCGGTTGGTGGTGCGGGGGCCTTCGTCGAACGCGCTGTTGCGCATGCTGGTATCGAAGCTTTCCAGGGTCACGGCGTCGCCGCGCATCCGCAGCTTGTCCGAGACCGTTTTGGCCTCGGGCAAGACTATCCAGAGAATGATGTAGAGCAGGAAGGTGAAGCCGCCCGCGAACAAGCCGGCCAGCAGCAGCACCCGCACCAGGGTCACGTCGATGTTGAAGTAGGCGGCCAAACCGGCCCCCACGCCGGCCACTTTGCCGCTGCCCGTGTCGCGAAACAAGCGCCGGCCGGCCAGCGGCCCCGAGTTGAGCAGCGCTTCGGTGGGCGCGGGGGCGTCGTAGCGCTTGGGCAGCACTATCCAGAGCACGATGTAGCCCAGCAAGGCCCAACTCCCAAGGTGCAGGTTGAAGTGGTGGAACGGGTTGCCGTCGAATACATTCACCACAGACGGCGATAACAGCGCCAACACCACAAAGCCCAGGCGAATCCAGAGCGGGTTGACGGCGAAGTACTGGGCGATGCCGGCGGCGACGCCCGCAATCTTGCGGTTGGCCATGTCGCGGTACAGGCGCTTGGGCTCGGTGGCGGCGGGGGCGGCCGCGGCGCTGCCCGCGCCGGCCGAGGCATAGGCCGGGCCGGAAGCGGCGGCGTAACCCGTTGTGGCGTCGGCGGTGGCGTCGGCGGTGGCTTCGTCGTCTTCGTCGGCGTCGGGGGCGAAGTCGCTCACGCGGCCCATTTTGGCGGTCATGGCCTGCACGTCGTCGAGGGTGATGACTTGTTGGGTAGGAGAGAGGCGGGCCGAAAAAATCTCGGCGATGCGGCCTTCAATGTCCGACACGATGTCTTCGTGGCCCCGGTAGTTGGCAAAATGCGCCTTCACTTCGGCCAGGTAGCGGCTGAGCACCTCAAAGCCGTCTTCCTCGATGTGAAAGATAATTCCTTGCAGATTGATGCTGATGTTCTTTTTCATGGTCAATGGCTGAAAAACGGCCGTTTAAGTTCTGGTGAGTGGAGAAGGAAAACGAAGGTGAACTCAGGCGGCGGGCTTGGCGGGGGCGCTGTGCCGGATGATGCCCACCGAAGTGGCCATTTCCTCCCAGGTGTCGCGCAGCTCGCCCAGAAACTGGCGGCCGGCGTCGGTCAGGGTGTAGTATTTGCGGGGCGGGCCGCTGGTGCTTTCCTTCCAGACGTAGTCCAGCAGCGCGGCGTTTTTGAGGCGGGTGAGCAGCGGGTAGAGGGTGCCCTCCACCACTATCATGCGGGCCGAAGTCAGCTCCTCCAGCATGTCGGAGGCGTAGGCTTCGCCGCGGGCGATGATTTCCAGGATGCAGAATTCAAGGATTCCCTTGCGCATCTGAACCTGGGTGTTCTCGAGTTTCATGGGCGTTACGAATAGCTAGTGGGTGAGAAACAGTACAAATGTATGGTAGGTACTTTGTAACGCAAGGTACTGGATAAATAATTCTCACTTATTCGGCAAAATAAATGTTTATCGGTTGATTATCAGGCATAAAATTTTTAGTGAGTCTGGAATCAAATGCCCCGCTGGGTTGGCTTTTCGGTTGCCGAAGGATTTACCCGGCTGATTTAGGGCCGATTTCGGGTCGGTGGCTGTGGGGGTGCGGGGCTGGCCCGGCGGGCGGGGCTTCCGCGCCGGGACGGCACGAGATGCCGCCCCGCCGGGGCCTGACGCCGCAACGTGGGTGAGCTTATCAAGACATTTTTTTGGCCCGGCGTGGCCAGCTGGCGCCGTTTGCCCGGTCACGGCCGGTTTTCCTCGCCTGGAAAGGAGCGTTGGCCCGGTATTGGTGGGGCGCGCCGCACTATAATGAAGTAACTTGCGTTCCGTCCGCGCAAACTTTACCCGTCTCGAAAACATGCTTCACTTTTCCTCAGCCGCTCGTGGGCTGCTTGTTGGGGTTGCTACGGCCGCGCTGGCCCTGCCCGCCGCCGCGCAATCGACCAAAACGCCCAAGTACAGCAACGAATTTCTCAACATTGGCGTGGGCGCCCGCGCCCTGGGCATGGGCAAGGTGCAGGTGAGCCTGGCCGACGACGCCACCGCCGGCTATTGGAACCCCGCCGGCCTGGCCAACCAAACCCACAAATACGACGGCGTGCTGATGCACTCCGAGCTGTTTTCGGGCATCGTGAAAAACGACTACGCGGCCTTTTCGATGCCGCTCGACGACAAAAGCGCCATTGGGGTGAGCGTGATGCGCCTGGGCGTCGACAACATTGCCGACACCCGCAACCTCATCAACGAGTACGGCTACGTCGATTACAGCAAAATTGAGTACTTCTCGGTGGCCGACTACGCGCTCTTGCTCTCGTATGCCCGCAAAGTGGGCCGCGTGGAGGGCCTGAGCGTAGGAGCCAACGCCAAGATTATTTACCGCAACATCGGCAAGTTTGCCCACGGCTACGGCTTTGGCATCGATGCCGGCTTGCAGTACAACCACAAGGGCTGGAACCTGGGCCTGATGGCCCGCGACATCACCACGACGTTCACCCAGTGGACCATTAACGCCGACGAGTACCGCAAAGGCGTCAACAGCCCCGTGGCCATTGGCAACGATGCCATTCCGACCAGCAGCGCCGAAGTCACGCTGCCGCGCCTCGTGCTGGGCGTGGGCCGCCGTTTCGAGCTGCCCAAGGAGTTTTCGGCCCTGGTGGCCGTCGACCTCGAAACCACCACCGACGGCCAGCGCAACACGCCCATCGCCACCAAAGTCGTGAGCGTGGACCCGCGCCTGGGGGTGGAGCTGGGCTACAAAAACCTGGTTTTCCTCCGCGGCGGCGCGGGCAACTACCAGAAAATCCAGGGCTTCGCGCCCAGCAGCAGCGGCGCGTACACCAGCAGCTGGAAAGGCCAGTACAGCCTCGGGGCCGGGGTGGCCGTCAGCGGCTTGCGCGTCGATTTGGCGCTGTCGCGGCTGGCCGTTGAGAAGCTGGGCAGCACCTCGCAAACCAACTCGCTGATTGTGTCGCTGGGTTATGGCTTTAAATAGAAACGAGCGGACCCGAAATAGGCCGCAATTAATGGGAGCAGTGCCCGCAGTTGAAAATAGAAAAGTATTGATTTCTTGAAGATTATGCTTAAAAACTACACGCCGTTGAAACAGAAGTGGGCGTTGCTGCTGGTGCTGCTGGGCTTGTTGCTGAACGGGGCGGCGGCCCAAGCCCAGTCGGGCCCGGTGGGCAACGAATGGATTGTGCCCGGCCAGCCGTACTACAAAATGAAAATAGTCCGCGACGGGCTGTATCGGATTGATGCGCAATACCTGGCCCAGGCCGGCATTGCGAACGTGGTGCCCAACGAGCTGCAAATCTGGCGGCGCGGACGGGAAATAGCCACCTACGTGGGAGGCAACCCGAATGCGCTGGACGCCAGCACTTTTCTGGAGTTTTACGCGCTGCACAACGATGCGCGGCTGGAAGCCGAGATGTACAAGAATGCCGTTGACCAGCCGCATCAATACTTCAGCTTTTACACCGATACGGCCAGCTATTTCATTACCTGGCGCCCCGGCACGGCGGCGCGCCACATGCAGCAGCCGGTGGCGACGGGCGGCACGCCGCACCCGCACAACCTGCGGGAGAAGCTCGATTTGAGAATCAACATATTCAACGACAACCCCGCTCAATCGGTAAACTACTTGCCTTGGGTGGAAGCGGGCGAAGGCTTTTTCATGGGCGTTACCAACAACGAGCTGACGTATACCGTCGATTCGGTATCGGTGAGCCCGGTCAGCACCGGGCCGCCGCCGCGGGTCGAAGTGTTGTTGTTTGGCTCGCAGAACCGGAATATCCGGTCTGGGGGCGTTGGCGTGCAGCATACGACGCAGGTGATAGTGATTCCGCCGACCGGCGGCGAGCGGGTGCTGGGCGTGATGAGCTACACCGGGCTGGTGCGGGCCCGGCAAACGTTTGCGTTTTTGCCCTCCGACATCAGCAGCGCCGGCAAGGTCACGATTAAGCTCAAAAGCCAGGTGCCCGTGGCCGTCGGCGACTTTTTCTTCGTCGGGTACCTGCGCACCATCGTGCCGCAGGCCCCCACCTGGTTTGCCAACCGCCACCGGGTGCTTTTCGAAAACGACTCGCTGCTGGGCGGCCCGGCAACCTACGAGCTGAGCGGGGTGCCCGCAACGGTGGCGGGGTTCGACGTGCAGGACCTCTACAACGTGCAGCGGGTGGCCAGCACGCCGGGGGCCAGCGCGGCCCTGAGCCGCTTCGTGTTCCCCAGTGCCGATGGCGTCACGCACCGGCTTCTGCTCGCCGACGAAGCGGCCGCGGTGGTGCCGCTGCCGGCCCGGCGGGTGCGCTTTCGGGTGATTAATCCGGCGGTGCCCACGTTCACCATCATCACCCATCCGCAGCTGATGCAACCGGCCGGTGGCGTGCCCAACGCCGCGCTGGCCTACGCCGCGTACCGGGCGTCGGTGGCCGGTGGCCGGTACGACACCCTGATGGTGACCACCCAGCAGCTGTACGACCAGTTTCAGTACGGCGACCGGTCGTGGCTGGCGCTGCGGCATTTTGCCCGGTGGCTGGCGGCGGCCAGCACGGTCCAGAACGAGAGCCGGCGCTACCTGTTTCTGCTAGGGAAAGGCATCGTGCCCAGCGAGCCGGTGGGCGGGGCCTATTTCGCCCGCAACGGAGAAAAGGGCGTTGATTTGGTGCCCACCAGCAGCCGCGGGGCCTCGGATAACCTGTTGACGGCGGACTATGCCAACAACGATTACATGGGCCACATGAACACCGGCCGCCTCACGGCTACTACGCCGGCGCAGGTGAAAACGTACCTGGATAAAGTAATTGAGTATGACAAGCTGGGCGACCAGCCGTGGCGCAAAAACGTGCTGCACCTGATAGGCGGCAACAGCCCGGATGAGTTTGTGCAGTATCGGGAGTACATGGCCAAATACAAGGTGCACACGGAAAGTCCCTTGTTTGGCGGCAAAGTGACCACGGTGGAGCGCACCACGACCGGGTTTGTTCTCCCGACCAATATTGCCCGGTACCTGAACCCCGGCCTCGGGCTCATCAGCTATTTCGGCCACGGGTCCAATACCGTGTTTGACCTCGACATTGGCGACGTGAACGACCCGTCGAACGGCTACAACAACACCAACGGCAAATACCCGGTGATGATGTACAACGGCTGCGCCGCCGGGCATTTGTTTACGGTGGCTCCCACCTTTTTTGAGAGCTGGCTGTTTGCGCCCGGAAAAGGCGCCATTGGCGCGATGGGCCAGTACGGCTTCAGCTACGCCGACTTGCTCGACGAGGCCCAGGATACTCTGACCCGGCTGGTTTTCAATGACCCAAACTGGTATGGGCGGCCTATTACGGCGGTGTACAACGAAACCGTGCGCCGGCTGATGAAGTCGCCCGGCAGCCGGTTCAGCAACAACGACGGTCAAGCCATCGAGCAGATGCTGTGCACGATATGGCACGGCGACCCCACGATTGCGCTGTACGCGCCGCCCAAACCCGATTTTCAGGTCAGCAACGCGACGCTGTCGATTACCTCGACAGTAGCCGGGCAGCCCGTCACGGCTACCTCGCCGAGCTTTTTGCTGAACATCGGGGTGAGCAATCCGGGCAAGATTTCGGGCGATTCCATCGAAATCCGGATAACCCGCAAATTCGACCCTAACACCACGCCGGCTCTGCCCGATGCCGTGGTTATCAAAACGTTTGCCCAGGGGCCGCAGGGCAGCGCCACCTACGCCGTGGAGCTGCCCAACGTTGCCGGCACGAACGTGTTCGGCAACAACACGTTCCAGGTTGAGCTGGACTACCGGAACAAGGTGGACGAAAGCGACGAGCTCAACAACACGGCCCAAATCAGCTTCACGTTCCTGCGCGGCGGCCTGACCATTCTCAACCCGACGGAGTTTGCGATTGTGGGCACCAGCCAGCCCCGCTTGGTGGCCCAAACCAATGACCCCGCCGGCAAGGAGCGCGGGTACGAGTTTGAGGCCGACACGACGACGGCCTTTAACAGCCCGCTGAAACGGACTTCGGGCACCGTGACGGCCACGCTTACGCCCAACTGGCGGCCCGCGCTGCCCAGCACGGGCCGCGACAGCACGGTGTGGTACTGGCGGGTGCGCTTTCAGGCCCCGGCCGCCGACGAGGACGGAAACTGGGTGGTTAGCTCGTTCCGCATCATTCCGGGGCGCACCGCCGGGGGCTGGTCGCAGAGCCATTATGCCCAGTTTCGGCGCGACCAGCGCCGGGGCGTGGAAGTAGCGGCGCCCACCGGCCGCTGGGCCTTCAGCACCGAAAATAAGGCGTTGGTGCTGCGTACCAGGGGCGGCGGGCTGCCCAGGTCCGGGGCTAACTTTAGCTATGGCACGGGCTTCGGCATCACAACCAACGTGCTGGCGCCGCCCACCGTGAGCGACTGCGCCCTGGGCACGCCCAACCTGCTCATTGCCGTGTACGACCAGCACACTTTGCGGCCCAAGGCCGGCCTGCCGGCTTCGGCCGTGTGCGGGCAGGCGCCCGAGCAGTTCTACATTTTCGGGGCCAATCCGGCGAATGGAGGCGACACGCTGAATACTCTCAACAACAGCGCCGCGCGCCAGGCCCAGCTCACGGCCTTTCTGGCGGCCGTGCCCGATGGCGACTACGTGGCTATTATCAGCATGAACCGCTTGCGCTGGGCCAGCTTGCCGGCCGTGCGCACGGCGTTCAATACCCTGCTCGGGTCGCAGCTCATCAACCAGCTGCAAAACGGCGACCCGTTTGCCCTGCTGGCCCAAAAACGGGCCGGTGGCGGCCACCTGATTCAGGAAGTTGGCCCGAATGCGGCAACGACTTTGCCGGCCCGCTACGACCAGATTATCAACCTGACCGACACGCTGCGGACGCCCTCGTCGCGGGGCACCGTTACGTCGACCCGCATTGGCCCGGCCCAGAGCTGGGACAACCTGTACCACTGGATTCAGCGGGCGCCGGGCGCCACCAGCAGCTACGCCCTGAAGGTCATTGGCCTCGATACCCTCAATAAACCCACGGTGCTCTATGCCGACGTGCCCGCCAATTCGGGCCGGAGCGGCTTTTCGCTGGCTACGGTGTCGGCCGCCCGCTACCCGTACTTGCAGCTGGAGCTGACCCTGCAAGACTCGGTGAGCCGCGCCGCGCCGCAGCTGAAGGAGTGGTTCATCACCTACCAGGGCGTGCCCGAGGGCGTGGTGCGCCGCGACCTGGTGACGCCCGGCAACGCCTACGACCCGGCCACGCTCACCGCCCAGGCCCAGAGCGGGGCGCTCACCATTCCGGTGGTGTTCGAAAACGTGACGCCGTTTGATTTTGGCACCCCGCTGCGGGCCAAAATCGAGCTGCGCGACGCGGGAGGCACGGCCCGCGCGCCGGTCTACGTGACGGCCCCGCGCCAGCTCAAGGGCGATTCGACCATTGTCATCAAGGCCGTTGTGCCGCTGGCGGGCGTATTTGGGACCTTCACCACGAAGATTACCGTGAACCCCGCGCCGCACGCGCTGCCCGAGCTCAACCTATTTAATAACGAGCTGAACCTGGCGGCGTTCTCTATCATCGACAACAACGTGCCGCCGACGCTGGACGTGGCCTTCGACGGCCGCCACATCCTCAACGGGGAGCTGGTGTCGCCGGTGCCGGTTATTAACATTCAGCTCAGCGACGAGGACAAGCTGCGGCACATTACCGACCGCACGGCGTTCACCGTGACGCTGCTCAAGCCGGGCCAGACGGTGCCCACGCAGGTGGACCTGAACAGCGCCGAAATCAATTTCAGCGTGAACACCGCCCAGGGCAGCGTGGCCAAGCTCGAATACCGCCCCGGCCAGGGCGCGCCGCTCGCCGACGGCGTGTACACGTTGCGGGTGCAGGGCCGCGACCCCAGCAACGCCAACGCCGGCTTGCAGGATTTTCAGGTGAAGTTTGAGGTGGTGAACGCCTCCAAAATCACCAACGTGTACCCGTACCCGAACCCGGTGATTAACAAGGCGCGCTTCGTGTTCACGGTCACCGGCCAGGAGCTGCCGCACGACATGAAAATCCAGATTCTGACCCTCACTGGCCGGGTGGTGCGCGAGATATTTATGAACGAGCTCGGCCCGCTGCACATCGGCAACAACATCAGCGACTTTGCCTGGGACGGCACCGACTCCTTTGGCGACCGGCTGGCCAACGGCACGTACCTCTACCGCGTGTCGCTCGACGACCCCAGCGGCCAGTTTGGCCACCGCGACACGGCCGGCGACAAAGCCTTCAAAAACGACTGGGGCAAGCTGGTGCTGATGCGCTAGCGCCCCAAACAGGAACGGAAAAAGGCCTCCCGCACGGGAGGCCTTTTTCCGTTCCTGGGGCTGAGCAGCTATTCAACCAAGCTAGGCGTTGTCATTCCGACGCAGGAGGAATCTGGGTAAAACATGCAACGACGGTATTCAGATTCCTCCTGCGTCGGAATGACAAATTACTGATGGGGTGACTTTTAAATGCCTAACGGCGGCGCAGCGTCACGAAACTGAAGGCGTAGGCGTGGCGCGCGTCGGCTTCGTGCCGCTCGCGGGTTTCTTCGCGCCATTCGGTGGGGTTGAGGGCGGGGAAATAGGCATCGCCGTCGAAGGAGTGGTGGACTTCGGTGAGGTAGACCACGTCGGCGGCGGGCAGGGCCTCGCGGTAGATTTCGCCGCCGCCGATGACGCACACTTCTTCGTCGAGCTCGCGGGCGCGGGCCAGCGCGGCGGGCACCGAAGCGGCGGTTTCGCAGCCGGGCGCGGCCCAGTTGGGCTGGCGCGTCACCACGATGTTGGGCCGCTTGGGTAGGGCCCGGCCGAGGCTGTCGTAGGTGCGGCGGCCCATCACAATGGGGTGGCCCAGGGTGAGGCGCTTGAAGTGCTGGAGGTCATCGGGGAGGCTGCCCCAGGGCAGTTGACCGTCTTTTCCGATGACGTTGTTTTCGGCTACGGCCACGACGAAAGAAACCATTTTTTATGTTGGGGAAGGGTGGTGATAATGGTAGTAGTAATAATAAAACGTCATGCTTAGCGCAGTCGAAGCATCTCGCTCGGGAAAGTAATTCAATCGTTAAACAAAAAAATTAGTATTGCACGCGAGATGCTTCGGCTCCGCTCAGCATGACGGGCTTTTTGCTAAAAACAAGCTAAAAACAGGCTAAAAACAAATGGCTCACGCTGGTAGCTTGAAGCCGCGCAGCAACTCGGCCACGGGCAGCCGTTTTTTGCCTTCGAGCTGAACGTCGAGCAGGTCGAGCCAGCCATCGGCGGCGGCTACGCGCAGGTAGTGCCGGCCGTCGGAGGCCCAGGTGCCGGGCGCGGCGGGGGCTTCGCTTTCGGGAGGCACGACCTGGGCCCGGAATATTTTCAGAATGCGGCCATCGGGCAGCGAGGCAAAGGCCGTGGGCAGGGGCGACAGGCCGCGCACCCAGTTCACCAGCTCGGCGGCGGGGCGGGTGAAATCGAGCCGGCCGGTTTCTTTGGTGAGCTTGGGCGCCGGGCGCAAATCGGCCCGTTGCGCTTGCGGGGTGCTGGGCGCCGTGCCGGCCGCGATGGCCTCGACCGAGCGCCGGGCCAGGGCGGCGCCCACGGCTTTTAGCTTGTCGTAGAGGCTGCCAAAATCATCTTCCGGCGCGATGGCCACCCGCTCTTGCAAAATCAGGTCGCCGGTGTCAATCTCGTGCCGCAGGAAGAACGACGTGACGCCCGTTTCGGGGTCGCCGTGCATCAGCGCCCAGTTGATGGGCGCGGCGCCCCGGTACTGCGGCAGCAGCGAGGCGTGGATGTTGATGGAGCCCAGCCGGGGCATGTTCCACACGGCTTCGGGCAACATGCGGAAGGCCACCACCACCTGCAAATCGGCGGCGTAGGACTGCAAATCGGCTTGAAATTCGGGGGCCTTCAAATTGGTGGGTTGCAGCACGGGCAGGCCGTGGGCCTCGGCGGCCACCTTCACGGCCGAGGCGTGCAGTTGGCGCCCGCGCCCCGCCGGCCGGTCGGGGGCCGTGACGACGGCCACCACCCGGCCGCCCGGCCAGGCCAGCAGGCTTTCGAGGGTGGGCACGGCAAAATCGGGCGTGCCCATGAAAATGATATTCAGCATTTTAGTTGACAGTTATTCGTTGTCAGTTGTTCGTTATTGATTTCAATTGGTTTGCAGCGTCATATCAGCCTGACAACTAACAACTGACAACTAACAACTAAACAACGGCCAACTAATGAATTAGCGCTCCGGGTAGAGCAGGTATTTGCGCCGCAAGGCTTTGAACTTGCTCAGGCCGGGTGCCCACGAAGCGCGGATTTCGGCTTCGGTTTTGCCGGCAATGATTTGTTCGCGGAGCGCGGCGGTGCCCGATAATTCTTCGAAATACTTCCCGAAGAAATGCGCTTTGTCGGTGCTTTGCTGGTAAAAATCGAGCAGATATTTCAAGACCAGGCCCGACGACTCGCGGGTGGGCGCATCGGCCAGGTTCAGGCCGTAGCAGCGCTGGCCGTTGAGCGGCGGGGTGGGCGAGCCCGCGTTGGGGGCCGGCGTGAACGAATAGGGCCGGGTGGCCGGCTGCGCCGGGCTGCCAATCACTTCAAACGGCGTGGCCGTGCCGCGGCCCACGCTCACGCCGGTGCCTTCAAACAGGCAGATGCTGGGGTAGAGGGCCACGGCGTGGTCGGTGGGCAGGTTGGGCGAGGGGCACACGGGCAGGTGGTAGGGCGTGGCGTGGGTGTAGCCCGCGGCCAGCGGCACCACCGTGAGGCGGCAGCGCCGG
>CAXTCS010000061.1:0-7539 GCA_964242365.1 uncultured Hymenobacter sp. | reverse complement strand
CGTGGCGTGGGTGTAGCCCGCGGCCAGCGGCACCACCGTGAGGCGGCAGCGCCGGCCGCCGGCCAGCCATTTTTCGCCGTTGAGCAGGGTGGCCAGCTCGCCCACGGTGAGGCCGTGGGCGATGGGCAGCGGGTCGAGGCCCACGAAGGATTGGTGCGCGGGCTCCAGCACCGGGCCGTCGACCAGGTCGCCGTTGGGGTTGGGGCGGTCGAGGACGATGACGGCCTTGTTTTGCTCGGCGGCGGCTTCCATCACGTAGTGCAGCGTGCTGATGAAGGTGTAGAACCGCGCGCCCACGTCCTGAATGTCGAACACCAGCACGTCGACATCGGCCAGCATATCGGGGGTGGGCTTCTTGGTTTTGCCGTACACCGAGCGCACGGGCACGCCGCTGCGGGCATCGCGCCCGTTCTGGATGGTGGCGCCGTCGGCCGCTTCGCCGCGAAAGCCGTGCTCGGGGGCAAAAATGGCCGTCACGTTCACGCCCCGCGCCCGCAGGGTGTCGACCAAATAAGTGGTGCCCACGCGCGAGGTTTGGTTGACGACCAGGCCCACGCGCTGGTGCCGGAGCAGCGGCAGGTATTTGTCCAGCTGCTCGGCCCCGACGACGGGGCCCGTGGCCGCGGGCGGGGCAGTTGGCGCGGCGGCGGTTTGGCGAGAGGCGGTGGCCGGGGGCCGGGCGGTGCCGCACGCCGGCAGCGCCAGCAGCAGCGAAAAGGTGACTTTTGCGGAAATACCAACCATCAATGGAACGGAAAAAGGCCTAAAAATAGGGACTGCCGGGTACATTCCCGGCGGCCGGGAACCCCGATAGGCGGCGGTACCGGTTCAAAACGTAGCTTTACGGCTGAACAATGAACGTCGCCCGCTACATTTCGCAAAAGATTGACGGCGGGGCCGATTCCGGCTCCTTCACCTCGTCGGTCACCAAAATAGCCATCATCAGCATTGCCATGGGCTTGGCGGTGATGGTGGGCTCGTTTGCCATCCTGCAAGGGTTTCGCAACGAGATTCAGAACAAGATTTTTTCGTTTGGGGCGCACCTGCAAATCTCGCGCTACGACACCAACAACTCGCTGGAAGTGGCCCCCATTGCCGGGCCCCGGCTGATGAAGCAGCTGCACGAGTTTCCGGAAGTGAAATCGACGCAGCCGTACGCGGTGAAAACGGCCATCATCAAAACCAAGGACGAGGTGCTGGGCGTGGTGCTGAAAGGCATTTCGGAGGTCGACGGCCCCTCGCCGATGCGCCAGAACCTGGCGGAAGGCAAGTTTTTGAGCTTCCCCGATTCGGCGGCGAGCAACGACGTGCTGCTCTCGCGCAAGGTGGCCGACAAGCTGCGGCTGGCCGTGGGCGACAAGGCGCTGTTTTACTTTATTCAGAACCCGCCGCGCATCCGGCAGTTTCGGGTCAGCGGCATTTATTCGACGGGGCTCGACGAGTTCGACGAGGTGTACGTTATCGGCGACATTCGCCAGATTCGGGAGCTGAACTCGCCGGCCTGGCCCGACTCGCTGGTGGGCGGCGTGGAAGTGGTGCTGAAAGACTTTAACACCCTGGACCGGACCTACGAAAAGTTTTACGACCGGCTGCCCTACGACCTCAAAATCGACCAAATCACCGAGCAGTACGCCCAGCTGTTCGACTGGCTGAAGCTGCTGAACCGCAACGTGGTGATTTTTCTGATTCTCATCATTTTCGTGGCCACGTTCAACATGGTGGCGACGATTTTTATCATGATTCTGGAGCGCACCAACATGATTGGCATCCTCAAGGCGCTGGGCGCGACCGACAACCAGATTCGGCGGATGTTCTTTTTCCGGGGGCTGTCGCTCACGGTGCGGGGCATGCTGATTGGCAACGTGATAGCCGTGGGCTTCTGCGCCGTGCAGTACTATTTCCACGTCATTCCCCTCGACCCCGAAAACTACTACATGGACCGGGTGCCGATTTCCTGGGACCCGAAAATGCTGCTTTTGCTGAACGTGGCCACGTTCGGAACCTCGCTGCTGGCGGTGCTGATTCCGACCTATTTGATTTCGCGGATTAAGCCGGTGGTGGCGATTAAGTTCGACTAAGGACCGCGGTCTGAAGCACCAGATTGGGGTCGGGGCAGAGGGTTGCCCACGCGTCGCGCTCGCTCGGGCGGGCCACGCCGGGGAAGTCGCCAACGTGGCCTTGCAGGTCGGCAATTAATTGAAAATGAAGGTGTGGGGGCCAGTCGCCGTTTTCGGGGTAGGGGCCGACGGTGGCGAAGGCCTCGCCCTGGGCCAGCGCCTGGCCGGGGCGGAGGGCGCGCCATTCGCGGCGGCTGAGGTGGCCGTAGAGGCTGTAAAATGCGGTGCCTTCCAGCTCGTGCCAGAGCACGACGGTGGGGCCGTAATCGCCGAAATTATCGTTGTCGGCCAGGCTGTGAACCACGGCGGGGAGGGGCGCCAGCACGGGCGTGCCGGCGGGCAGCCACACGTCGACGCCCAGGTGCAGGGAGCGGGCTTCGGGGGCGGCGCCGGGGCCAAAATGTGGGCTGCGACGGTAGATAACCCGGTTTTCGAGGTAGCCGCCGATGCCGACGGTGGCGTTTTTTTCGGCCAGGATGTCGTTGACCAAGGCGGCGAACGTGGCTGTGTCGCGGAGGTCGGCGGTGGCGAGGCGGGGGTTGTTGGCCGTGAAATCGAGGCGCGTGACGGTGGGGCTGTTGAGGTCGACGGGGAGCACGGGGCCGAAATCGGCTTGGTGGCGCGAGAGGAGGGCGGAGAGGGACAAAAGCGGGGGAATAAAATGAGCCGAAACTGATTGCGCCGGTAGCTGTTGGAGGTTTTTAAACTTGGCAGTGCCGCACCTTGGGACCGAGGAAAGCACCGGCTGCTAATAGCGGGGGCACCGGCGCAGCGGGCCCGCAACGACCGTACCACGGCCGTAAAAACCGGCCGCGGCGGCAAGTTACCTTTGCAAACGAAGTAGCGCCTTTCGGGGCGCGGGCTTCGGTTTAATTTTTGTCATTGCTTCATTCCGGAATCCTTCATTTGCCGGATAATCCGTACGCTCCAAAATAGCCCACCCATTCCCCACATGAGTTACCACACCCTGACTGTTGTTGCGCTGACCCAGGAAACCGCTGATTCTGTTACCATTCACTTAGAGCGGCCCGACCGGGCGCCCATCGCCAGCCGGCCCGGCCAGTTCCTGACGTTGATTGTGCCCTGCGGGCCGGGCGGCAAAAAGGAGCGCCGCGCCTACTCGCTCAGCAGCACGCCGCACGAGGCCCCGCGCCTGTCGGTGACGGTGAAGCGGGTGCCGGGCGGGCTGGTGAGTAATTTTTTGCTTGACACCGTGCACGTTGGGCAGCAGCTGGAAGTGATGGAGCCGTTGGGCAATTTCACCCTCAGCCCCAGCCCGAAAGCGGCCCGCTCGCTGGTGCTCATCGGGGCCGGCTCGGGCATCACGCCGCTGATGTCCATCCTCAAAGCGGTGGCGAACACCGAGCCCAACAGCCACATTCTGCTTATTTATGGCAACCGCAACGAAGAATCGGTGATTTTTCAGCAGCAGCTCGCCGACCTCGAAGCCCGCGCCAACGGCCGCCTGCAAGTCGAGCACGTGTACAGCCAGCCCTTGAAGCCCGGCGGCGCGCACCGCCACACCGGCCGCCTCAACCGCACCATGCTGCTGCGCATATTGGAGCAGCGCCACCAGTTTCCGGCCGAGCAGGCCGAGTACTTCATGTGCGGCCCGGAAGGCCTGATGGCCGAAGCCCGCGCCGCCCTCGACCTGCTGAACGTGCCCGAGGCCCGCATTCGCCGCGAAAGCTTCGTGGCCAGCGCCGACACCGCCGAAGTGGCCGCCGCCCAGCCCAACGGCCACGGCGACGTATCGGCCAGTGCCGGCGACGACACCAAAAAGACCCGCACCGTCACGATTCAGTACGAAGGCAGCGAGTACCAAATTGAAGTGCCGACTGGCAAAACCATTCTCGAAACCGCTCTCGACCAGGACATTGACCTGCCGTACTCGTGCCAGGCCGGCCTGTGTACCGCCTGCCGGGGAAAGTGTCTGAGCGGCAAAGTGCACCTGGACGAGCGCGAAGGCTTGTCGGACTCCGAAATGAAGCAAGGCTACGTGCTCACCTGCGTGGGCCACCCGATGACGGATGACGTGGTGATTGAGATTGGGTAGATATGTTGCTGCTTTTGCCGCCGTCGGTCATACCAAGGAACTGCCATGCAGAGCAGAGCAGAGCATCTTGCCCGCAGTAGTAATTATTTACTTGTGCGGGCAAGATGCTCTGCTCTGCTCTGCATGGCGGTTTTTCCGGCCTGATATTCGTTGTCCGGCAATATTATTTCCCGAAAAATACTTTTCGCCCGGCGTGGTGTTTGCTTCGTAATGTAAAGGCCGGGGCCGATAATTGCTTCCTAACTTCTCTCGACTATAATTGCAGTATGATGCTACTTGCTGAACCTACCGCTGAGTCGGCTACCGATACGAGCCGGCCGCCGCGCCAGTATTTGCCCGAAGATTTTATCGTGACCGACTGGGCGGCCATTGAGCCGTTTTTCCAGGAGCTGCAAGACCGGCCGGTGCACGCGCCCGCCGGGCTAGAACGCTGGCTGCTCGACCGTTCGGAGCTGGAAGCAGTGCTGAGCGAAGACCTGGCGTGGCGCTACATCCACATGACCTGCGACACCCAGGACCCCAGCCGGGCCGAGGCGTTTCAGTATTTTGTGAACGAAGTGGAGCCGTTGGTGGCGCCCTACGACCACGCCCTGAACGAAAAAATGCTGGCCTCGCCGCATTTGGAGGGGCTTGACGAGCGGCGCTACGGCGTGTTTTTGCGCTCGGTGCGCCGGGCGTCGGAAATTTATCGGGTCGAGAACATTCCGCTGAAAACCGAAATCAGCACCAAGCAGCAGCAGTACGCGGCCACGGTGGGCGCCATGAACGTGACCCTCGACGGCCAGGAATTGACCCTGCCCCAGGCCGCCGACCGCCTCAAAAGCCCCGACCGGGCCGTGCGCGAAACGGCCTACCGGGCCATTCAGGCGCGGCGCGTGCAGGACGCCAAACCGCTCGACCGCCTCTTTACGGAGCTGGTGACGCTGCGCCACGAAGTGGCCTTGAACGCGGGCTTTGCCAGCTTCCGCGACTACATGTTTGCCGCTTTGGGCCGGTTCGACTACACGCCGCAGGACTGTTTCGACTTCCACCGGGCCATCCGCGAAACGGTGGTGCCGCTGATTGACGACTTCAACCTGGAGCGCCGCCAGGACCTGAACCTGCCCGCCCTGCGCCCCTGGGACCTCGACGTGGACCCCAGCGGCCAGCCGCCGCTGCGCCCTTTTGCCACCGGCGCGGAGCTGTTGGAAAAGACGGTTACCGTCTTCCAGGCCCTCGACCCGTACCTCGGCGACTGCCTGCGCACCATGCGCCAGATGGGCCACCTCGACCTGGAAAGCCGCAAAGGCAAAGCCCCCGGCGGCTACAACTACCCGCTGGACGAAACCGGCGTGCCGTTTATTTTCATGAACGCCACCAGCTCGCTGCGCGACGTGGTGACCATGCTGCACGAGGGCGGCCACGCCGTGCACTCGTTCCTGACCCGCGGGCTGCCGCTGGGCGCCGACAAGCACCCGCCGTCGGAAGTGGCCGAGCTGGCCTCGATGAGCATGGAGCTGATGAGCATGGACCAGTGGCACGTGTTCTTTCCCGACCCCGAAGACCTGCGCCGGGCCAAGAAAACCCACCTCGAAAGCGTGCTCGAAACCTTCCCGTGGGTGGCGACGATTGACAAGTTTCAGCACTGGGTTTACGAAAACCCCACCCACACCGAGGCGGAGCGCCACGGCCGCTGGGTCGAGATTTTCGACGAGTTCAACCAGCGCACCGTGGACTGGTCGGGCCTGGAAAACCTCAAGCCGTACCTCTGGCAGAAGCAGCTGCACCTCTACGAAGTGCCGTTTTACTACATCGAATACGCCATGGCGCAGCTGGGCGCCATTGCCGTGTGGCGCAACTTCCGCCAAAACCCCACCGAGGGCCTGGCCGCCTACAAGCGCGCCCTGGCCCTGGGCTACACCGCGCCCATCGGTCAGATTTATGCCGCCGCCGGCATCCGGTTTGATTTTAGTACCGAGTATTTGCGCACGCTGGCCGACTTCGTGCGGGAAGAAATGGCGGCGCTGTAAGCACCGGAGGACCGGAAAAAGGCCCTAAAAAAGGAGGCCGGCCAATTGGCCGGCCTCCTTTTTTAGGGCCTTTTTCCGGTCCAGGCTATCGAATCAGGGAGTGCCGGTGGGGGAAGCCGGGGGCTGGGTATTGGGGCATTGGTGCTGGCCCTGACTTGGGTTTTGACTCTGGTTCCGGGACTTGGGCTTGGGGTCACGGTCTTTGCACTGCTCGCAGGAAGCAAGGGCCAGGCCGGCGAGCAGCAGCGCGGGCAGCAGCCGACGGGGAAAAGTAGCGGGTTTCTTCATGATGACTGGGGATTAAGTGCGGGGCTTTGAGTAGCTACCACTTAAAGATACAAGATAGTTGCATTAGATAGATACGTATCCAATGTTATATTTATCTTTCCCAATCATGTGCTGGCGGCGGTGCATCGCTCCCGGCCTGCACCCCAGAAAGGCTCAGTTTGGAAGCTCGAACAGCGGCAGCGGCTTCACGCCGGCATATTTGCCGCCCAGCGACTGTAGCTCGGGCCGGTGCAGCTTCAGGTAGTCGTTGTATTGCTTGGCGGCGCGGTCGTATTGCACCCGGAAGCCCACCACGCCGGCGTCGAGCTGTTGCAGGCCTTCGACGAAGTTGCGGGCGTTTTCGGAGGGGGCGCGGCCGTTGGGCGCGGCCACCGGGTAGAGGGCGTGCAGCAGCGAATCCTGGGCGGCGTCGTATTGGTCAATCAGCGCCGAGCTGGCCATGCTTTGCTGGTCGTAGCGGCGGGCTTTGAGGCGGGCGTTGGCGCGCTCGAGGCCGCTGAGCTGGGCGGCATCGATGCCGGGCTGGCCCTTCAGCTCGCGCAGGAGCAGGCGGGTGACGCCGATTTTTTGGTCGTCGCTTTCGGTCATGCTGCGCCATTTCAGGTCCACGGAGTCGCGCAACACGTCAAACTGGACCTTCGCGGCGGCGGCCGAGGCGGGGTTCAGCGCCACGGTTTTGCTGCCGTCGCGCTTGCAGGACGCCGCGCAGCCCGTGAGAATCAACAAGCTAACAACGACCGATTTGACGGAAAAGACAACGGAGGTACGCATAAATCGAAAACCGGAAGGGAAAAACAGCCGGCCGGGCAAAGCTACACCGGCTTGAACTGCTCGAACAACTGGCGGCAGTCGTGGCAGTAGTGCACGGCCCGGCACAGCGTAGCCCCAAACGGCGTGCGCAGCTCGGTATTGTGGCCGTGGCAGTTGGGGCATTCGGCGTATTCGAGAAAGTCGAGGTCGAGCACTTGGTTGCCGAGCACGGGCGGCGGCGAGAGCTTGTGCTGGCGCAGGGCCGCGAGGCCGTCGTCGGTAATCATGTCCGACGTCCAGGCTTCGCGCAGGCTGATGT
>CAXTCS010000060.1:0-19849 GCA_964242365.1 uncultured Hymenobacter sp. | reverse complement strand
GGGCACTTCCGTAAACAGCTCGTGGGCATCATAGACGAAGGGCTGGCCGCCGAGCCGGGCCCGCAGCCACACGGGCAGCGCGGTGTCGAGGTCGGCGGCGCACCACGCGGCGGCCTTCTGGCCCAGCAGGTAAAAAAACAGCCGCAGGTTGTATTCGACATAAAACAGCTTGCCGCGCTGAAACCAGCCGCGCAGGCGGTGCTGGGCGTAGGGCTGGGGCGTGAGCGGCGGCGAGGCCGGCCGCTGCCAGCCCACCAGCCGCACGGGGTAGCCGGCGGCGGCCAGGCTGCCGCAAATGCGCTGCATGCGCTGGTCGAAGCACAGGTCGGTGGTGACGGCGAAAAGCAGCGGCGCGGCGGAGGGAAGCGGCAAAGGGCAGGAGCGGGGCGCCCCGGAGCGGGCGCGCGTTATTTTATATTTGGCCAAATTTACGCCGTCGGCCGGCAGGTCGGCCGGGGTTATCTTAGCGGGAAATATCAACAGAGTAGTACGCGTTGTTTTATGGCTTCTTCTTCGGCTGCTTCTTCCACCCGCCCGGTGGCCCCGCCCCTGGCGGAAATGCTCGACCAACTCGGCCAACTGTACGTGCTGCTCGACGTGCAGGGGGCCATCACGGACGTTAATCAAGCCTTTTTGGCGCTCACGGGCTACACCCGCAAGCAGGTGATTGGGCAGCGGTGCCACGAAATGTTTGCGCCCCCGGCCGAACGCGCGGCGCGCCGGCAAGAGTACCTGGCCAGCATCGCCCACGAGTCGATGGCGCTCGACTACGAGCGGGCCTTGCTCACGCGCAGCGGCCACCCGCGCCTGGTGCGGTGGCGCACGGGCTTTGCCCACGACAGCGCCGGCTTCGTGACGGGCGTGTGGATGACCGGCCAGGAACCCGGCGACCGCAACCTGGCCAGCCCCGCCCTGGCCGGCGACAGCACCCACCTGCAAGACTTTCTCGACAACGCGCAGGACCTGGTGCAGCACCTGAGCGCCGAAAACGGCTTCCTGTTCGTGAACAAGGCCTGGAAGGAAAAGCTGGGCTATTCCGACGCCGAGCTGGCCGTGCGCACCCTGGCCGACGTGGTGCACCCGTACTACAAAGCCAAGCTGCTCTACCAGCTGCGCAACCTTTATGACGGCGAGCCGGTGAACAAGGTCGAAACCGTGTTCTTGACCAGCATGGGCAAGCCGGTGCACCTCATCGGGAGCATGAGCGTGGTGCGCGAGGAAGGCCAGCCGGTGAGCAGCCGCGCCATTTTGCACGACATCACGGACCGCATCAAGGCCGAGCGGCTGCAAAAAGTTTACTACAGCATTGCCAACCTGGCCATTAGCGCCAAGGACTTGCCCAGCCTCTACGGGGCCATTCACCGCGAGCTGAGCAAGATTATCGAAACCAGCAACCTGTTCATCGCCCTCTGCGACGACGCGCGCACCCGGCTGCAGTTTGCCTACCACGTCGACCAGCACCCGGAGCACCGGCCGCAGGCGGCGCGCCCGTTTTCGTCGGGCGTGTCGGAGTACATCATTGCCGGCGGGCAGCCGCGCTACCTCACCCGCACCGATTTTCAGCAGCTCGTGCACAGCGGCACCGTCACGGCCTACGGGCTGATACCCGAGGTGATGCTGGCCTCGCCGCTGAGCATCGGCGACCGGATTATTGGCGTGCTGGCCGTGCAGGACTACACCCGCGCCGACGCCTACGCGCCCGGCGACCTCGACGTGCTGCACTTCATTTCGAACCAGGTGGCCCTGGCCATTGAGCGCAAGCGCAACGAAGAGCAAATCGGCAAGCAAACGGCCCGCCTGAACGCCATTTTCGAAAGCGGCTCGCACGTGATGTGGACGGTGGACACCCGCGCCCACCTCATGAACTTCAACCGCAACTACGCGGCCCTGTTTCTGCGGCGCAACGGCGTGTACCCGGTGCGGGGCCTCAACCTCTGGGAAGCCGATTTGGCCCGCATGCCGGAGGCCGAGCGCAACACCTTCGTGCAGCACTACGAAGCGGCGGCCAAGGGCCAGACCCAGCGCTTCGAGATGCGCCTGCGCGACTCGCGGGGGGCCGACGTGTGGTCCGACATCTACCTCAACCCGATTTACCTCGGCGACGGCTCGTTTGAGGAAATCTCGGCCATTGCCCACGACATCACCGAGCAGAAACGGGCCCAGCTGGCCCTGGAAGCGCAGGAAGAGAAATTCCGCTCCATTTTCGAGTCGTTTCAGGACATTTACTACCGCACCGACGACGACGGCCTGCTCACCATCGTCAGCCCCTCGACCTACGAGGTGCTGGGCTACGCGCCCGAAGAAGTGGTGGGCCAGCCGGTGAAGAACTATTACGTCAACCCCAGCGACCCGGAGCGGGTGCTGGCCGAGCTGCAACGCAGCGGCGGGCTGCGCAACTTCGAAACCCAGATGCGGCACAAGGACGGCTACCCCGTGAGCGTGCTCATCAACGCCCGCCTCGTGGCCAACGGCACGCGCGGCACCGAAGGCATCGCCCGCGACGTGACCGAAATCCGGCAGATGCAGGACGACCTGCGCCAGGCCAAAGACGCCGCCGAAACCGCGCTGGAAGCCAAAACCCAGTTCCTGGCCAACATGAGCCACGAGCTGCGCACGCCCATGAACGGCATCATCGGCATGATTGACCTGCTCGACCAGACCGTGGAAACCGACGAGCAGCTCGACTACGTCGACACGCTGCGCAAGAGCAGCGACGCGCTGCTCACCATCCTGAACGACATCCTGGATTTGTCGAAAATGCAGGCCGGCAAGCTCCAGGTCCACGAAACCGCGCTCGAGCTGCAAGCCGCGATGGAGCGCATCCGGTCCTTGTTCATCTACCGGGCCGAGCAGAAAAACATCCGCTTCACCTACCACATCACGCCGCACACGCCGGCCTTTGTGATGACGGACGAAGTGCGGCTGCTGCAAATATTGTCCAACCTGGTGGCCAACGCCATCAAGTTCACCAACGAAGGCACGGTGGCCATCATCGTGTCGAGCGTGAGCACCGACGGCGAGCTGCACACCGTGCGCTTTGCCGTGCAGGACTCGGGCATCGGCATTTCGAGCGACAACGCCAGCCTGCTTTTCACCAATTTCACCCAGCTCGACACCACGCCCAGCAAAGCCTACGGCGGCACGGGCCTGGGCCTGAGCATCAGCCGGCAGCTGGCCGAGCTGCTGGGCGGCGAAATCGGGGTGCTCTCCGACGAGGGCGAGGGCAGCGTGTTCTGGTTCACCATCGCGGCCCGCGAAGCCCGGCCCGAGGAGCGGCCGGTGCTGCCGGCCGTGCGCGAGCCGGTGCTGCGGCCGTTTGACTCTACCCCCCGCGTGCTGCTCGTCGACGACAACGCCATCAACCAGAAGGTGGGCCTGCGGCTGCTCACCAAGCTGGGCTGCCAGGTCGACGTGGCCAGCGGCGGGCCCGAAGCCATTGGCCTGGCCACCGCGCCGGGCGCCGCGTACCACATGATTTTCATGGACATCCAGATGCCGGACATGGATGGCGTGGCGGCCACGGCCGAAATCCGCCGCCTGCTCGGCTCGCACTGCCCGCCGGTGGTGGCCATGACGGCCTACTCGATGCAGGAAGATGCCGGCCGCTTCATGCGCCAGGGCCTCGACGACTACGTGGGCAAGCCCGTGAAAAGCCGCCACCTATACGAGGTGCTGCACCGCTGGCTGCGCCCGCGCCAGACCCGCATGGCCGCCACCGATGCCGTGGCCACCGCCGTGCTCGACGTGGCGCCGGGGGCCCTGGCGGCGGCCGAAGCGGCCGCCGCGCTGCTGGTGCCGGTGGGCAACGAAGTCGACGAGCCCACGCTCGACGACAGCGTGCTGCGCCAGCTGGTGGAGCTGGGCGGCGCCGAATTTACGGCCGACCTCTACCAGGAGTTTGAGCAGGAGGCCGGCGATTTGCTGCGCGACGCCGCGCCTATGGCGGCCAATGCCAATTTCCTCGACCTGCTGCCCATCCTGCACCAGCTCAAGGGCACGGCGGCTACGCTGGGCGGCGTGGCGCTGGCCGCCCAGGCCCGCCACCTCGAGCACCTCTACAAAGGAGGCCGGCTGGAAGAAGGCGCCGTTGGATTTCAACTTCTGGAACATTACTTTGCACAGTTCGTTGCCGAATACCCCGGCGCCGTGGAGCGAGCCATCAATGCGCCGGCAGTTTGATTAATGCTGCCGGACCCGATTAATCCACTTTATCTACCCTATGAACCCAACCCAAACCCCTCCGCTCATGTCCGCCGACACCCCAACCAAAACCATTCTGATTGCTGAGGACAGCTCGGTAATTCTCAACCTCACCCGCAAAATTCTGGAGTTGCAAAAATATAAGATTGTGTTGGCCAAAAACGGGGGCGAGGTGCTCAAGCAGCTGGAAAGCAACCCCGTCGACTGCGTGTTGATGGACATCAACATCCCGGTGAAAGACGGCATGCAGTGCACCCGCGAAATTCGGGCCCACGCCGACCCCAAAATCAGCAAGCTGCCCATCATCGCCATCACCGGCAACGCCAACAACTACTCGATGGAGCAGTTTCGCGAAGCCGGCGTGACCGACTACCTGCCCAAGCCCCTCGATTTTGACGCCCTGGTGCGCGTGGTGAAGCAATACGTGGGCTAAGGGAATTATGAGTTTTGAATTATGAGTTATGAGTTAAAATCGGCGGCTTTTTCGGGTGCCTCACCGCGGTTTTGGCTGCGAAATAACTCATAATTCAAAACTCATAATTCATAATTCAAACGAAGTGCAGATTACGTTCCTTGGTACGGGCACTTCCTCCGGGGTGCCGATGATTGGCTGCACCTGCGAGGTGTGCCGCTCGCTCGACCACCGCGACCACCGCCTGCGCGTGTCGGTGCACCTGGCCGTGGACGGGCGCAGCTTCGTGATTGATTCCGGTCCCGATTTCCGGCAGCAGATGCTGCGTGCCCGCGTCATGCACCTCGACGCGTTGCTGTTTACCCACGAGCACAAGGACCACACCGCCGGCCTCGACGACATCCGGGCCTTCAACTTCCGGCAGCAAACCGACATGCCGGTGTATGGCGAGCCCCGCGTGCTGCGCCAGCTTGAGCAGGAATTCTCCTACATTTTTGCCGAGCACAAGTACCCCGGCGTGCCCCGCGTGCGCCTGCACCCCATCGAGCGCGACGACGCGCCGTTTGACGTGCTGGGCGTGGCCGTGCAGCCCCTGCGGGCCCTGCACCACCGGCTGCCGGTGCTGGGCTTCCGCATCGGCAATTTCTGCTACCTGACCGACGCCAACCACATCGGCCCCGAAACCCGGGCGCAGTTGCGCGACGCCGACGTTATCGTGCTCAACGCGCTGCGCCGCGAGCCGCACGTCTCGCATTTTACCCTGGCCCAGGCCATTGAAGTGCTGGAAGAGGTGAGGCCCAAAAGAGCTTATCTGACGCATATCAGCCACCAGCTGGGCCGCCACCACGACGTGGAAGCGGAACTGCCGGAGTGGATAAGGCTGGCGTACGACGGGCTGCAAGTGGAGGTGTAGAGATGAAAATTCCCCCTTCCTTGACAGAAGAATTTGATTCACCGCTCGTGCCCTCAGAACTATTAGCAAGGGTTCAGCACAACACGAGTAATCGGGTGTTGGAGTGGCAAAACGAAGCTTTTCGCGGTGAGGTTGGGACGACCTCGTTTGCAATCAAACGTGTCCGCTGGTTCAACAATATTTCAAATCGCCCTAACATAACCGGTTGGGTTGAGGCACTACCCGAGGGCAGAGGCAGTAAGCTTAGACTACGTCATTATTTAGGGCCTTTTGGGTTTTGGGTCAGTGCAGTAATTATCTTTCTCATCTGTGCTTTTGGACTGCTAATGGCTGTGGATTCGGTGCTCAATGATGACACCAGTCCGCTTGTTCTGCTGCTTCCTCCCAGCCTATTTAGCCTTGGCCTTTTCTCAGTGACAGGCCCATTTTGGCAAGAAGTCAGAAGTTCTCGGGAGTTTCTGATTAAGCTTTTGGCCTTAGAGAAGCAGAGGGTTTCGTAGCCTGAGTACCCCGGTAACTCAGAAGTTAATTATGCACACCAACTACTATTTCCTGCGCCAGCTGGCTCCCGCGCTCACCGAGCGGCTGCGGGGCTACCGCGTGGCCGTGTGCTTCACGCAGGAAAAAGACGAGCTGGTAATCGGCCTCACCGACGGCACCAAAGAGTTTTGGCTGAAAGCGCAGCTGGGCGCCACGTTTCCCGCGCTGGCCCTGCCCGAAACGTTTCAGCGGGCCCGTGCCAATTCCGTGGATTTATTTCCGGACCTGCTGGGCCAGCAAGTCCAAACCGTGGCCGCCTGGCCCCAGGACCGGGTGCTGCAAATCAATTTTCGGAGCGGGGCGCGGCTGGTTTTCAAGCTCTACGGCCCCCGGCCAAACGCCGTATTTCGGGTCGCGCCCGACGCGCCGGCCCAACTGTTCCAACAAAAGCTGCTGGCCGATGCTGACCTGAAACCCCAGGTAACTGCCGCTCCGTCCGTTGCTGGTAAGCTGCCGCCGCCGCTGGCCGACCTGCCCGCCCGCTACCTGCGCGCAAACGGCTACGACCCGGCCCCGCCCGAAACCAAAACCCGCCTGCTGAACCAGGTGCTGGCTCAGCTGGAAAAGCCGGCGCACTACTACCTCGTTCAACTCGACGGCCGCACCCGCCTCAGCCTGCTGCCGCTGGGCGACGTGCTCGACACCCTGCCCGGCGATGACCCCATCGGCGCCCTGCGCCGCTTCGTGCCCATGGCCCTGGGCCGCCGCGCCCTCGAAATGGAAACCAAGCAGCTGCGCCAGCTGCTCGAGCGCCGCGCCGACGAAGCCGGCACGGCGGCGGCCCACGCCCGCCAGCGCCTGCACGCCCTGGCCCACGAAGCGGGCTACCGCCACACCGCCGACCTCATCATGGCGAACCTGCACGCCATTCCGGCCGGCGCCGCCCAGGTCGAAGTGCTGGATTTTTATACGGATTTGGCGCGGGTCATCAAGCTCAAACCCACCGAAAAGCCCCAGCGCACCGCCGAAAACCTGTACCGCAAAGGCAAAAACCAGCAAATCGAAGAGCGCCAGCTCACCGAGCGCATCGCCCGGCGCGAAGCCGAAGCCCTGACCGCCCTGGAGCGCCTGGAGGAACTGGATACTCAGCCCGCCCTGGCCGAGCTGCGCGGCCTGCGCGCCTGGCGCAAGCAGCACGGCCTCGACCCCACGCCCGCCGCTACGAAAGCCGCTACGGAGCTGCCATTCAAGGTGTTTGAGGACCGGGGGTTTACGATTCTGGTGGGCCGCAACGCGGCGAATAACGACTTGCTGACCCAGAAATACGCCCACAAAGACGACCTCTGGCTGCACGCCAAGGACGTCACCGGCTCGCACGTCGTCATCCGGCACCGGGCCGGGCAGCCCATCCCCGAGCCCGTGGTGGAGCACGCCGCGCAGCTCGCCGGCTGGTACTCGCGCCGGCAGCACGACTCGCTGTGCCCCGTGACGGTGACGCCCAAAAAATTTGTGCGCAAGCCCAAAGGCGCCCTGCCCGGCCAGGTGGTCGTCGAGCGCGAGCGGGTGGTGCTCGTAAAGCCCGGCAACCCGTTCGACGCGCAGTAGGGCAGAGGCCGCAGCGGTTGCACCACAGCAAAAAGGCCCGTTCCAAATGATTGGAACGGGCCTTTTTCGTTTGCGTGCGCGCGGGGAGATTCGAACTCCCACACCCGAAGGCACCACCCCCTCAAGATGGCGTGTCTACCAGTTTCACCACGTGCGCAAATTGGGCAACTACACCGGGCAATTCGGCCGAAACCGGCTTCGCTAAGGCGGCGAAGCGGGTGCAAAGATAGCCGGCGCATTTCGGCCACACAACCTTTAAAGCAGGATTTTCATCAACCCTCCACCATTCAGTCGTTTACCTTGCGGTGCCGTACAGCTATTCGCAGTGCTGTGCTTATCATTTTTCCGATTTTCGTGATGAATTCATCCCAATCTTCCTCCTCCAGCTCCTTTTTTGGCCGCATGGCCGAAGGCATTACCAAATTTTCGGGGTCCACCGCGGCGTTTATGACGGCGGCGGGCATTGTGGTGGTGTGGGGAGCCACCGGGCCCTTGTTTCATTATTCCGAAACCTGGCAGCTGGTCATCAACACCGGCACCACCATCATCACGTTTTTGATGGTTTTCCTTATTCAGCGCGCGCAGAACAAGGATTCGCTGGTGATGCACCTCAAACTAAATGAGCTGATTGCCGCCACCCAAGGCGCCAGCAACCGGCTCATCAACGCCCAGGATTTTTCGGAGGAGGAAATCAAGCTGCTACACAATTTCTACGCTGTTCTGGCCGACATGGCGAAAAAAGACAACGACCTCGGCAAAACCCACTCGGTGGAGGAAGCCGAGGACAACCACAACGAAAAGGCGGCTGCTCACGCGGAATAGACGGATGAGAGAGGGCGAAGACTATCTGACCAGGCAACCGGGAACGAAAAAACGCCATGCCGGACGTAGCGAAGCACCTTTGCCGCGTAACTAATCCTGACAATTGGATTACTACTGCGGTAGAGATGCTTCGCTACGCTCAGCATGACGTCCTGTTATTATTTATATTCTTTAAGGTGAACCTATTCGGCCTGAATGAGCGGCGAATCGACAAGGTGCTCGGACACGAACCACACTTGCAGCTCGTTGGTGCGCATAAGGTTGCTCACGATGAGGTCGTTGGTGCCGTCGTCGCCGGATTCATCGGCTTTTTTGGCGTAGTCGTGGCAGTTTTTGAGGATGGTCTGGTGGCCGCTCAGCAGGCGCGACACCTGCACGGGAGCTTCTTCGCGGTCGCGGGGCACGCGGGGCAGACTGCTCAGCTCGGCCACGTCGTGGGCCATGGCCACGGCCACGCCGCCCAGAATCTGGATGCGCTCGGCGATGGTGTCGACCAGCTCGGCCTGCTCTTCGTAGTGCTTGTCGTAGAGCAGGTGCAGCTGGTAGAAAGTAGGGCCTACTACCTGCCAGTGGTGTTTTTTGTACATGTCGCGCAGCGTGATGGTGTCGGCCAGCAGCTGGTTGAGCATGGTGACGCTGCTCAGCCGGGTCGCCTCGTCGAGCCCGATGGGCAGGCGCTGGCTCACGGTGCCGAAGCGCTGGGTGGGCGCGGGGGCGTGGTTTTGCTGGTTGAGGACCGGCTGTATGTCGACGGCGGCATTGCTGCCAGCACCTTTGCCGGCGTTGTTGCCGGCGGGGCTTTTGCCGTTGCTGCCGGCTTTGGCGGGCGCAGTTTTTTTGGAGGCCGGGGCTTTGGCCGCGGCTTTGGCGGGAGATGCCATAACGGTGAACACGAGTGAAGTGAAAAAAAACAACCGAAACAATCCGGTGTCGAAAAATCTATAACTGCGTACGTAAAGCACAACGTGGGGTTAATCGCCCTGCCCTTGTTCTCCACAAATTATGACCGATTCAACCACCACCGAGCTGCCCGTCGACCTGCACCCCGAGCACCACCTCACCAGCTCGGCCATGCTGCAAGACGTGGTCATTGGGCTATCGGATGGCCTGACCGTGCCCTTTGCGCTGGCGGCGGGCCTGAGCGGGGCCGTCGCCGCCTCGGGCCTGGTGATAACGGCCGGGCTAGCCGAAATCGTGGCCGGCAGCATCGCCATGGGCCTCGGCGGCTACCTGGCCGGCCGCACCGAAGTCGACCATTACGCCGCCGAGCAGGCCCGCGAGCGCCGCGAAGTGCGCGAGGTGCCCGAAATCGAGCGCGCCGAAGTCGACGAGCTGCTGGCCGCCATGGGCCTCTCGGAAGCGACCCGCTGCCAGGCCGTGGCCGAGCTCACGGCCGACCCCGAGCAGTGGGTGCGCTTCATGATGAAATACGAGCTGGGCCTGGAGGAGCCCGACCCCAGGCAGGCGCCCAAAAGCGCCTTCACCATCAGCGCGGCCTACGCCGTGGGCGGATTGATTCCGCTCAGCGCGTACTTTTTTACCGATACGCCGGCGCGCGGGCTGGCGTGGTCGGCGGGCATCACGCTGGTGTGCCTGCTGGTGTTTGGGTTTTTCAAAAGCCGCATGACCGGGCAGCCGGCGGTGGCGGGCGCCCTCAAAATGGCCGTGGTGGGGGCGCTGGCGGCCGCGGCGGCCTTCGGCATCGCGCGGGCGGTGAGTGGCTAGGCCTTGGGGCGCTGCTTTGCGTACAAGCAGGCTCGTGACTTTCCAACTCCATAATTCAACGATGTTTGACCTGCCCAAAACCCCGGCCGTTCTCGTCAACGACCCGGCCTTTCGCCTCGCCGGGGCCGACCCCGACGCCAGCACGCCCTTTGCCCACAAGCACACCGACAAGGACAAGGCGCCAGCGCGCCTGGGGGTGCTGCGCCAGCGCCTGTGCGAACTGCAAGAGCTGCTCTACGCCGAGCACCGCCGCAGCCTGCTGCTCGTGTTTCAGGCCATGGACACGGGCGGCAAAGACGGCGCCATCGAGAACCTGCTCACGGGCGTGAACCCGGCCGGGGTGCAGGTGGCCACCTTCAAGGCGCCTTCGCTGGAAGAGCTGAGCCACGATTTCCTCTGGCGCATTCATGCCCAAACGCCCAAGCGGGGGCACATTGGCGTGTTCAACCGCTCGCACTACGAAGACGTGCTGATAACCCGCGTGCACGACTTGATTGACGAGAAAACCGCCGAGCAGCGCTACGACGACATCAATCATTTCGAAACGCTGCTGACCCGCAGCGGCACCCGCATTCTCAAATTCTTCCTGCACATTTCCAAGGAAGAGCAAGCCGAGCGCCTGCAAGCCCGCCTCGACGACCCGGCCAAAAACTGGAAATTCGACCCCAACGACCTCAAAGAGCGGGCGCATTGGGACGACTACCAGGCGGCCTACGAGGCGGCGCTGCAGCACTGCTCGCCGGCCGCCGCGCCGTGGTTCGTGGTGCCCGCCAACCACAAGTGGGTGCGTGATTTGGCCATTGCCGAAATTGTGGTGGCGGCGCTCGAAGACATGAATCCCCAGCCGCCGAAAGCCGATTTCGACCCCAAAAAGCAGGTAATTGCGTGAGGGTGAAGCGCTTTGCCCGGACCCGAAAAAGGCCCTAAAACCAGAGGCTCCGGTACCGCGTGGTGCCGGGGCCTCTCCGATTAGGGCCTTTTTCGGGTCCGGGCCGGCGAGGCGTGCTTTATAGCAGTTAGGGGAATTAAAAATTAAAAATCTGACGATGAGAATTTTAATTTTTAATTCTTCATTTTTAATTCCCTTCGCCAAAGCCGAAGGCTCTAGGCCACCGCCACGGCTTCGGTGGTAGTTTCCTTGCGCTCGCCAATCTGTTGGCGCCACATGGCGTAGTAAAGGCCTTTTTGGGTCAGCAGCTCGTCGTGGCGGCCTTGCTCGGCGATGTGGCCGCGTTCGAGCACGAAGATGCGGTCGGCGTGCAGGATGGTGCTCAGGCGGTGGGCGATGAGGATGGTCATGTGCTGGCGCGAGCCCGAGAGCTCGCGCACCGTCTTGCCGATTTCTTCTTCGGTGAGCGAGTCGAGGGCCGAAGTGGCTTCGTCAAATACCATAAGCGTGGGCTTGCGCAGCAGGGCGCGGGCAATGCTCAGGCGCTGCTTTTCGCCGCCCGACACCTTCACGCCGCCTTCGCCAATCACCGTGTCGAGGCCCAGCGGGGCGCGGGCCAGCAGCGTGTCGGCGGCGGCCTGGCGCAGGGCCAGCAGGCATTCCGCGTCGGTGGCGTTGGGCGCCACAAAGCGCAGGTTTTCGCGGATGGTGCCGGAGAACAGCTGCGTGTCCTGCGTCACGAAGCCGATTTGCTCGCGGAGCTCGTCGAGGTCGATTTCGGCGCCGGGGATGCCGTTGTAGAGAATCTGGCCGGCCAGGGGCGGGTAGAGGCCCACCAGCAGCTTCACCAGCGTGGTTTTGCCCGAGCCCGAGGGCCCCACGAAGGCAATGGTTTGGCCGAGCTCGGTGGTGAAGGAGATGTTGGACAAGGCCGGGCCTTTGGCCGTGAGGTGCTTGAAGCTGACGTGGTCGAAGGCCAGGTGCTCGATGTGCGCGACCGACTTGGGGTGCGCCGGCTTCACGTCTTTGGGCGTGTCGAGAATCTGCCGGAAGTTGCCCAGCGAAATCTCCGTTTCGCGGTACACGCCGATGATGGCGCCCAGCTCCTGCAACGGCCCGAAGATGGAAAACGAATAAATAAAGAACGAGAAAAACTCGCCCAGGCTGATGTGGTTTTGCACCCGCAGGTAGAGCAGCAGCAGGATGATGACGTTGCGCAGCAGGTTCACGAACGTGCCCTGCACGAACGAGAGCGAGCGCAGGTAGCGCACCTTGCGCAGCTCCAGCTTGAGAATTTTGCCGGTGATGCCGTTCAGCCGCTGGGTTTCCTGCTGGGCCAGGCCCAGGCTTTTGATGAGCTCGATGTTGCGCAGGCTTTCGGTGGTGGAGCCGGCCAGCGCCGTGGTTTCGGCCACGATGGTCTTCTGAATCACCTTGATGCGCTTGCTCAGAAAGAAACTCAGAATGCCCAGCAGCGGAATGGTGAGGAAGTAGCCCACCGCAATGGGCCAGTACACCGTGATGGCATACCACATCACGAACGTGATGCCCACCAGCGCCGTAAACACCACGTTCACAAAGCTCTGGATGAGCTTTTCGACGTCGATGCGCACCTTTTGCAGCTTGCCCAGGGTTTCGCCCGAGCGCTGGTCCTCAAACACCTGGTAGGGCAGCTCGAGCGAGTGGCGCAGGCCGTCGGAGTACATTTTGGCCCCCAGCCGCTGGGTGATGACGTTGACGTAGTAGTCCTGAAAGTTCTTGGCGATGCGCGACACCATGGCCACGCCCATCATCATGCCGATGTAGGGGATGGCCTCGCGGAAGAAGGGCCAGAACGGCACCAGCCGCAGCCCGACGAGGCTGCCGTATTTGGGCACGAAATGGTCGACCAGCCGGCGGAAAAGGTAGGGGTCGAGCAGCGAAAAGACCTGGTTGACGGTGGCCAGCACCAGCGCCAGCACCAGCAGGCCCCAGTAGTTACGCAGGTAGCTATAAAGGATTTTCATGAACAACAAAAATGCTCAACCCAACCTGAGCACGTGAAAATTAGAGATGGCACCAGCCCCCGGCGGGCGCGGCCGCCAAGGTACGACCAGCACAACAGCCCAACGCCGGAAATGGCCCGCGACTGCCCGGGCCGGGAAGCACAACGGCACAAACCAAGCCCTTTGGCATTCAGTTCGTCACGCCTAGCAACTGCGCTTCGCTGGAAAATAAATTGGCACTTTGCTGATATTTTTTTGTCAGCCATGGTTTGCGCTCCCGAAAATAACTTCCTATTGAATAAGTATTAGTTGCCCTGGATTTATAATAAAAACCATATTTTTTCTTTTAAATAATACCAGTTATCTGTTTGTTAATTAACACTATGCAAATTTGGTAATTGCCTGCAATCTGCTATTTTTGTGAACGGCAAGCCCACCGCGATTCCACGGCCTAAGCTGTTTTTTTCATTTTTAACCTTCTGCCCCTTACTATGAGAAATAGAATTTCTACCATTTGCCAATTGGCGGTAGCCACAACATTCCTGGCGGCCACCGCGCTGCCGGCATCCGTATTGGCCGAGGGGTCCAAGAACCTGACGCCGGGCACGGGCGCCCGGGGCACGGCCGCCGGAGTCAACAATTTTGTGGGGTATTTGCAGCACGACGACGGCGGCAACTCCGGCAATTTTCTCAAGCCGGCCGCCACCGCCGCCAGCCTCGAACGGCTGTACGTGCACCTGGAGCCGGGCGAAAAACTGTACTACGGGGTGCGCCGAATCGACTGCTTCACCACCAACACCCGTTTGCGGCTGGAAGTGAAATACGGCGTTACCACCGCCATGTCCACCATTTTGGCCCCGGCCCCGGGCCCCAACCCGCACAACGCCACGCTGGCCCCGGCGCCGGGCGTCATTGCCACGCCGGAGGAGGCGGCCGTGGGTCCCCTTTACGCGGCGGGGGGCACCGCGCCCGCCGGCGGCTACGACCCGCTGGTGTTTGAGAACACCACCGGCGCGGCCCAGGAAGTATGGATTGAGTTTGAGCAGCTCAGCGACGCGGGCACCGAGCTGCCGAGCAAGTCGTGGTACGATTGCTGGGACTTCACGGTGCGCGACGATGCCAACGCCGACCCCAGCAAGCGCGGCGAAAAGCCGGGGCGGCTGTACTCATCGGCCTGGTCGTTCACGGGCGCGAGCTTCAACAACCAGTTTGCCACCACGTTTGCGCTGTTCCCGCTCATTCCGAACCCCAACCCGGTCGGCAATTTCTTTGTGAAGAAGGTGAGCTACTCGCGCATCAGCCCGTACGGCACGCTGCTCACGGCCAACAAGCTGGGCACCAGCGTGGGCAGCCCCGACTACAAGGCCCAGCGCCGGAGCCAGCCCACCAGCGCGGCCACCCTGGGCTACCCCGAATACAAGCTGTTTGTGAACGACCCCGACAACGCGGTCTACCCGTCGACGGTGCCGCCCAACGCCCCCACGATAACCACGACCTGCTCGGGCACGGCCCCCAACCAAATCACGACCTTCACGCTGACCGTCGACCAGGCCGGGTTTGGCATCGTGTTCATCGACGGCAACAACAACCAGACCTACGAATCGGCCTACGACCGCGTCCTGGAAAGCCAAACCGTTATCAGCACGCCCACCGCAACCAACGAATTTGTGTGGGACGGCACCACCGACGACGGCACCCGAATGGCGTACGGCACCATCAACCTCGTGTTTTCGACCGGGGTAGGGCCGGTCAATTTTCCGATGTACGATTGCGAGGCCGCCGATGCGGCGGGCATCACGGTGCGCTCGGTGCGGCCCGGCAACAACAACGGCTTCATCGATTTTCTGTTTTACGACGACACCAACCTGGACCCCAATTTCTCGACGCCGATTCGCAACCCCATCGGCAGCAACACCGCTTCGGGGGCGCACAGGTGGGGCACGGCCGGCGTGCAGGCCGGGGCGCTTTCCGGCGACACTAAAACCGTGAACTCGTACGCCGTGGGCCTGCTGGCCCAGGGCCGGGCTTACAATGTGCAGTATAACGGCATCGAGTGCCTGGCGATTGGCCCCGTGGTGCTCACGCCGCCGCTGCCGGTCGAGCTGACCCGGTTCGACGCCGCCCTGCAAAAAGAAGGCGTGCGGGTGAGCTGGGAAACGGCCTCGGAGCGCAACTGCGCCTACTTTGCCGTGGAGCGCAGCGCCAACGGCCGCACCTTCGAGCAACTGGACCAGGTGCCGGGCGGCGGCACCACCACCCAGGCCCGGACCTACGCCCGCCTGGACGCCGCCCCGCTGGCGGGCCTGGCCTACTACCGCCTCCGGCAGGTCGACAACGACGGCACCACCAGCTTCAGCCCGGTGGCGGCCGTCCTGAACGCGGGCCGCACGGCGGCCACCATTTCCCCCAACCCCGCCACCACGGAGCTGAGCATCCGCTTCGCCCAGCCCCTGCAAGGAGCCGTCGACCTCCGGGTGATGGACGCGGCCGGCCGAACGGTGTGGCAGGAGCACCGCGTGCTGCCCGAGGCCACCCCGGTGCTGCGGTTGCCCACCGCCCAGCTGCCGGCCGCCGGCCTGTACTTTGTGCGCGTCGTGAGCGGCGCAACGTCGGGCGTGTACCGGTTCAGTAAATAACTGCGGTTCCGCAGTTGCTGCGGAAGCAAGCGCTTTGGTCGCTGGTTGCTGGTTGCTGGTTGCTCGTTGCTGGTTCCTCGTTGCTGGTTGCTGGTTTTCCGTTGGTAATTAACCAGCAACCAGCAACCAGAAACCCTTTGCCACGGCCAGCGGCGTGAAGCCCCTGCGGAACCGCAGTAAATAACCGGCGCCCACCCACTGACCTTCTTTTCGCGGAGCGGGCAGGTTGAAAAAAGGGGGGTAACGCCCCCAAAGCCCCAACCACAAAACGCCTTTGAATCAGCGGTAAGCCCAGCTTGCCAGTGGTTTGAAGGCGTTTTGTGGTTGGGCTTTGGCGTTATGCACCCGACCTGCACGGACCCGAAATAAGCCCTGGCGGGCGCACCCTCTTCGCAACACCGGCGGGCAGCAGCCCGGTGATGGCATGCAAATAATGGCATTTTTAAGGGTAATAGTTTCAGTATTTGCCGCCGTTAATCCCCGTAATTTTCTCTTAGGCGGGGAATTTGGGGCTGTCGAAATTTGTATGCTGTCAGCTACCCCGTTATATCCAGCGGCAGCGGCTCCGGGATTTTGCGGTCCTGGCCTTCGATTTCGCCTTGCCTTTATCTGTTATGACCATTGCTTATCACGAATTATTACCGCACAGTTACCTGCTTATTTTGGCCCCTGGCGCCAACGGCGAGCCCGAAACCGCTTTGGACCACTGGCTGAAGTGTGCCCAGCGCAGCGGCAAGCCCGCCGTGTGGGTCGATTGCGGCATGCTGAGCTCGTTGTCCGACGAGGCCGCCTGCTTGCTGTGGGCCTCGCACCACGAGCTGCAAAAACACCACGCGCAACTGGTGCTGGTGCACGTGCCCGACCGCGTGAAAAAAGAGCTGCTGGCCAAGGAAGCCGGGCCGTCGCCCTGCATCGTGCCCACGCTGCTCGACGCCGCCCTGCAAGGCCATTGGGACAACCCCAACATTGCGGCCTGAAGCACCCGCGTTGCGCCCCGCCGACGTGTCGCCCCGCTGGCCGGGCTTCAAAACGCAGCTGGGGCATTGCCCGGCGCTTCAGCGCCGGGACGCGGGCGGTTTTACGGTTGGGGCGTTCGCCCTGGTTGTTTCCACATCAAGCAAAGGCTAAAGCCCCGAAAGACGCCGGACCTCGGCTTCCGGCGCTAAAGCGCCGGGCAAAAAGACGCTGGTCAGTTTGATGCGGAAGCCTGCCCCGCTATAGCAGTTCTCAGGATGGTGTACAGAATTAAAAATAAATAATTAAAATAGGCCATACGCAAAAAAGCCACCATCCAGCCCCATCGGGGCGGCCCGTTGGTAGGAAAAGCTTGCTTGATAAAGCGAAAGCCCCAGCGGGGCGACCCGGTGAGCTGGCCGCCAGTTGGGCCGCCCCGCTGGGGCTTTGATGCGGTAGAGCAAGCTTTTCCTACCGACGGGGCGCCCCGCTGGGGCTGAAAAACCGAAGGTTTGCGCAAGGCCTATAAAAATTAAAAACCTGCCCGTCAGATTTTTAATTCCCCTAAAAACGGTACACTGAACAGGAAACTGCTGTAATGGTGGGCTAATCTTCGGGTGTGACCACCGTCGAGCCGCTGACCCCGTCGCTGCCATTGAGCAGGAACTCGCGCAGGCGGTTGATGTGCTTTTTGATTTCTTTGGTTCGTTCAAGCTGCTTTTCCGCGTAGGCGCTTTCGCTGCGCTCGGCCATGCTGCTGAGCAGGTTTTTGCGTTCCTCCAGCATGCGCAGGGCCACCCAGAGGGTTTCTTCCAGGTTTTGCTGCTTGTGGTGCAGCAGCGAATCGGCCGTGAAGGCGTGGCCCGTGTGGCAGCGGAAGCGCAGCAGCTTGCCCTGGTCGAGTTCCCAAAGGTTGCCCTGGCAGTCGGGGCAGGTGAGGGGCACGAGGCGGCCGATTTCGTCCACCGCTTCGGTGGTGCCCACCACGCGCTCGGCAATGGCGGCCTCCAGTTTCAGGTCTTCGGGAATGTCCATTTTGCGCTCGGGTACGGGGGTTCGCGTAATTTCGTCCAGCAGCGGCCCCATCATGGCCAGCGGCACCACGTAGTCGACGTCGACGTTGCGCAGGGCGGTTTCGGGCATGCTGGGAAACTCGGCTTCGTGGGGGTCCTGCACGATGGCCAGCCCGCCGCAGCGCTTGATAAACTCCAGGCCGGCGGTGCCGTCGTGCAGCATGCCGGTGAGCACGATGCCCACCGTGCGCGGCCCGTAGGCCACGGCGGCCGACCGAAACAGGGTGTCGGCGGCGGGGCGGTAGTGGTTTTCGCGCGGGCCTTTGGTCACGAGCACGTGGGCCGTGGCGCCGTCCTTCACCAGCAGGTGGCGGTCGGGCGGGGCCAGGTACAGGGTGCCGGGCTTCAGGGGCTCGCCGTCGGTGGGCAGGCGGCAGTCGAGGCCGGTGTGGCGGGCCAGGCGGTCGACCAGGTACTGGCCGTCGGAGTCGGGGGCGAAGTGCTGCACTACCAGCACGGCGGCGGGCAGGGCGGCCGGCAGCTGCGAGACGAGTTGCACCAGGGCGGGCATGCCGCCGGCCGAAGTACCGACAACGATGAGGTGATGCGGGGCGGGCATGGGGAACGGGGTAGGGGTGATGGTTTGTTCTAATTTACGGCAAGCCGCCGGGGAAAGGCCATCGCTGCGGGCTTTTGCGGTAAATTTGTTTTGGGCCGCCCGGCTGCCGTCCATTTTTCCGCCATGAATTCCACCGACCTTTCCCGCACCGACGACGAGCCTGGCCTCGTCATCACCCCGTTCGACGACATGCCCCGCGACGGCGACGAGCTGGCCACCCCCGCGCTGCTGCGCGAGGCCGCGCACCGCAACCACCCGGCCCCCACGTTTCCGCTGGTGGGGCTGGGCGGCTCGGCGGGCTCGCTGGCGGCGTTCGAGCAGTTTTTTCGGGCCATGCCGCCCGACTGCGGCCTGGCCTTCGTGGTGGTGACGCACCTCTCGCCCGACCAGGATTCGGAGCTGGCCCGCGTGGTGCAGCACTTCACCAAAATGCCGGTGGTGGAGGCCGCCGATGGCCTGCGCGTGCGCCCCAACCACGTCTACGTCATCCCGCCCAACCGCGACATGAGCATTTTGCACGGCGTGCTGCTGCTGTTTGCGCCCACCCAGCCCGCCGGCCGCCGCCTGCCCATCGACTTCTTTTTCCAGAGCCTGGCCAAGGACGCGCGCGACCGCGCCGTGTGCATCGTCTGCTCGGGGCTGGGCTCCGACGGCACGCTGGGGCTGAAGATGGTGATGGAAAACTTTGGGATGGTGATGGTGCAGGCCCCCGAAACCGCCGAGTTCGACTCGATGCCGCGCGCGGCCCTGGCCACCGAGTTTGTCGACTACGTGCTGCCCGCCGCGCAGCTGCCGGCCAAGCTGCTCGAATACGTGCGCCACCCCGACACCCGCCCCCGCCGCGAAGAAGCCGAAAGCAGCGCCAAGCCCGCCCACGCCCTCCAGAAGATTTTTCTGCTCATCCGGGCCAAGACCGGGCACGACTTTTCCTTTTACAAGCGCAACACCGTGTTCCGGCGCATCGAGCGGCGCATGAACTCGCACCAGATTACCGAATTTACCTACTACGTGCGGTTTTTGCAGGAAAACCCGGCCGAGGTCGAAGCCCTGTTCAAGGAGCTGCTGATTGGGGTGACCAAGTTTTTTCGGGACCGCGAGGCCTTCGAGCACCTCAAGGTGCGGCTGCTGACGCTGCTGCGCCAGAAGCCGGCCGACAGCACCGTGCGGGTGTGGGCGCCGGGTTGCTCCACCGGCGAAGAAGCCTACAGCCTGGCCATCGCCCTGCTCGAAAGCCTCGACGGGGTGGACCGCACCCGCTACCTGAAGGTGCAGATTTTTGCCACCGACATCAACGCCGAAGGCATCGATTTTGCCCGCGCGGGCGTCTACGGCGAAAACATTGTGCCCGACGTGAGCCCCGAGCGCCTGCGCCGTTTCTTCACCAAAACCGACGAAGGCTACCGCATCAAGAAGGAAGTGCGCGACCTGGTGGTGTTTGCCGTGCACGACCTGAACAAGGACGCGCCCTTCACCAAGCTCGACCTGCTGGTGTGCCGCAACCTGCTCATCTACCTGAACGCGGAACTGCAAAAAAACCTCCTTCCCATCTTTCATTACGCCCTGCGCCCCGGCGGGCTGCTGTTTTTGGGGCCCAGC
>CAXTCS010000059.1:0-19938 GCA_964242365.1 uncultured Hymenobacter sp. | reverse complement strand
GCCGCCGCTAGCCCGGCCCGCCCGCGCCGCGACCCCGACACCAGCGCCCCGGAAAACAGCGACAACGCCACGGCCGCCCCCGAAGCCGACGCGCCCGAAACCGCCGCCGAAGCCGCCGCCGACCGCCGGGCCGTGCGCATTGCCCTCACGCCCGAAACGGCGGTGCTCTCGTCGTCCTTCGCTGGCAACCGGGGCCGGCTGCCCTGGCCCGTGGGCCGCGGCTTCATCAGCCAGCGCTTTGGGCGGCACCCGCACCCGGTGCTGAAAAACGTGACCGTGGAGAACCGCGGCATCGACATTCAAACCGGGGCCGGCGAGGCCGTGCGGGCCTGCTTCGACGGCAAGGTGCTCACCATCGCCAACATCGCGGGCATGAACACCATCGTCATGATTCAGCACGGCGACTTTTTTACCGTTTACGCCAAGCTGCGCTCCGTGAGCGTGCACGAAGGCCAGCGTGTGAGCGCCCGCGAAGTCATCGGCACCGTAGCCACCGACACCGAAGGCACCTCGGAAGTACAGTTCCAGGTGTGGCACAACTCGGCCAACCTGAACCCGGAAAACTGGCTCGGCCACCGGTAGGGTAGGCGGGGGTTAGTTGTCAGTTATTAATTGTCAGTGAGAAGAGAAATTATTGCCTAACAACTGACAACTAACCTATGGACCGGAAATCGGCTCATAATTCAGAGGGGCCGGGCACAAAAAAACCCGAGCCAAAAGCGCGGGTCTTTCTGAGCTATGAAAACAAACTTAGCCGTCGGCAGCAGCGGCAACGAGCCGGCTGCAGCCGATAACCGCAGCAAAAGTGGGTCTTTCCGGGCGGCGTCGGTGCCCGATTTCGGCGAATTGACCTGCCGGCACGGCGAACGTCGGATATAACGTGGCGCAGCCGGAGCAGCCGGCTTTCACGCGGGGTCGCGGGGTGTTAAGCGCAGTGTCCCGCAGCGTTTTTATTAGAACGACACTGCGCGACACTGCGGTTTTAACACTGCGGGACACTGCGTGAGATTTTAAAGCCGTAACCGCCCCGGCTCGCCCGCGAAAGCGCGGCTTCATCGGCCAAATACCCGCCATCTGGTATCTTTGCTACTCCAAAAGACGTTTGGCTCCGTATATCCTGTTTTATCACCTAACCGGGCCCAGGCGCCCACCTTCTCATGGTTCATTCCTTGTTTTTAATGGGCATTCCCAACACCGGCGAATTGCTCCTGATTCTATTCGTTATCATTATTTTCTTCGGCGCCAAGCGCATTCCGGAGATGTTTAAAGGAATTGGCCAGGGCGTGCGCGAATTCAAAGACGCCACCAAAACCCCGGAAAACCAGCAGCCCCAGTACCGCGACCCCAGCGCGCCGCCCGTGCAGCCGCCGTACCAGCAGTACCCGCCGCAGCAGGGCTACCCGCAGCAAGGCGCGCCGCAGCAATATCCGCAGCAAGGCTACCCGCAGCAGGGCGCGCCGCAACAGGGCTACCAGCAGCCTATGCCGCCCGTTTACAATCCCAACGACCCCAACAATCAGCCGCGCCAGTAACGCGCGTTTTTGAGCCATGCAAACTCCCTTCGTTCTCTTTCTTGGCGACATCGGCGGCTCCGAAGTCGTGCTGATAATGGTCGCCATCCTGGTTTTTTTCGGGGCCGATAAAATCCCGGAGCTCGCCCGGGGCCTGGGCAAAGGCATCCGCGAATTCAAGGACGCCAGCACCGAAATCCGCCGCGAATTCGAGCAGTCCGGCCAGCCCGCGGCGCCCAATTACCCCCAGCAGCCCAACTACGGCGCCCAAAACCAGTACCCGGAGGCCCTGCCTACCGCGCCGGTAGCCGAGTCGGGCTCCGGCTTCGACCCCTGGGCCGCGCCGGCCGCCACGGCCACTTCCCTCACCTCGGCCCCAGCGCCCGAGAGCCCGTTTGAGCACAAGACCGAGGAGCCAATTCCGCCCATCGCCTACTCCCTGCCGCCCAACCTGGCCCCCGAGGGCACCCAGCCCCGGCAGCCCTACCTTCCCGCCAATCCCGACGCCTAACGCATCGGTCACCTAATCTGCAAGCAGTTTGAAGCGTTTTCATTCTTTATCCGAAGTTCGTAACGAGCTGGCGGCGGGCACCACGTCCTGCCGCCAGCTCGTTGAGTATTACCTGGGCAACATCGAGCGCCAGCAGCACCTCAACGCCTTTTTGGAGGTGTGGCCCGACGAAGCCCGCGCCCAGGCCGACGCCGTGGATGCCAAGCTGGCCGCCGGCACCGCCGGGCCGCTGGCCGGCATGGTCATCGGCCTCAAAGACGTGCTGGCCTACGCCGGGCACTCGCTGCAAAGCAGCAGCCTGATGCTCGACGGCTTCAAGTCGCTGTTTACCGGCACGGCCGTGCAGCGCTTGCTCGACGCCGACGCCATCCTCATCGGCCGCCAGAACTGCGACGAATTTGCGATGGGGGGGTCGAACGAAACCTCGTATTTTGGGCCCGTGCGCAACGCCGCCGACCCCGACCGCGTGCCCGGCGGCTCGTCGGGCGGCTCGGCCGTGGCCGTGCAGGCCGACATGTGCCTCGCCTCGATTGGCTCCGACACGGGCGGCTCGGTGCGCCAGCCGGCCGCTTTTTGCGGGGTCATTGGTTTTAAGCCCACGTACTCGCGCATCTCGCGCTACGGCTTGGTGGCGTTTGCGTCGTCGTTCGACCAGATTGGGCCCATTACCCGCTCGGTGGCCGATGCCGCCCTGCTGACCGAAGTAATGGCCGGCCCCGATGGCATGGACAGCACCGCCAGCCAGCGCGAAGTGCCCGCCTACAGCCAGCTGCTCGCGCCCGCCCCGCACTACCGCATCGGCTACATCGCCGATGCCATTGACAACGAGGGCCTGAACCCCGAAATCAAGGCCGCGCTCGAAACCCAGCTCGACCTGCTGCGCGGCCAGGGCCACGTGGTGGAAGCCGTGGATTTTCCGTACCTGGAGTTCATGATTCCGACCTACTACATCCTCACCACCGCCGAGGCCAGCTCCAACCTGGGCCGCTTCGATGGCGTGAAATACGGCTACCGCGCCCCGGACGCCACCGACCTGGAATCCTTATATAAAAAGAGCCGGGCGCAGGGTTTTGGGGCCGAAGTGCAGCGGCGTATCCTGCTCGGCACCTTCGTGCTCAGCGCCAATTACTACGACGCCTACTACACCAAGGCCCAGCGCGTGCGCCGGCTGATTAAGGACAAAACCGACGAGCTGCTGCGCCAGTACGATTTCCTCGTGCTGCCCACCACGCCCACCACGGCCTTTAAAATCGGCGAGAAGCAGGACCCGGTGTCCATGTACCTGGCCGATATTTTCACCGTGCAGGCCTCGCTGGCCGGCGTGCCCGCTATTTCGGTTCCGGTCGGGGAAGACGCCGCCGGCCTGCCCATCGGCTTGCAGGTGATGGCCGGCGCGTTCCGCGAAGCCGAGCTGCTGGCCTTCGCCAGCGCCCTCACCGAAGAAGTGCTGGCGTAGCGTGGCGGCAAGCGGCGGCTGTCGTTGCGGCTTTTAATTAAGCCAAAGCGCGGCCGGCAACCATTACATTTCCAAGATGAATTCCAGCAGATTGATGCCGGTATTCAGCTCCATTTTCTTGCGCACCCGGTAGCGCAAATCCTCGATGCCGCGCACCGAAAGGCCCATTAGCGAGGCTATTTCCTTGCTGTCGAGGTTCATCCGCAGGTAGGCGCAAAGCTTCAAATCCCGGCTCGTGAGCTGCGGGTAGGTTTGGCGCAGGCGCTGCATAAAGTTTTCGTGGAGCTGGTTGAACAGCTCCTCAAAGTGGTTCCAGTGCTGGTCGGGCGTCACCTCGCGGTCAATGAGGCGCACGATGCGCTGCATCTTCTTGCGCTGCTGCGCAACATCCTCGTTGTCAATAGCTTCTTTGATGCCGTCTTTGATGATGAGCAAGGTTTCATTCTGGTGCACGATGCTCATGACCGACGCCGCCAGCTCCGAGTTTTTGTGAAGCACAGCCGTTTCCAGCCGCGCCTTGCTCATCTCCACCACGGCTTTTTCGTGCGTGAGGCGGGCTTCGCGCAGCTCGGCTTCCTTGGTGCGCAGCGCCCGCATCTGTTCCAACAGCAGCTTTTTGCGGATGGCGGTGGTGCGCGCCACGTAGAACGCCGCCGCGCCGCCCAGCACCGCCAGCGTGGCCAGCACCCGAAACCACGCGGTCTTCCACCACGGCGGCGTCACAATCACCGTCAGGGCCGTGCCCGTGAGGTTCCAGACGCCGTCGTTGTTGGCCGCTTTCACGCGGAAAACGTACGTGCCGGGGTCGAGGTTGGTGTAAGTGGCTTCGTGCCGGGTCCCGCAATAACGCCATTCCTCGTCGAATCCAGTCAGCTGATAAGCGTAGTGATTTTTCTGGGGGTCGATGAAGTTCAGGGCCGCAAACTGGAACGTGACGGCCGATTCTTTGTAAGAGAGCGTGAGGGTTTTGGCTTCTGAAATGTGCTCCCCCAACGGGCTACCCGCCGCCCCGGCCTTCACCGAAGTATTGAACACCTGCAAGTCGGTGAGCACCACGGGCGGCGCGTTGGGGTTGTTCATCAAGGCGGTGGGCGCGAATACGTTGAAGCCGTTTATTCCGCCAAAGTACAATTTGCCGCTCCGCGCCCGCAAGGCCGCGTTGATGTTGAACTCGTTGCTCTGCAAGCCGTCTTCCCGGTCGAAGTTCTTGAACGTCCGGCCCCGCACGTCAAACCGGCAGATGCCCTTGTTCGTGCTTATCCACAGGTTGCCCTCTTTGTCCTCCTCGATAGCGTTGATGACGTTGCTCGGCAAGCCGTCGGCGGTGGTGAAGTGCCGAAACGATTGCAGGTCCGGGTTGAGCAGGTTGAGCCCGTTGTCGGCCGTGCCCACCCAAAGCCGGCCCTGGTGGTCCTCAAAAAGTACCTGAATGCGGTTGCTGCTCAGCGAAGTGGCCTTTTTGGGGTCGTGCCTGACGTAGCTGAACGTGCGGCTCTGCGGGCGGTAGAGGTCGAGGCCCTGGTCCTCGGTGCCCATCCACAGGCGCCCGCCGCGGTCTTCCAGCATGGTCACCACGTTGTAGTCGTTGAGCGAGCCCGGCCCCGACACCGGCTTGAACCGCGTGACCGCGCCCGTGCCGCGGTCCATCACGCACAGGCCCACGCCCAGCGTGCTCACCCAGAGCTGGCGGCGGCTGTCCTCGTACATTCGCCAGATAACGTTGTTGGCCAGGCTGTTGGGGTTGTTCGGCTCGTTGTTGTAGTGAATAAACCGGTCGTGCTCGCGGTCGTACCGGTTGAGCCCGCCCAGGTAGGTGCCCACCCACAGGTTGCCTTCTTTGTCTTCGTAAAGGGCCTTCACCACGTTCGACGACAGGCTGTTGGGGTCAGCCGGGTCGTGCCGGAAGTGCCGAAATGTTTTCTGTCGCGGGTCAAACATGTCCAGCCCGCCGCCGTCGGTGCCCATCCAGATGTTGCCGTCCGCGTCCTCGTGCAGCGTCAGCACCGAGCGCTGGCTCAGGCTGTTGCCGATGCGCGGCAGGTGCGCGTAGTGCGCGAACTTGGCTTTGTACGGGCTGTAAAAATTGACCCCGCCGCCAAACGTGCCCACCCACAGCGTGCCCGCCCGGTCTTCGTACAGGCTGTACACCGCGTCGCTGCTCAGGCTGCCCGTCGTGGTTTCGTCGGCCCGCACGTGGGTAAAGCCGTCGCGGAGCGGGTCGTAAATGTTCAGGCCGCCCCCGTCGGTGCCCACCCACACGGCGCCCAGCCGGGTGTTCAGCACGGCGCGCACCTGGTTGTGGCTGAGGCTCAGCGGCCGGGCCGCCTCGTGCTGGTAGCGGTGCGTCTGCTGGCCGTCGAAGCGCAGCAGGCCCATATCGAGCGTGCCCGCCCAGTACTGCTTTTGCCGGTCCTGCACCAGGGTGTGGGCGCTTTTTAAAGAAGCCGGCGAGTTTCCGACCACTACCTGGCTGAAAGTCCGGGTTTTGGGGTCGTACTTGTTCAGGGCCCCCTCGTTGGTGAGCACCAGCACCTCGCGCCGGTCGTTTTCGATGATGGCGTAAATCTGGTTGCTGTTGAGGCCGGCCGGCTAGCGCGGCTGGTGATAAACCGTCTGAAACGTCTGCGTGGCCCGGTCAAGCAAGTTCAGCCCCCGGTCGGTGCCCACCCACCAACCGCCCCGGCTGTCCTCAAAAATGGCCTCAATCCGGTCGGCGCTGAGGTGGAAAGGCGCCTTGCTCTCCTGGCTGTACCGCACGAAGGCATCGCGCTTCCGGTCGTAGCGGTTGAGGCCGCCGGCGTGCGTGCCCACCCACAGGGTTTTTTGGCGGTCTTCGTAGAGGCAGGTAATGGTGTTGTCGCTGACCGTCAGCGAGTCCTTGGGGTTGGTCAGGTAGTTCGTCACCTGGTAGCCGTCGTATTTGTTGAGGCCGTGGAACGTGCCAAACCACATAAACCCCCGGCTGTCCTGGCAAATGCTCGTGACCGAGCTGTTCGACAAGCCGTCGTCAACGGTCAGGTGGCCAAAAATATATTCTTGCGCGCGACCGGGAGCTGTGAAATAAAAAAGTGCAATCGCAAGAAAAAAAGTAACTCTGCCCGCAACGGGAAAATGGAAGGACGAAAACATACCTGGCGTTTAGATGGAGCATGTTACCCTGTGTGCTCAAATCTAACCTTTCTCTTTTAATATGTGGCCGCGGCTCATTTTAACTTGGAATAAGCATAATTATTTAAGGTATTATTTGAAATAATTTACGTTAACTCATCGGTGGCGCTGGCCTTCTCCTCTCGTAACTCCCTCTATTAGTTGGCGCAGCGTTGCGCGGCAGCCCCCAGGCGGCCCACGCGGCGCCCTGCCCAAAAGAGGGGTATTTCGGCTCCCAATCTTGCGTCACCGCCCACAAAAAACGGGCGGGAGTTACCCCGCCCGTTCGGCAATTTTCCTCAGCAGTCCGCTCATTCCTTCACGAAGCGCTGGGTCTGCACGCCGGCCCGGCTGGTGGCGCGCAGCACGTAAAAGCCCGCGCGCAGGGCCGAGACATTCAGCCTGCCCGCATCGGCCGGCGCCGCCAATTCGGTGCGCTGCACCAGGGCGCCCCTGGCATCGTACACGCTCACCGTGGCCGGAAAAGTATTGAGCCCCACCAAGGCGGCGGTGTTGGCCGCCGGGTTGGGACACACCACGAGCCGCGCCTCGCCGCGAGCCGTAGCAGGTTGCGCGGCAAGGGGCGCCGCCGCCTGCGCCCCGCGGGCCGCCGCCGACCCGAAATTCATCCAGTTGAAGTTGAAACCGCCGCCCACAATGGCCACGCGCAGGTTCTGGTTGCCCGCCGCCAGGGCCACCGGGGCCGACACGGTGGTCCAGGTTTGCCCGCGGCCGGTGTTGGGCACGGCCACCGTGGCCAGCACCGTGGTGCCGGCCAGGAGCTGCAATTTTCCGGTGGCTTTCGAGCTGGCCACCCGGAACTGGGCGGTGTAGGTGCCGGCCGCCTGCACGTTTACATTGTAGTCGAGGTAGTCGCCGGCGTCGAGGTAGCTCACGTTCCGGCCGCCGCCGGCATCGGCGGTGTGCTCGGTCGAAACGCCGGCCATCTGGAAGTAGTTTTCCGCCTGAATCTTGCCCGGAATGGTTTTGTTGGTCGGGTCTTCCACGAAAATGGTCACATACTCATCCGCTGTGGCCCCGTCGTTGCTGGCCGCGTGAATGTGAAGGTCGTGGGAGCCGGGACTGGCAGTGGACCAGGAATAGGTGTACGGCGCGGTGGTGAGCGTCGCCAGCAGCTCCGTATGGAAGCCATTATCGTAGATTTCTACTCTTGCCACGGTTCCCCCGTTGGGCGTGGCTTTGACCGAAATCAGGATGGGGTCCTGGCCCGAATACGTGGCGTTCGGCAGCGGAGCCGTGACGGTGAGCGTGGGCGGGTCGCTGAGCACCTGGTAGTCGCGTTCAACCGAGGTGGTGGTGACCCCGCTGTTGTCGGTGGCTACGGCGGTGGCGCGGTGCACGCCCACCGACGCATTGCGGTAGGTGTACTGGTACGGCGCCGTCTTATCTACAAATAGCAAGGTGTTGTCGCTGTAAAAGGCCACCTGCGTCACCGTGCCGTCGTCGTCCGCGGCGTCGGCCGCGAACGAGAGCGCCTCGCCCCGCTGGTAGTCGGCGGTGCGCGGGGAAGTCAATTCCACCGTGGGGGCCACATTGGCAGAAGCAACGGCGCTCACCCTCAGCGAGGCGGCCCGGTCATTCCAGCCGTCGTCTATCAGGGTTGAGTCGTCGGCGGTTTTCACCAGGCTGGCCCCGGTAAAGTTATCGGCGTCGTACAGCGTCACGGTGTAGCCGGCCGGCACCCGCAGCGAGGAAATGTCCCGGTTGGCGGCACCCGCGGCCACCAGCGCGGCGCTGGTGTAGGTGCCCGGGGCCAGCCCGACGGAATAGCCCCCGAAATAGGTGTTTTGCTGCACGGCCACCACCCGCTTGTCGGCGGGGACCGTGTAGGTGACGAGCGGGAACTGGCTCCGGGCCTGGGCGAGCTGGGCTTCCCAGGTCGCGTTCCAGCCAAAAGCCAGCGTGGCCAGCGGCTTGAGGTCGGTGCCGGCGGCCCCGCTCCAGAAGTGCACAAACTCGCCCCAGTTCATGCCGGTGGCGTAGTTGCCGCCGCTTTGCGGGTAGTACTGCGCCAGCAGCTGGAAGTACCGGTTCAGCACCGCCGACCCGCCGTACTTGCTGTACACGGGGTAAAACCAGTCCCGGAACCAGTAGGTGTGGCGGCGCGGGAAATTGTCCGAGGCCGCCAGCATCAGGTTGTACCAGCGGGCCAGGTCGCCCGTCATGTTCAGGCCCTTGTACACGTCGTAGATGTAAATCTCGTTCCACTTGCTATCGCCCCACAGGCCGAAGGCCGGCGAGCCGTGCACGCCCTTGGAAGCGCCTTCCACGAGGTGCCCGACCTCGTGCGTAACCAGGTCCAAATCGTTGCCCGTGCCGCTGGTCCACGGGCCGGGCCCCACGTCAACCGCGTTGCGGTAATCGTGGCTGGCATCGTAGTAAGTAGACGGATGGCCCCCGCTGTACTTGCCGTTGTGATAGACGGCGAACAGGCGCGAATCGCCGCCGAAGCTGCCGTACACGCTTTTCGTGTAGCGCCACACCTTGGCCAGGTACGCGTTGGGCCAGGTCACGGCGCGGCTCATGTCGCTGTCGTAGTACACCGCCACGTCGTTGTCGTAATACACGTTGGCCAGCAACTGGTTGTGTTCGAACCAGTGCTCCTGCCAGGTCGCCGGCGGGGCGGGCGGCGGTATCTTCTCCACTTTAAACGAGCTGAGCCGGTCGTTCCAGCCCTCGTCCGCCAGGCAGATATCGTCGCCGGTTTTGGCCAGCGACGCGCCCAAGTAGTTGTCCTCCGCGTAGAGCGTGATTTTGTAGCCGTTCGGCACGGAGAGAGAGGACACGTCTTTGCCGAGGCCCCCCGCCGCGGTCAGGGCCGAAAGCGGGTAGCTGCCCTCCGCGAAAGAAGCTACTTTGCCCGCATACGTACAGTCCTTGTAAAGCACGACCTGCGCCGACGCCTCGTTGAGCAGCAGCAAGCTGCTCAATGCAAATAGCAGTTTCTTCATGGTAAGCGAATTAAGCTGAAAGAGTGGTGTAAGGTGTGTAAGGTGGTAAATGGTGAGAGGGTTAATAAACCGCTGTTGTCCCCAAAGCAAAAACGGACGGGTTTGTACAAACCCGTCCGTTTTTGCTTTGGGGACAACAGCGGTTTATTCCTTGATGAACCGCTGCGACCGGGCCACGCCCAGGCTCGTGGCCCGGATGAAGTACAAGCCTGTTTTTAAGCCCGAAACGTCGAGCACCGCCGGGTTGGAGGGTTGGTCAAACCTCACGCGCTGCACCAGCGCGCCTTTGGCATCGTACACGGCAACGGTGGCCGGGGCCGTGCCGAGGCCCGTGAGCGTGAGCGCGCGGGTGGCCGGGTTCGGGAACACGCCCAATGGCTCCGCTTTTTCCTTGGCCGCCGGCGCGGTGGCCAGGGCGGCACGGGCGCCGGGGAGGGCAAAGTCGAGCCAGTTGAGGTTGAAGCCGCCGCCGGTGATGGCCACGCGCAGGGTCTGGGCCCCGGCCGGCAGCGCGGCCGTGGCCGTCACGGTGGCCCAGCGCTGGCTGCCGCCGGTGTTGGGCACGGGCACGGTGCAAAGCACCGTACTACCGGCTTTGAGCTGCAACGCGGCCCCGGCCGCGAAGCCGGCCACCCGCAGCTGCACGGTATAGGTACCGGCCGTTTGCACATTCACGGCATAGTCCATCCAATCGCCGGTGCTGATGTAGCTCACATTCCGGACGCCGTCGGTATCGGCGGTGGGCTCGGTGGCCACCCCGCTCATGGCGCTGTAGCTCTCGGCCTCTATCCGCCCCGGTATCAATTGCCCCGCCACCGCGGAGGGTGCCACCGTGATGCTGGCCGCGCCGCTCACGCCGCCCGAGGTGGCCGTGACGGTGTAGCTGCCCGCCGCGCCGCTGAACACGCCCGCGCCGCTGATGCTGCCGCCGGTGGCCGTCCAGGCCGGCGCGATGGCCGCCGGGTTGCCGAACTGGTCGAAACCCGCTGCTTTAAACGTCACGCTCTTGCCAGCCGCTACGGTGGAGAAGTTGGGCGTGACAATAATGGACTTCAGCGCCGCGTCCTGGTGCAGCAGGCCGTACACCTGCATTTCGTACAAAGAGTAGCCGAACGACGAGCCGCGCACGGTGGCCGTCATCCACACGTAGCGGCCGCTGCTGCCGGCGAGCAGGGCGATGTCGTCCACGTCGCCGTTGCCGGCGGGCTCGTGGTACGCGAGCCGCCGGGTTTGCACCGTGTCATCGGCCACCTGGATGTCGTACACTTTGCCGTAGGCAGCTTCCCAGTACAGCACCACCCGGCTCAGGTCGTACTTCTGGCCCAGGTCCACCCGAATAAATTGCGGCACGCTGTTGTGGATGCTGTCGCCGATGCTGCCCCAGCGGGTGTCGGGCGTGGTGCTGGTCGTAACGCCGTCGGTGGCGTAGAAGGCCAGCAGGTTGCCCTGCACCGACGAGGCACGCGCCGGCTTGTTGAGGGCCAGGTTCGCGGGCTTCGGCACCACGCTCACGTAGGTTGAGGCCGTGGCCCGTCCGGCTTGCAGCTTCACTACGAAGGTGCCAACGGTGGCCGACGTGAACAAGCCGCTCGCCGCGATGCTCCCGCCGCCGCTCACCGACCAAGTGAGGGGCGCGGCAATCGGGTTGCGGTACTGGTCGTAGGTCGTGGCCGTGAATTGCAGCGCGTCGCCCTGGTACACTTTGGCCGCCACGGGGCCCACCACCAGCGAGTCGGCCACCGGTGGCGTGCGCACCGTGATGGTGGCCGTGGCCGAGGTCGTGCCGCTGCTGACCTTCACAGCCGCCGTGCCCGAAGCACTGCTGGAAGCCGTCAGCAACCCGCTGCTACTAACTGTAACCCCCACGGCCCCCGACACCGCCCAAGTGGGCGTGAAGGCGAACGGGGCCCCGGTCTGGTCAACACCGCGCGCGGTGAGCGCCAGCGTGCTGCCTTGGTACACAAAGGTGGCCACGGGGTCAACGCTGAGGGTCGCCAGCTTAATGGCCTGCCCCACGAGCACGTCGGCTTTGCCCGTCACGCCGGTGCTGGTGGCCGATACTTTGAACGCACCGTTGGCCGACGCCGTGAACAAGCCGTTGGCGTCAATGGTCCCGCCGCCGCTCACGGCCCAGGTAACCGGCGCGGCAATGTTGGCCCCGAACTGATTTTTGCCCTGGGCCGCGAACTGCACCTTCTGCCCCACCGCCACATTTTGCGCCAGCGCGGGCGTCACGGCAATTGTGGTCAGCGTGGGCTGCTGCACCACGTTCACCGTCCGCAGGTTATCGATGTAATACGTAGTGCCCGTGAACTTGCCTAGCTCGAAAAGAATGGCCACGTGGTCGACCAAGTTGTCGGGCACGCTGTTGTCGGGCTGCGCGCCGAAGGTAAAGTACACGGTGTGCCAGGCCCCCTGCACGGTGGTAACGCCCTGGTAGTTGCTGTGCTTGCCGCTGTTTTCGGAGGTGCCGAGCAGGCTGCTGGCGTCCAGGCCCATCAGGATGGGCGTGCCGGCCGGGGCGTCGGTGTACACGTCGAGGGCAAACTTCTGGGTCCGGTTCTTGAGGGCCCCGGCGTCTAAGGTCGCCGCGTTCTTGTTGAGAATCAAGAAGTCGTACTGCGCCGTGGCGTTGCGCACGTACTTGGCCACGTTGGCCGAGGTATTGGTGCCCCCCGGCTTGGGGTTGGCGATTTTGGGCGAGTAAGCGCCGGTCGTGGAGGCGTTCACCGTCAGCAGGTCGTTGGCGTCGTAGTCTTCCAGCACGTTGGCCAGCACCAGCGTTTCCTTCGGGGCCGTCGAGGTGATTTGGATGTTGTCGAGGTAATAGGTATTCGACGTGTTCGTGACCGGGTTGAGCAGGAAAACCATCTTGCCCACGGCCGCGTCGGACACGCCGCCGTTCGGGGCCGCCGACAGCGAGAACGTCACCGTTTCCCACTGGTTCTGCTTGGTCGTCACCGCCTGGTAGATGGCGTAAATCCCCTCGGGGAATTTGTTGGGGTCGTGGGGCGCGCTGGTTTCAAAGTTGAGCGAAAGCTTGGTGCCCACCGGGGCGTCCGAGTACACGTCCACCGTCACCTTGGCGACGCCCGTTCGCAGGGAGTGGCCGTCGGGAATGGCGTTGGTGAGGTACACCAGCGCGTCGTAGGACTCCGCAGCGTTGCGCACGTACTTGGCCACGGTAGCCGAGGCATTCGGGCTGACTTTGGCCGGGTTGGCCTGCACGGAGTACGCGCCGTTGGAAAAGTCCTTGGTGAGCAGGTCGGTGCCGTCGAAGTTCTCCAGCACGCGGGTGTCCAGCGTGCGCGGCGTACCGCCTGCCTGCCCCGTGCGCAGGTTGTCGTAGTAATAAACGTTGCCCGTGCTCGTGTTCTGCGCAAAAAACAGCACCCACTGGTCCACGTCGGTGGCCCCGGTGTACACGCTGGGCGAGCCGGTGTATTCCAGCTCCAGCGTTTCCCACTGGTTTTGCTTGGTCGTGACGGCCGCAAACAGGGCGTACCGGCCGTTCGGGTAGTTGCCCGCGGCGGCGGCCTTGTTTTCGAAGTTGAGGTTGACTTTGGTGCCGGGCGGCGCGTCGGTGTACACGTCCAGCAGGATGCGCCGCTTGCCAAAGACAAAATCCCCGGCGTAAGCCTTGACGTTTTGCATCACGATGGCGTCGTAGGGCTGGCCGGCGTTGCGGATGTACTTGCCGACTTTATCCGAAGGGTTGACGAGGTTTTTCAACGGGTTCGGCGCGCCCTTGGTCAGCGAGCCCGCCACGGACCCGTAGGTGAAGGCCGGCGGGCTTTCGAAGTTCTCCAGCACTTGGTCGACCACAAAAGGCGCTTCGGCGGTCACGTTCAGCGCGTAGGAGTTAGCGCTGCACGACGAGGTGACCTGAACGCCGACCTTGCCGCCGGTCTGGCCCCAATCGATTGTGGCAGTGGGCGTGCCCTGTCCGGAAACGATTGTCGCGCCGGCCGGCACGGTCCAGTTGTACTTGTAGGTGCCGTCGTCGGTGGTGTTCACCGTGTATTGCTTGTTCTGCTCACCTTGGTACATCTTCTCGTCGCCGCTGACGAAGGTGCTGTAGGTGCCTTTATACACGTGCACCCAGTCGACGGTGGCCGTCATAGGGCTGACGGTCGTAGCATCGGGAGGGCCGGAGTAGTTGCCGCCCATGCCCACGCTGAGGATAATAAAGAACGGGCGGTTGAAGGGCCGGTAGCCGTTGAGGGGGTTGGTCAGGTCCAGCGTGTGGTACACCTTGCCGTCGATAGTCCACTTGATGTAGGTGGGGCTCCACTCGATGCCCACGTCGTGGAACTCATCGGCCCAGCGCCGCCCGGCCGGCAGGATGGTATCCCCCTGGGAAAAGACATCCTGATGGCCGTCCGGCCCGGCGAAGTGGGCGGTGCCGATGTTGCGGCTGGGCGTGCGGCCGGTGTTTTCGAAAATGTCGATTTCGCCGCACTTGGGCCAGGTCACCGTCTCAAAATCCGAGCCCAGCATCCAGAAGGCGAAGCCGTTGCCCTGGCTGTAGACGCCCTTGACCCGGGCCACCACGCGGCCGTACTGGAAGTCGAGCTTCTTGTAGGTGCGCAGGCGGGCGCTGGTGTAGTGCTTGCCCAGGTACTCCTCCTTGAGGATGTTGAGCTGCAACTGGCCATTTTCGATGCGGGCGTTTTCCGGCCGGTCAGTAGCATAGTCCAGCTGATTGGTGCCCTGGTCATCGCCTCTTACTTCCAGGTCCCATTTGCTGCGGTCAATTGCGGGGCCGTTGAACTCGTCCTGCCAGAAGAGCTTTTCGCACTGGGCCCAGGCGGCGGGGTGCCACAGCAGCAGGGCGGCAACCAGGCTTACGGCGCGGGCCAGCCATAGGCCCGGCTGGTGCCTGGTGGCAGGCCGCGCCCGCCGGGTCTCGTTTGTCGAGGTATTCATATTGGATGGGTAAAGTAGGTGGGAACGAAGAGTAGGCTAACCTACCGCTTTAGGCCAGGAAGGCCAAAAAAACGCCTACGGGAACAGTACGGGAGTAGAAACATTTATTATTAACGTTCATATTTACAAAGGCTTGACTAGATAGCCGGACCAGCTCCGGCAGCGGCTCCCGCTGGCCTCAGCCTCCGAAAATGAGGGCTTTTTGGCCTCCACTCGCCGCCGTCGGCAAGCCGGAATTTGCACTTTTGCCCGGCGCAAACGGGTGTAGTCGTTCGGTTCCGGCCGTGGTGGGCAGGCCGCCCACGTTCTGGCCGCCGGTGTCGGCCGTGTTTTCGGCCCGCACCCCGCTCATCGTGCCGAAGCTTTCGGCCTCAATCTTACCGGGAATGAGCGTTGGTCGCGGGCCTTAGGCCCGGAAATCAGAGGGGTTTTCGGGTCCTGCCAGGCGGCCGGTTGGCGCTGCTCCCGACAATGACCAACAACAGGCCTCCTGTTCGCTTTCTTTCCTTTGCGGCCAGCGCCCCCAATCAAAAGCCGTAGCGATGGAACTGGAATTTGCTTTTGTGGCCGGCCGGGAATTCAGTTTTGTGCAAGCCTTCGCCAACCGGTTTGACTTGCCGATGGCGCAAAACAAAGTGCTTATTCCGCCGGCAATGGGCCGCGGCTACCTCAGGCAAGTGAGGCCGAACAACGGCTTGCCCCTGGCCCTGCACCGGTCAGCCAATTACTTTGCCTACGAGCAGTGCCTATTTCTCCCCCTAGTTGTTTAAGGTTCTTGGCTGCTACACCGCTCCTGTTTTTAGCCGGGCTGCTGAGCCTCAGTTTAGCGGGCGGGTCGCGCTGCCTGGCGCAGCCGGCCGGTACCTCACGGCCGATTGGGGTTGGCGGGCCAGCCGGCACCTCGCATTCGATTTTACCTACCCCTGGATGCCGGCCGGCGACTACCTGCGCGCTACCACTCCTGGCCGCCCCCTGAGCTACTATAAGTCAACCGTGCTGTTTCAGTTTTAAGCAAAAATTGTATGTATGCCCTTAATAAGTGGTTGTGCGGTCACTTAGAGCAGTTCTCAGGATGGTGTACGGGTCGTCAGGCTCCCCTCTCCTGGGGAGAGGGGCCGGGGGTGAGGTTCGCCGGTCGCGCCGTGTACACGAACCTGAAAACCGCTCTAAAAGCCGCCGAAACAAAGCTTCATTATTCCGACCGGAAAACCCGGCCGGAAAACTCACTAACCCCCATAGCAACATGAAAGTATTAGTCATTGGCGCCGCCGGCAAAACCGGGCGCGCCGTAGTCGAACAGGCGGTGGCCGCGGGCCACCAGGTCACGGCCTTCGTGCGCCAAGCAAAGGAATACCAGGGCCCGGCAGAGGTGCGCGTCGTCGAAGGGGACGCGGCCGATGGCGGCGCGATGGACGCCGCCGTTCTCGGCCAGGACGCGGTAGTGGACACGATTGGGGGCAAAACGCCCTACAAGGCCACCACGCTCGAATCGAGCGCCGCCCACACCATCATCGCGGCCATGCAGCGCCAGGGGGTGCGCCGGCTCGTGGTTACCTCCATGCTGGGCGTAGGGGAGAGCACGGCGAACGCCCCTATTTACGAGCGCTTGCTGGTGGCAACTTTTTTGCGCGGCGCGGACCAGGACAAAGCACTCATGGAGTCGGCCGTCGAAGCGAGCGGGCTGGACTGGGTGATTCTGCGCCCCGCCATTCTCACCGACGACCCCGCTGCGGGGAACGTGCGCGTCTTTACGCCCGAAACGGGTGAGAAAGCCCATAAGATTACCCGCGCCGACCTGGCCGGCTTCATGGTGGCTCAGCTTACTACCGACGAGCACCTCCACCAAGCCGTTGCCATCGCCAACAGCTAAGCACGCTTTGGCCGCCGTTAAAAGTTGGGGGCAACTGGTGCACGGCGTTCTCAAGCCCAGGCGATGCGCCAGGGAGCGGGGCCGTACCTCACGGCAAAGTAGCCGCAGCTAAGCTGAACGGTTGGGCCAATTCAGTTTTCTGAGACGGTCCCAGCCAGCCCCCAAAACACCATCGCCAACCCGCTCCCCGCAAAAGCCCGAATCGGCATCTCTACAAGTTCTTTACCTCTGCCTTACCTTAGCGCTATGAAGCAAGGGATTAAGCAGGTAAAAACGACGCACGGCGCCCCCTGGTGGCTCGTGCTGGTGCTGCCTTGGCTGCTGTTGCAGACGACTGAAACCAAGGCCCAGCGGGCGCCGCGGCCCGACTCCGCGGCCCGCATCATGCCGCCTTTGCTGGGCGACACCGTGCGGGTGCGGCTCGAATTGCAGCCCGACTCGCTGGTGGCCGCGCCGGCGGGTCCGGCCCTCGTCGACTCGGCGCGGCTGGAGTGGCTGCGCACGCCGCCCACCCTGCGCGATTTGGTGTGCGACCGGGTCGGCTGCATCGAAACCGACGTGCCGCACCAGTTCAACAACTCGGTGATGGCCTACGTCACGCTTTTCACGGCCCGCAACCGCAGCTACATGCAGCGCGTGCTGGAACGGGAGAATTTCTACTTCCCCATCTTCGAGAAATACCTGGCGCAGTACAACCTGCCCACCGACCTCAAGTACCTGGCCGTGGTCGAGTCGGCGCTGATTCCGACGGCCAAGTCGCCGGTGGGCGCCACCGGCCTCTGGCAGTTTATGGGCCCCACGGCCGGCGACCTGCGCCTGCAACGCGACGAATGGATTGACGAGCGGATGGCGCCCGAAAAAGCCACCGAAGCCGCCTGCAAGCACCTGCGCTACCTCTACGGCGTGTTTCACGACTGGGAATTGGTGCTGGCGGCCTACAACTGGGGCGCCGGCAGCGTGCAGCGCGTGATGCGCCGCACCGGCAAAAAGAACTTCTGGGACCTCTACCCCTACATGCCGGCCGAAACGCGCAACTACGTGCCCACCTTCACGGCCATCATGTACAGCATGAAGTACGCCGAGGCCCACGGCCTGCGCACCGACAAGCTGCGCTACCAATACGCCGAGCCCCTCGACACCTTGGGCCTGCGCGGCCACGCCTTCGACCTGCGCCGCCTGAGCCGGGCCTGCGGCTACGACGATTCGCTGTACCTCACCCGCTTCAACCCCGAGCTGCGGCGGGCCGCGCTGCCGGCCGGCTACCGGCCCTACGTGGTGCGGTTTCCGGCGGCGGCGGCGGTGCACCTGGGCGATGTGGACCGCAACACGCTGCTGGCGTATTGCCAGCCCGCCGCTGCTCTGCCGCAGCCGCTGGCCTTTTTGCCGCCCCGGCTCGAAGGCGTGGAGCCGTGGGCGAGCCGGTCGCTGCTGGCCGCCACCGAAGGCCCGCGCACGGCAGACGAAGCCGCCGCGCCGCGTTTCCGGCGCGTGCCGCACAAGGTGCGCCGGGGCGAAACCCTGGCCAGCCTGGCCGAGCGGTTTGAGGTGAGCCCGGCCCAGCTGCGCCGCTGGAACGACCTGCCCAAAAACCGGGCGCTCCGGCCCGGCCGGCAGCTGGTGATATTCGTGCCCCTGCCGGCTGCCGCGTCGCGCCCCGCGCCCGTCGCGGCCCCCGACGCCGACGCCGTGGCCGTGGCGCCGCACCCCGTGCGCCCGGTGCTGTCGGACGAAGACGCGGCGGCCCGGAAGGAGCAAATCGCCGCCAACGCCCGCGAAGTAGCCCGCCTTCAGGACGTAAATCGCCAGGAAAAACTGCAGGAAGCCCGGCTGGTGGCCATCCGGCAGCGGCAGGCCATTCAGCAAGCGGCGGCCGAAATGCAGGCCCGCGTCGCCCGCCGCCTCGCGCTCGCTCAGGCCCAGGCGCAAGCCTTGGAAGCGAAGAAAAGCGAGGCCAAAACGGCTTCAATTTCGGAGGCGGAAGAAACGGAGACCGCGGCCCCGGCCTCAACTCCAGCCGAAACCGCCACTTACACGGTGCGCAAGGGCGACCACCTCGCCCGGCTGGCCCACGACCACCACCTGAGCGTGGCCCAGGTCGTGGCCTGGAACCGCCTGGATTCGGAGGCGGTGGTGGCGGGCCAGCGGCTCGTGTTCCGGGCGCCGGCCGATGCCGGGGACGTGGCCGATAAAGCCGCCGACCCGGCGCGCAAGCAGCCGAAAGCCGCGGCCGTCGCCGTGGCCGCCGCGCCCCGCCGCGCCCCCGACAAGCGCCTCGAAACCCCCAAAGTGCACCTGGTGCAGCCGGGCGATACGCTGTTCAACCTCTCGCGCCGCTTTGGGGTGAGCGTGCAGACGTTGCGCGAGCTCAACCACCTCACTTCCGACGAGGTGAAGCTGGGCCAGAAGCTGCTGGTGCCGCAGGGATAAGCCGTTTTCGGGGCCCAGGCAAAAAAGTAAACGGGGCCTTGCCGCGCATTTCGCCCTAATTTCGCCTTGTCCGGCCGCGCTGCCCGCGCGGCCGTTTCCGTTTCCGAAGAATTCCCCATGCTGAAAATAAACAAACAGGACGCCCTCAACTACCACTCGCAGGCGCCCGCCGGCAAGATTGAAGTGGTGCCCACCAAGCCGGTCAGCACCCAGCTCGACCTGGCGCTGGCCTACTCGCCGGGCGTGGCCGAGCCGTGCATGGAAATTGCCGCCAACCCCGACGACGTCTATAAGTACACCGCCAAGGGCAACCTGGTGGCGGTCATCACCAACGGCACGGCGGTGCTCGGGCTGGGCAACATTGGCCCGGCGGCCAGCAAGCCGGTGATGGAAGGCAAAGGGGTGCTGTTCAAGAAGTTTGCCGGCATCGACTGCTTCGACATTGAGATTGACGCCAACGACCCCGACGAGTTTATCCGCATCGTGAAGGCGCTGGAGCCCACGTTTGGCGGCATCAACCTGGAGGACATCAAAGCCCCGGAATGCTTTCGGATTGAAACCGAGCTGCGCGACAAAATGAACATCCCGGTGATGCACGACGACCAGCACGGCACGGCCATCATCACCTCGGCCGCGCTGCTGAACGGGCTGGAAATCGTGGGCAAAAAAATCGGCGAAATCAAGCTGGTGGTGAGCGGGGCGGGCGCGGCGGCGGTGTCGTGCCTGCGGCTGTACCTGGCCCTGGGCCTGAACAAGGACAACGTGGTGGTGTTCGACAAAGACGGCATCATCAACGCCCAGCGCACCAACCTGGACCCCATCCAGATGCAGTTTGCCACCAGCCGCGGCCTCACCACGATGGCGGAAGCCCTCGAAGGCGCCGACGTATTTCTGGGCCTGTCGGCGGCCAACGTGCTGCCTGCCGGGCTGTTGCTGCGCATGGCGGCCAACCCGCTGGTGTTTGCCCTGGCCAACCCCGAGCCCGAGGTGAGCTACCAGCTGGCCATGGCCACCCGCGACGACCTGATAATGGCCACCGGCCGCTCCGACCACCCCAACCAGGTGAACAACGTGCTGGGCTTTCCCTACATTTTTCGGGGCGCGCTCGACGTGCG
>CAXTCS010000058.1:0-19967 GCA_964242365.1 uncultured Hymenobacter sp. | reverse complement strand
GCAGGCCCATCAGCGAATAGCCCACGGGGCGGATGAAGTGGTATTCGGGGTAGTTGTCGGCGATGACCGTGACCGTGGCCATGGCCGTGGCCAGGTGGCCGGTGGGGAAGGCGTCGTAGTTGGGCACGAAATGCTGGTAGTTGTTGTAGGCCGGAAACAGGTGCCACTCGCCCCGGTCTTTGGTGGCCACGTAGGGGCTCTGGCGGCCGGTGAGGTGCTTCAGGGTTTGGGCCACCACGCCGGTGGTGAGGATGGCCTCGCCCAGCTCCCTGGAGGTTTGGAGGGCGCGGTTGTCCTTTTTGAGGCCGCCGTACACCCAAAAGCTGGTGGCGATGGTGAGGTGCGTCCAGCCGTCGCCGAGGTAATAAAACGTGCTGTTGAGGTTGTCGGGCACGTTGAATTCGAGGGGCAGGTTGACCGAGCCGATGTGAAAAGGAGCGTGAAACAGGGTGCGCTGGGTGCTTTGGGCCTTGAGGCCTAAATACCGGCCAAAATCCTGGGCCCCGTTGAGAATGCCCTGGTCGGCCACCCACAACGCCGCCGAGCCCACGACCAGGCCCACCAGCGTGCCGGTATTTTCCTTCCGAAAAGTGTAGCCGGGAAACTGGCCCAGGTCGCGCGGAATGTGCAGCAGCCAGCGGAAGGGGCGGGGCTTGTCGTAGTGCCACGTCACGCCGGGCGCCACCGTGAAGTCGGCGAGGCGGCCCTTCGCGTCGCGGGGGTGAATGTGGTGGGGCAGCGAATCAGCGGGCGCCGCCTTGCCAGTCGTTGCCAGCGTGTCCGAAACAGGGGGGCTGGCAGTGGCTGAATCCGGACCGTGGGCGGTTAGCCGAAGCGGATGGGCGAAGCTGGCGTTAATAAAGAGGAAACCAAAAAAAAGCGCAACAAACAGCCGCGTGAAGCAGCGAGGGTACTTGTAGTTCACGAAAAAAATACTGGTAATAAAATAAGCAATAGCGGAGCTGCCGAGGAAAAAAGGGAAAAAGCAAGCCGGTCTTCGCCCCCTGGCGGCCCGCAAAGGTAACATCTGCGTCACGTTGGGCGACCATGGGGGCTGCCCCGTGATGACGCGGCCAAGGGCTGAATATTTTGCGTCGGCGGCGTATCTTTCAGCGGGCCCGCGCCGTGTTGGCCGGCCCTGCTTTGTGCCCCGCTTATGCAACCCGTTGCCTCGCCGCCCAACCCGGTTTCCGCGCCCATTGAAGGCGCCGCTTCGCCTGCCCGCGCCATTGCGGCCAACCGGTTCGGGGCCGAATTCGCGGCCCTGCGCCAGCGCGCGCCCGCGCTGCGCCGGGAAGCCGTCGCCGCCCGCCGCGCCCGCCTGCAAACGCTCGCCAGTTGGCTGCACGCGCACCGCACCGACATCCAGGAGGCGCTGTTGGCCGACTTCCGCAAGCCCGCCGCCGAAACCGACCTGACCGAAATCTGGACCTCGCTCGTGGAGCTGAAGCACACGATGAGCCACTTGAAAAAGTGGATGGCTCCGCGCCGGGTGGCCCCGTCGCTGGCGCTGCTGGGCACCCGCTCGTGGGTGCAGGTCGAGCCCAAGGGCGTGGTGCTGATTATCGCGCCCTGGAACTACCCGTTTTACCTGGCCGTGGGCCCGCTGATTTCGGCCATCGCGGCCGGCAACGCGGTGGTCATCAAGCCCGCCGAGCAAACGCCCGCCACCTCGGCGCTGCTGCGCCGGCTGTGCGAGGCCCTATTTCGGCCCGATGAAGTGCTGCTGCTCGAAGGCGGCAAGGAAACCGCCACCGAGCTGCTGAAGCTGCCCTGGGACCATATTTTCTTCACCGGCAGCCCCGAAGTGGGCAAGATTGTGATGCGCGCCGCCGCCGAGCACCTCAGCGGCCTCACCCTGGAGCTGGGCGGCAAAAACCCCGCCGTGGTGGATGCCACCGCCAACCTGCGCGACGCCGCCGAGAAAATCGTGTGGGGCAAGTTCCTCAACAATGGCCAGACCTGCGTGGCCCCCGACTACCTGCTGGTGCAGGACAGCGTGCAGCCCGCGCTGCTCGCCGAGCTCGCCGCCGCCATTCAGCGGGCTTATAACCCCGACGGCGCGGGCATCGCGCAATCTGCATCGCTGGCGCGGGTGGTGAACCAGCATCACTTTGCCCGCCTCGCCGGCCTGCTCGAAGACGCCCAGACCAAGGGCGCCACGGTGGCCGCCGGCGGCACCGTCGACGCGGCGCAGAACTACATCGAGCCCACCATCCTCACCAACGTGCCGGCCACGGCCCGCGTGCTGGAAGAGGAGATTTTTGGCCCGCTGCTGCCCGTGCTCACCTTCAAAAACCTTGACGAAACCACCGATTACATCAACGCCCGCCTCAAGCCGCTGGCTCAGTACGTGTTCACCACCAGCGCCGAAAACCGCCGCTACCTGCTCGAAAACGTCTCGGCCGGCGGCGCGGGCGTCAACGAAACCGTGCTGCACTTCGCCCACCCCGAGCTGCCCACCGGCGGCGTGGGCAACAGCGGCCTCGGCAAGGCCCACGGCCATTCGGGCTTCCTGGCCTTCAGCAACGAGAAGGGCGTGATGCGGCAGCGCGTGGGCTTCACCGGCATCAAGGCCATGTACCCGCCGTACACCGGCAAGGTGCAAAAGTTGATTGGGCTGCTGGTGAAGTATTTGTAGGGACGCGGAGTAAAAACTGCTGAAGTCGCTGGATAACTTCAGATGAGGCTTATAGGATAGCAGTTTTCACACGTACTTTTTTCTCCGCGTAATGGGACAGTCTGAAACGCCACGCCGCTACAGTTTCGCGGAATATTTCGACCTGGAGAAGCAAAGTGAAATGCGCCACGAATACATCGATGGCAACATCCTGGAAGTCACTGGGGTTACGATTTCGCATAGCCTGATAACGCAAAATATCGCACTCAGCATGCGGAAGGCAGTTCGGGAAAAAGGGTGCCGGTCATTCAGCAAAGGTGTATTGACTGAAGTTAAAGAGAACTTTCACTATACCTACCCCGACGTGGTGGTGAGCTGCGACCCGGACGACCGGCGCGACCCGTATCTGGTGCGCCGGCCCGTGCTCATCGTGGAGGTGCTTTCGCCCTCCACGGCCGGGTCCGCCCGCAGCCGGCAATTCAAACAATACACAAAGCTGCCTTCGCTGCGCCACTACGTTTTGGTGTCGCAGACGGCCTGGGTGCTGCAGTGGTTCCGGCGCGACGAGGCCGGGCAATGGATTTACACGGTGCTGAGCGACCCGGCCGACGTGCTCGAAATCCCGGACTTGAACCTGCGCCTGCCCCTGGCCAACGTGTACGACGACACCGATGTGAGCCCGTTGCAGCTGGCTCCGCAGCCGGATACTTTGTCAGATTTTTAGCAGTAGCGACGCAAGTAGGCGTCTCTACTTCTGCCGTTGCTGCATCTCGGCGGCCATTTTGCGCTGGTTGGCTTGCAGCTGCTTGAATTTGGCGGGCCCCAAAACCTGCTGTAGCTCCTGCTGAGAAGTTATGTTGATGCGCTTGAGCTCGGCCAGCAGCTGGGGCGATTGCGGCGGGTACTTGCCCTTGGCCGCGTTGGCCTGCTCCACGGTGCCGTTGAGGATGGTGCGGACTTTCACCGTTTGCTCGGGCGTGAGCTTGAGGTCGGTGGCCATCACGTCGGCCAGGTCGCGGGCGGCGGTGGGCGGCGTGGGCGAGGCGGACGTGCGCACGGTTTCGACCACGGGGGCCGGTTTGTGGCGATGGAAGACGGAGCAGCCGGCCACCGTTGCGCTCAGCGGCAACAACAGCACCAAAAGACGAGAAAAACGCATAGGCGCGGAAGCGGAAATGGCGATACTGCAACGAGTACGCAAAAACCGCGACCGGGTACACGCCAAGGCAAAAAAGCGGGCCGAAGTTGGGAGCAGCGACGGGTGCTTCATCGGCCAACCATCAGCCGGCCACCGCCAGGCGCTGCGGTTCGGCCGCCCGGCTGGCTTTGAGGCCCTGGGCCGTGAAGTGCGCCAGCGCCATGATGGTGAGCATGGGATTGACGCCGCTGCACGCAGGAAAGGCCGAGCCGTCGGCCACGAAGAGGTTTTGGACCTCCACCGTTTCGCCGCTGGGCCGGAGCGGGTGCGTGGCCGCGTGGCCGCCCATGCGGCAGGTGCTCATTTGGTGGGCGCTGTAGAGGCCAAACTGGTTGGGCTTCCAGCTCAGGTGCGGCAGCTTGTCGAGCACGTCGGGGTTGTGCAAAACGCCGTTTTTGGCGTGCAGCGTGGGCAGCGTGTTGTGGGGCAAATACACCGTTTCGGCCCCGGCCGCCACGTGAATCTGCGCGGCGGCGCGCACGCCCTCCAGCATGTGGGCCCGGTCAAAATCCGACAGCACGTAATCAATCAGCGGCGCACCGTGCTTGTCGATGCTCACGCGGCCGCCGTCGCGGTCGCGGGTGAGCACGATGAACGAGCCGAGGCGGTCGGCGTCGCGCAGCAGCTCGTGGTGCTGGCGGCCCGAAAGCCAGGGCAGCACCGTGCTCAGCAGGCCGGGGTGGGTGGGCGGCGTTTCCAGCTTGGCCCCGAAATTGGTGCCGTGCAGCTGGGTGTACGTGTCGTTGACCACGCTCATGCTGGGGCCGTGCCACGAGTGCATGGCGTGCGGGTAGCGGGCGCCCACCACCACGGTGGGGTGCAGGTGCAAGTGCTGGCCCAGGTGGGGGTGCTTCAGGCCCGAGCGCAGCAGCAGCGCGGGCGTCTGGATGGCCCCGCCGGCCACCACCACGCGCCGCGCCTTCACGGTGATGCGCACCGTGCGGCCGTCCGGGGTCGTGTGCTGGGCTTCGGCCCCGGTGGCGCGGCCGTGGGCGATGGTCACGCGGGCTACTTTGGTATCGGCCAGAATGCGGGCCCCGTGCTCAAAAGCGGTGAGCAAATACGTGTTCAGCGTGCCTTGCTTGATGCCGTGGGCATCGCCCAGCGTACTGTAGCCGAGGCTGCGAAAGTGCGTGTCCGAATCCGTCAGGCCCTTTTCGTTGCGCGGAATCAGCTTCACTTCCTGGCCCAGCTTGGTCGAGCCGTCCCAGAGGGCCTGGTTCTGGCCGTTGTGGCGGGCGTAGTTGGTGTTCACGCCGATGGCGCGGGTCACGGCGTTGAGGCTTTCCTTAAATTCGGAGGTCGTGAACTGGGGCGCGTCGTGCTCGCGGGCCCACTCCTGGAGCACGTAATCGGGGGTATGGAAGGCGCCGGCCCAGTTCACGGTGGTGCCGCCGCCCAGGCAGGCGCCGGCCAGAATGCCGATGCTGCCGTCCTGGGTGCTCAGCGTGCCTTTGGCGTCGTAGAGCTTGCCGAGCATGTCCACTTCGCGCTGCGTAAAGTCGCAGCCGTGGCAATAAGGGCCTTTTTCGAGCACCAGCACGTCGTGCCCCGCCTGGGCCAGCTCGCCGGCCACCACGCCGCCGCCCGCCCCGCTGCCAATCACCAGCACGTCGCATTCGTAGGTCGTGTCCTGGGTCGGGCGCAGGGTTTTGATGGGCTTGGGCGTGTCCACGGGCCGCTCGTCGGGGCCGGGGTAGCCCAGGCGGCCCCAGGCGGCCGGCACGTCGGCCATGCTGCCGCCGTAGTACAGCAGCGTGCACAGCTTGCGCAGCGCCTGAAAGCCCTTGCGCAGCTGCGGCACGTTCGAAGCGGCCCAGCTTTGCAGCAGCTGCTCGCGCTGGGCCGGCTCCAGCCGGCGGAAGGGCTTCAGTGGCCCAAACCAGGTGAGGCCCAGCAGCGGCTTTTCGAGCAGGTCCAGCAATTTGCCGAATTCAACCTGCGCGCCCCCCGGCTGCTCCCGGATGGCGTCCTGCAATTTCTCCAGGTTCAGGCCCGCCGAGCCGGGCGGGCTGCCGTCGGGCAGGGCCGGAATAAAGGTGTCGGCCAGGGCCTGGAGAACGGCGGAACGGTCGGGCGTAAGCGTGAACATGGGGCGGGAATTTTGGAGGGGAAAAGGTAGGAAATTTTTCGCGAAGTGTTAGGCGTGCCGAGTAGTTTTTGTGAATGAGTAGGCAGAAAGACGGAGCCAAAAGAACGTCATGCAGAGCGCAGCGAAGCATCTTGCGTGCAGCAGTAACTCAATCGTTGAACGATGCGGGCAAGATGCTTCGCTGCGCTCTGCATGACGTTCTTTTTGCCCGACCTTTGCCCTTTCGCCACGCCTGCTTTTCATGCCCGCCCTCGTCCAAACGCCCGAATCCACCCACCGCGTCCACTTCCAGGACTGCGACATGCTGGGCCACCTCAACAACGCCCGCTACCTCGACTACTTCCTCAACGCCCGCGAAGACCACACCGCCGCGCATTACGCCCTGAACATGGGCGAGCTGGCCCGCGAGCAGCACGCCGCCTGGGTCATCACCAAGCACCACATCAGCTACCTCAAGCCGGCGCGGCAGGGCGTGCAGGTGCGTATTTCCAGCCAGCTCATCCACTTCGACAACTCCAGCTTGGTGCTGGAAATGCAGATGCGCGACGAAACCGGCCTGCGCCTGCTGGCCCTGCTGTGGTCCGAAATGACCTTCGTGACCATCCCCGCCGGCACCCGCACCGACCACGCCAACGCCCTGATGGACCTGCTCGACCAACTCGACGTGGAAGCCGTCAGCTACGACCCCGACGGCTTCGACGACCGGGTGAAGGAAGTGCGCCAGCAGCTGAAGAAGCTGCGGCGGGACCTCACCCCCTGACCTGCGGAGAGGGGATCCGGACAAGTTTTAACGAGTCGTTAAGGGCCAAAATAGCCTGCTTTTTAGCAGGCTATTTTGGCCCTTACGGTGGGGAAATGTGACTGGTGCATGCCCGAGATTACCGCCCCCAGCTGTTGTCCTGCTCGTTCGCATCCATGAAAATCCCGCCCAGCAGCCGCACCGATTTCACCGCTTGCGGCACCGTGATGGTGGCCTGCTTGGGGTTGGCTTGCCACACGGCCGGCGACTGGTGCAGCGTGGCCTGGCGGCCGTCGGCATAGGTCACGGCCACGTCGAAGGGCACGGCAAAGCCGCCGATGTTTTGCACGGTGATGGTGGTGCCCGCGACGGGCGCCACGGCCAGGTCGATGTAGTTATTCGTGAAAAACCAGTTGTTGAAAAACCAGCTCAAATCCTGGCCGGCGGCGCTGCTCATCGAGTTGAAATAATCCCACGGAATGGGGTGCTTGCCGTGCCAGCGGTCCATGTAGGTGTGCAGGCATTTCTTGAAAAGGGCATCGCCAAGCAGGTCTTTCAAGGCCAGGTAGCTGAGCGAAGGCTTGCCGTAGGCGTTGTTGCCGTAGCCGGCGCGCAGCTCGCTGCTGGGCGTGATGATGGGCAAATCTTCGGCCGTGGCGGCGTCGTGAATCCAGCGGTTTACCCGAAATTTCTTGTAGAATTCGTCGGCCGCGGGCACGCCGTTTTCGCTGCGGCCGATGAGCAGCTCCAGCGTGGTGGCCCAGCCTTCGTCCATGAAAGCGTAGCGGCTTTCGTTGATGCCCATGTAGAACGGGAAGTACGTGTGGGCAATTTCGTGGTCCTGCACCAGCTGGGCAAACTGAAGGTCTTTTTGCGGGCTGTCGTTCACCATCATCGGGTATTCCATGTCGGCGAAGCCCTGAAAAACCGTCATTTTGGGGAAGGGGTACGCCACGCCGGGCCAGTTGTTGGGGTTCGAAAACCAGCCCAGCGCGTTCTGGCTGTTCTTCACCGACTGATGAAAATCGGCCGTCGAGTCGGCGAAGGCGGCCTGCACGCTGGCCCGGCGCTTGGCGGCGGCATCGACCACCACGCTGGCGGCGTCCCACACGTAATGGTTGCTCAGGCCCAGGGTCACGTCCGAAATGTCGCGGGCCGTCCACACCCAGGTATTCAGCGGCTGCTGGGCGGTGATGTTGTTTTTGGCCAGGTCGGCGGCGGTGGCCACGTGCACCACGGCGTCGCTGGTCATCGACTGCTTCAGGCGCTTGGCAAAAGCGGGCTGAAGCACCTGCTGCGGGTTTTGCAAGGTGCCCGTGGCCCACACCAGGTAGTTGGCCGGCACGCGCACGCGCAGGGTGTAGTCGTTGAAATCGTTGTAAAACTCCTTGCTGTCCACAAACGGCAGCCGGTCCCAGCCGTTGTAGTCGTCGTACACGGCCACGCGCGGGTAGAAGTAGGCCAGAAAGTACGTGGTGGGGTCAATCAACCCTTCGCGGCCGCTTTCGAGGGAAATCGGAAAGTGCCAGGCAAAGGCCAGCCGCACCGAATCGTGGGGCGCCAGTGGCCGGGGCAAGGCCACGGTTTGGGCCGTAGCGCCGCCCCGCCCAGCGTAGGGCCGCACCTGGCCGGCCACCGAAAAAGTGTCGATTTCCAGCCCACTGGTCAGGTACTCGGCCGAGGCGTCGCCGTCGCGGGTCACGCCGGGCTGATGAATATTCTGAATGAGCCGGAGAACGAGGCTTTTGAGCGTGTCGGGGCTGTTATTGAAGTACGTAATCCGCTCGCGGCCGCGAATGTCGCGGGCCGGCGGCGCGGCCTGCACCGTGATGTCGTAGCGGGCGCGGTTTTGCCAGTAGTTGGGGCCGGGGCGGCCGTCGGGGGCGCGGGTGCCCTTGGCAAATGCCTGCCGGATATCGCGCGGCATGTAAAGCGATTGCGCGGCCGCCGGGCGGGCCAGGCCGGCCACCAGGAGCAGGGCCAGAAAAATTCGAATCATAAGAAGGTACAGACAGCGACGGCACGCGGGCGTTGCATCCGCGGCGGGCAGAAATAGGCGCGGGCGCCCCGCTCGTTCAGGCCCCAGGGCGTAAATTCCCGGTCTTAATTATTGATTATGGTATTTTTGGATTGTGTGCTGACTATTGCGAAGCAGAAATTATCGCGGCTTAACAAAAAACAAGCAACGGCGGCCCGAAGCCGCCTCACCGGCCTTGGGCCGCTGCTGGGCCTGCTCCTGATTGCGACGGCCGCCGCCACGGCCCAGCCCCGCACCGCCGGCCCGCCCCCCGTGGCCAAAGACACCGTAGCGCACGACGAATCGCACCGGCTCGAAGTGGCCTACACCACGCTCAGCGGCATTTCGGGGCAGGTGCGCGGCGTGTTCGATTCGCGGGAAGTGACCGACGAGCTGCCCGACATCGACCACAACCTGCACGCCATCCGGCACAGCGTGGAAGAAACCGGGCAGGTCGTCGACATCAAGCAGCTGCAAATGTGCCAGCTCATGCTCGTCAACATTCAGGAGCAGCTGGGCGAGTGGCGCACGGCGCTGGGTCGCGCCCACGAGCAGCTCGAAGCCATGCAGGCCCGGCTGGCCGGCCTGGCCCACCGGCCCACCGGCCCGCCCCGGTCCGACGCGGCGGCCCGGGCGCTGGCCCAAGCCGACTCGGCGCTGCAAGTGCGGCAGCAGCGCATCGGGGCGCTGCTCGCTAAGCGGTTTGCCCGCACCCGGCAGCTGCAAACCCAGGTGGCCGCCAGCTACATCCAAACCCTGGAGCTGCAAGACGCCGTGGGCGACCAGCTGCGCCGCTTCGGCCGCACCACCATCGAGGCCGCCTACCCGCCGCTGTGGGCGGTGCGCGCGGCCCCGGCCCCGCCCGCCGACCCCGACGCCGCGCACGCCGCCGCCGACCAGCGCGAAATCATCGACTTCTACTTCGCCAACAACTGGGACAACTGGGTCTTCATGGCCCTCATCGGGCTGGTGTTCTACGGCTGGGTGGCCTTCAACTACCGCCGGGTGCGCGCCCACACCCTCGACCTCGAAATGCCGTTTCGCTACCTGCGGCCGGGGCCGGTGGCGGCCACGGGCGTGGTGGTGTTCAGCCTGGCCCCGGCCCTCGAGCTGCACCCGCCGCCCGTGTACCTGGCGCTGCTGCAAGCCCTGCTGCTGCTGGCGCTCACGGCCGTGTTTGTGCGCAGCTGGGCGCGGCCCCTGTTTCGGTACTGGCTGGGGCTGGTGGCGTTTTTCGTGCTCATGGCCATCACCAACGCCAACACGGCCACCGGGCTCGGCGCGCGCTGGAGCTTGCTGCTGCTCAACGGGCTGGCCGTCGGCCTGGGCGGGCTGTTGCTGCTGCGCCTGCGCGAAACGATGGCCCAGCTCCGGTTTCTGGTGCCCATCACCGGGCTGTTTGTCGGGCTGAACGTGGCGGCGGCGGTCTGCAACGTGTTTGGGCGGCTGAGCCTGGCCAAGATGTTCAGCACGGCGGCCATTTTCGGGCTCACGCAGGGCATCGGGCTGGCCGTGTTCGTCGAGTTGTTCACCGAAGCCTTTCACCTCCAGATTTTGGGCAGCCGCACGGCGGCGGGCGGCGCGGCCACCTTCGATTTTGATAAGATTGAAGCCCGGTTGCTGCGCCTGCTCACGGGCGTGGCCGGGGCGCTGTGGCTGCTGGTGTTCACCTCCAACCTCAACCTGCACACCGCCCTCTACACCGCCCTGGAGCAGCTGCTCACCACCCCGCACACGCTGGGCAGCACCCCGTTCACGCTCGGCAACATCCTGCTGTTCTTCTTCATTCTCTTCGTTTCGGCGCAGTTGCAGCGGTACATCGGCTACTTTTTTGGCGATGTGGGCGAGGCCGACAGCGCCGAGGCGCGACACCGGGGCTCGTGGCTGGTGGGCCTGCGGCTGCTGCTGGTGCTGGTGGGCTTTGCGCTGGCCACCGCCGCCACGGGCCTGCCCCTGAGCAAAATCGCCATCGTGTTCGGCGCCCTGAGCGTGGGCATCGGCCTGGGCCTGCAAAGCATCGTCAACAACCTGGTGTCGGGCGTTATCCTCATTTTTGAGCGCCCTTTTCACGTCGGCGACTTCATCGAGGTGGCCGGCCGGTCGGGGCGGGTGCAAGACATCGGCATCCGGTCCAGCAAGCTCACCTCGCTCACGGGCTCCGAAATCATCGTGCCCAACGGCGATTTGCTCTCCAACCACGTCATCAACTGGACGCGCACCAACGACCACATCCGGGTCGATTTGGTGCTCCGGCTCGCCCCCGGCCCCGACGACCTGCAAACCGACCTGGCCACCGCCCGCGAGCTCATCCAGGCCGAAATCGGCGGCAGCCCCTACACCATGCACAGCCTGCCGCCCGAAATCCTGCTCAGCAGCATCAACGGCCAGGTTTACGAGCTCAAAGTGCTGTTCTGGATTACCAACATCCGCCACGAGCAGCTCACCAAAAGCGAGATTCTGGCCGGCATCTACCGGCGGTTCACGGCCCAGGGGCTGATGCTGAATTAGGGGGTAGAGACGCGGGGCGGGTCCCGCCTTCAACCAACAGATTACGGAGGCAATGCCAGGGCTCCGGCACGGCGAACCGCGCCAAGGCGGCAAAAAACGGCTTCTTTTTAAATAGTTTTTACATAATATAGTAATAATTAGTAAATTGCTTCGCGCGTTCCCAACCTCTTTCTGCTATGGCTCCTTCCGCAAACCTGATGCAAACCGACCCGGTGGCGGCCATAGAGCGGGTCACGCGGCTTTTTGAGCGCGAAAGGCAGGTATTTATGGCCGTCAACTGCCTGTCGATTATCGTTATTCTGGCGATTGGGGTGCGGCTGTTTGCCGAGAATAAGCTCGAAACCCGGGAGCTGGGGCTGTTCTTTGGCTCCACGGGGCTGATTACGTTTAGCACCAGCCAGGTCATCCGGATGTGGGCCGAGTCGATGCAAATGCTGAAGATTATATTGTCCAACGGCCTCAGCGCTACGCCCGATGACTCCCACTGATGAGCTGGAGCACCTGAGCCGGGTGTCGAAGAAAGCCGCGACGATTAGCATGGTGGGGCTTGCCATCATCGTGGCCTCTTTGCTGGGCAGCTTTTTGGCGCTTCAGAAGCTGGAAAAAGCCGCCAAGACCGCAACCCAGCGGCTCCAGGCGCTCAACGGCGAGATACGGGCCAAGGAGCAGGAGCTGGAGCGCCGCAAAACCGACGCGCTGGCCTTGCAGCTGGAGCTCGAAGCCAAGAGAAACAAAGCGAATGCCGCCGTCGAGTATACTGATTATAAGGTAGCTGTCCCCACCTTGCCGACTTTCCGCGATGATTATAAACCCAGGCCGGCGTTGCCAGTGCCGAAGCCGGGCCCGCAGGAGGCGCACTTCCTGAAGAAGCGGGTAGCGGCAAAGAAACCGGCAGTTGCCTCGCCAAAAAATGGCACGCAAGAAGGGTGGGCGTACTACGGCGTTCGCGGCGACAGCGGGTGGGAAAGCCGGTATTTCAACAAAGCCAGCGGCAGCCAGCAGGACATGCCAGCGCCGGGCACGCGGATTACTTCCACGGCAAAGGTGAACCTGCGCGCTGGCTACATCACCTACGACGAGGTGAAAGGCTGGGAAAACAAGCCGACAACCGGCGCCATCATGCCCGGCCGCCGCTTCGAGGTGACGGAGGTGCACCCGGTGCTCGACGATTTTATTTGGGTCAGGATAAAGCCGGTGGATAACTAAGCCCCGCATCTTGATTTTCAGGCCAGTAGCGCCAGCAGCTGCTGGCCCTGGCCGTGCAGCAGGCTCCACATCAGGGCATCAAAAACCAGCAAAAAGCCGCCCTGCACCCACAGCGAGCGGCCAAAGCCCAATAACCGGGCGGGGTTGTCCTGGCCGGGAACCGCCGCCTGCGCCCGCAGGTAAAACCCGGTCATGACGTACGCCGCATCCAGCCCGGCATTGAGCAAAAACAGGTTTTCGTTGTAGAGCTGCGTGGCAAACAGCCCGGCCGGCCGCAGGCCGGCGGGCGCCACAAAGTGCAGGTGCAGAATGCCCCAGCACGTGAGGGCCGCGTTCACGGCGCCCCAGCCCACGTTCAGGCCGTGGAAATAATAGGGAGGGTAGCGGCGGTCGGCGCGGGTCAGAAAAAAGCCGCTGCCAATCAGGTTGAGCAAGGCCCAGGCGGCCAGCACGGCCAGGCCCCGGCCCACCAGCAGCTCCCGCGCCTGAAACAGGGCGGCCAGGTCGGAAGCAGGCGGAGGAAGCATGGCAGCAGGAAAACGGCCCGGCCGGCCCCAAAAAGGGCCTCGCCGACGGCCTTATGGCGAATGCGAAAAGGCGGGACTACTTCCGGAAGCCGAGGCCGAGGTACACCTGGAAGCTCTGGTTGTGGATGTTGCTGTTGGTGATGCCGTTGGCAAAAAGGGCGGTGTTGTTGTACTTCACCACCGTGCCGTCCTTGTAGATTTTGCCCAGCCCCAGGTCGTAGCGCACGCCGAGCCGGGCGGGGCCGAGGCGGGCCTCCACGCCGCCCACGGCGCCGTAGTCGAGGCTGCGGTAGCCGTTGGCGCTGAGGTCGAGGTCGTCGGGGCCGCTTTTTACCTTCGTGAGCAGCGACACCTGCGGGCCGAGGTGGAAGCTGAGCGTTTCGGTGAGGTTGCCGACGAAAAGCACCGGCAGCTCCAGGTAATCGAGGCGGTTGTCGCGGGCCGCGTACGTGGCGGTGGTGCCGGCGGTGGTCACGGTGGTTTGGTCGGTGCCAAACCCCTTGCGGATGTACAGCAGCTCGACCTGCACCGAGGCAAAGTTATTGAAGCCCACCTGGCCATACACCCCGGCATTGAAAGCGCTGAGCGAGTTGCTGTTGGGGAAAATGTTGGCGCCGCTGCCGTTGAGGCTCGACACGTTGTAGCCGCCCTTGATGCCGAAGCCGGTGTTGCGCGACTCGCTGCCGCTTTCGCCGCTGGCGTAGGCTTTCGACGACAATTCGCCGCCCTGCGCGCGGGCCGCCGGCGTGGCCGCCCCGGCCAGCAGCAGCCCCAGTAACAGCTTGTTCCAATGCCTAGTCATAACCATCATCATGCAAAAGTGAAAAACCAAGTCCCGGTGCGGGTAATACCGCATCGGGGCCGGCGGGGTTTGGCCCGCCGGGGCCAATTGTGGCACCACGGGCAACGGGCACAAAAAAAAGAGGCCTTTTGGGCCTCCTTTTTTCGATGCTTGGGTGCCGTGCGGCGCGGCTACTGGGTCAGGCCAATGCCGACGTACACCTGAAAAGTCTGGTTGTGCACGCTCGTATCGCTGCCATTGGCCGCCGCGATGCTGCTGGTGAACTTGGTGCCGTCTTTGCCCACCCGGCCCAGGCCGAGGTCGTAGCGGGCGCCCACGCGGGCCGGGCCAATCCGGTATTCCAGCCCGGCCACGCCGCTAAAATCGACGCTGTTGTAGCCGTTCGCCTCCAGGTCCTGGTCGTTGCCATTGGATTTGACCTTGGTGAGCAGGGAGATTTCGGGCCCCACGTGGAAGCTGAAATCACGCGTGAGGTTGCCCACGTACAGCACGGGCAGCGACAGGTAGTCGAGGCGCCGGTCGAAGTCGCCCGCGCCGGTGTTCGACCGGATGCCCTTGCGCGAATACAGCAGCTCGACCTGCACCGACGAGAAATCGTTGAAGCCAAACTGGCCGTACACCCCGGCGTGGAAGGTGTTGAGGCTGTTGCGGCCGCCGGGAAAAACGTCCTTGCCGCTGCCGTAAAAGTTCGACAGGTTGTAGCCGCCCTTCACCCCAAAGCCCGTGTTGCGCGAATCGGTCACGGCGCCGCCGGTGTAGTCTTTCGAAGTGGTGGCGCCGCCGGGGCGGGCCTGGCCAAACACGGCCGGCACCGATGCCATAGCTAATAATAAAAACAGAACAGTCTTTTTCATGAATAAAATAAGATGGAAAATGGAGCCAACGGCCCGGGAAGGTTATTATTCCCGTTTGCCCCTATACTTTTCCGGGGCCAGAAGGTTGCCTGACCCGAGGCGCGGACCAAAAAAAACAGCCGTTGCCACTGCATCCCACACGGCGCCGTAGTACCTTTGGGGCGGCCGCGCAGCAGCGGGGCCGCATTTCCGGGGTGTTAGCTCAGTTGGTTCAGAGCGCCACCCTGACACGGTGGAGGTCGTTGGTTCGAGCCCAATACGCCTCACAAAAACCCTCATCGCAGCGCGCGGTGAGGGTTTTTTTGTTGATTAGCCCCGGTTTGCCCTGGCATCGTGCAGGCCAGATAAATAGCGCCGATTTCGGGTCGGCCAGCCGCCGCTCAGCGCACGGCCAGCAGCTTCTTGCCCTCCGTTTCCAGCGCTGAATCGAAGTAGGGCGCGGTTCGCAGCGAGCTTTCAATCAGCGCCTGCCCTTCCGCCGTTGGCGCGGCACCTGGGTGAAATTGCCCGAGTACGTCTCCGAGCCGTCGACGTGAATGGTGCGCAGCGAGCAGCGGTTGGCCGATGCCCACACGCCGGTGAGGTAGTTGGGATTCAGAATGTTGGTCGCCTACGTCAACCGGCCCTTCCCTTGTTTGGAGAGCAGGCGCACCGGAATCTTCAGGGCGATGGCGTGGGTGTTCAGGCGCGCCAAACCGTCGCGGGCGGCACCGGAGGGCGGAGGGCCGGAAAACCCGGCTTAAAGCCGAGGTTGTTAAGTAGATGATATAAAGAAGAAGTTGTTTAGTAATTCAAATAAGGCTGTCTTATCTGGCGTCCGCTTGCGAAGTACCTTATCGAGCCCGCGCAATCTGGAATAAGGTCAACAGGAGCAGTCGTGAGAAGGTCCTTCGCAAGCGGACGCCAGATAAGGATGACAAACGGTAAAAAGTCGAATTCCTAACCAGCTTCAATAGCTCAAAGCCCCACCCTCTTGGCATTGTCCCTACTTGTCCCTGCCTTTCCTGCCAACAAGTGGATGGATAATTCGTTGCTTCCCTTTGCTATTAACAAAAATACGGAAGCATAACTTTACCTAACTATATTGTACGCCTGTCGCGTGTGCAGGGGTAGTACTCGGTCCATTTACCCACCAAAAAAATACTTCATCATGCCCTATACGCCTCCAGTACTTTTGAAAGATGTGGTAAATTCAGGAGCCATACCTTATACCAACCCCGACGGCACCCTGTCAAACATTGCCGATACGTACACCCAAGAGTTACTGATTTTTAAACCGACTACAACGGACTTTAATGGCCGGGCACTGACTTCCACTAGTGTTGTGGACAATATTCTCCTAATTAAATACGGTACACAGTATTTCGCTCGGCAGTACCAAGGCCCCATCAAAATGGAGTGGTTTGGCATCACACCGAGCCTGCCATGTGATACAGCATGGAATAAATTCCTGTTAGCCGTACCCGAGCCGCCCAATATGAATGTGCATGTTGTTGGCACTAGTGTATATCCAGATAGCCCATCGGCTGCTGTCACGGAGTGGCCTAATGGCACTTATATTTGGACTGGTGCCATTGAAATGGGCTATCGGGAAATAAGTATGATTTGCTCGTCGGGCGTTACTCATCATGTCTGCTTGAACGGCGCTAATCTAGGAAATGACTCATACGGGCGGCCTCGTGCTTTTCTGTGGCTAAGGGCCGATACTGGGCGTGGCACGGCCGAGATACGCAACATGGTCTTTGATGGCATGCTAGGCATTGACAGTCGATGGGTTCCCGAAAGCACTAATCCATCCAATAACCCCGACGACTACAATCCTTATACGGGTATTCGAGTTAATGCTGTGTGGCACTTCACTAATGTTGTTTCCCAGCAGTGGAAAGGACACGGGTGGTGGTTTGGCGGCAATATAAGCTATAAAACAAACCTCATAAGTCCGATTGGTTGGAACGCCTCACGGTGCCGGTTAGATTCCTGCGGGGGAGCCAGTTGCGGCGGAGCTTCTTTTTACGTAGGCGGGACCGACCCACTCGTGGCGGGTACTAAAAACCTGATTTACGATGCCAACCAGATTCTTTTTCTCGGCCGCGACAGCCGTGATTGCCGGTGGGGGCTTTACGACACCTCTTTTTTAGGCATTCAAGACTTTGGGGGCCATGGCAACGCTAATCCCCAGGGACACTTGGTTGTTGACAGCAATAACAGTGCTTCTGTGGTGTACGGCTGTTACGAAGAAGATGGTGACGCGCAGCTAATCAGCCGTATTAACGGGCGTACCCGCGCAACGGGACGCTTCACGAACAACGGCCCCGCTGTCAATAGCGATATCGCCGCTTCCATAGTGGGCGACCGCATCAGCAAGGTTGTCAGTCCTTATTTACTGATAACGAGCAATGTCGTTAACAGTGCCTATGGTGGTCTGGCATTCAATACGTTGAGCCAGCCTTATTCGATGCACCTCAGCCAGTCGAACTACCCGCCAGAAACCCTGGTACACATCGGTTGGAGTAGGAACATTGGGCAGGACTTCACCTTTGAATTGATGGAAGCCAATGCCTTGCTGCGGCCTACAGCCGGTGACATCGTGCGGGCAAATAAGCCGGGCGCACCCGCCGTGCCTCTTGGCTTTTTTGCGGGTAACCGGCACCAAGCTTGGTTCCTCGAATGGGCACGGGTCAGCGATGACCCTAATTACTTGTGGTGGGTGGGCGATGTGTTGCACTGCGCTACGCGTCCTGGTACCGTCACGAACTTTAGCTCACCCCGTCCCAACCCTCCCGCCAATCGAACCTTCTCGCCGGAAACCTTCTATAGCACCGTTAGGTGCGTCAAAGCGGGCACTATCAGCGGCGCATTCTTCTCACCCGTAACCGGCATTATTACCCAAGGCGGCAGTTCTTCCCTCCACATCAGCAGTCGAAGCCTCACGAGGGTACTAGTAGGCAGCTCCATTCAGATGATGGGCACCTCCAGCGGTAATAATATCACCTACGAAGCTATTGTATCATCCGTCAGTGACGACCCAAACAATGCAAACGGAGCTATTTGGGCAATTAACGTCTATCTCCGGGCTGGTATCGCTCCAAATAGTGGGCAGCCCATCACGCAAGACACTTATAACCTGGCTTTCTCGAAAGTTGTGTTTCAGCCGGTAGGCGATGGGCGCGGGCTACTAGCATCGCGCCCGGATATTGTTGATTTGGCAGCCAACAATGTTGACCCGACCGGATGGCGGTATTTTGCGACCGACACCAATACTTGGTATACAGCTACGCCCATTACGACGGCCAATCCTAATGGATTGTGGATATAACATCGGCCACTCAGTGGAATGTTGTCGTCATAAAGCAATCTATTAAGCCAATTAGCTTTTAAGGCAGTCGCCATTAAGGCAGCACAGAGCGTAGAAAGCACGTTCTTGCTACGGAACCTGTTTAGGAAGTAACCAGCCAGGTAGCGGCAAAACGCAAAAGACTCCCACAAAAGCGGGAAATTTGAGGTGCGACCCATCTCCTTTCCCTCCCTTATGGAAGTCCTGCCCAAAGATATGATTACCCGCTGGATACTGCCCCATTTGCCTGCCCGGACGGGAGGCCGCCGACCAGCCACCGACCCGGCAGAGGTGGTGGGGCCATTTGCTACAAGCTCAAAACCGGCTGCCAGTGGCGCTGGCTGCCCGTCAAGGCCTTGTTTAGCGGGCCGCCGCTGAACTGGCAGGGCGTGTACTACCACTTCAACGCCTGGGGCAAGCAAGGCGCCTGGAAAAAGTTGTGGCTCACCAGCTTGCGCCTGCATCGGCGCGCCCTTGATTTGTCCAGTGTCCAACTCGATGGCAGCCACACACTGGCCAAGAACGGCGGGGCGGCCATCGGCTACCAGGGCCGCAAAGCGGGCCGCACCACCAACGCCCTGTTTCTGGCCGACACCCAGGGCCTGCCGCTGGCCGTGGCGACGCCCCAAGCCGGCAACCAGCACGACACGTTTGAGTTGGAGCGGGTCTTTGCCGAATTGTGCGACCTGCTCGAAGCCGCCGAGCTGCGCCTGGAAGGCTTATTTCTGAATGCTGACAAAGCCTTTGATGTCGCCGCTTTGCGGCAGGCTTGCGCGCGCCGCAGCATCGAGGCCAACGTCCCGCGCAACCGACGCTCGGCCGACTGGCAGACCGACGACGACACCCCGCTGGACCCCGCGCTCTACCGCCGTCGGCTGGTCATTGAGCGCCTGAATGCTTGGCTCGACGGCTTCAAGGCCCTGCTCGTGCGCTACGAAACCAGCCTGCAAAACTGGCTGGCCCTGCATTGGCTGGCCTTTACCGTGCTGCTACTGCGTAAAATTGCTCCACCGCTCACTTCCTAAACAGCTTCAAATTATAGCTGCGAGCAGATATTGGGCGATGAAGTTAAACCGGAATTCATTTTTTCGATAAAATTTTGGCTTTTCCGGTTAGTGGGTTTTTCCGGTCCTGCCGGTCCTGCCTGCGGGTTTGCCCCGTTCCCACCACGCGCCGCTCTCTGGCCGAGGATAACGCGCACCACACCCAGACCAGGCGCTGCCCAGCCTGCCGCCATCTTCCCGGCTCGGAGCCCCGGCTGGGGCAGTCCAAAAAACCAATCCAGGAAAATTCAGTGCTGGCACGGATGCCCCGGCGCGGCAAATAAGCTAGTATTGAACAGCAGTTCCGCTTCCGGTCGTCAGGCGATGATTCTTCTGAAAATCAATGCGATAAAGGCCGGACGTGCGTCATTGCCTGCCATTTAATGCCCCTTTTTCCGGCCCAGAGCCTGGCTGTTAGGTCGTGGGCAATCGGGCCGGGCTTTCCATTTCCACCTTTAACCCGTTTTTGCTCATGGCACCTGCTCCAACCCTGCCCGAACGGCTCAATCTCAAAACCGACTTCATCAAAGAAGGGGCGCGCAACCGCTCGGGCCGGCCCCTCACGCCCACGTTCATCACCATTCACAACACCGCCAACGCCGACCGGGGGGCCAATGCCCTCATGCACGCCCGCTACATGAAAGGCGCCGAGGCCCAGCAGCGGCTGGTGTCGTGGCACTTCACCGTCGACGACGAGCAGTGCGTGCAGCACCTGCCGCTGCACGAAAAGGGCATGCACGCCGGCACCGCCCTGGGCAATGCCAGCAGCATCGGCATCGAGATTTGTGAGAATGCCGGCATCGACCAGCCCGCCGCCAACCAGCGGGCCGCCCTGCTCACGGCCGCGCTGCTGCGCCGCCTCGGCCTGAAGGTGGCCAGCGTCGTGCCCCACCAGCACTGGTCGGGCAAGCACTGCCCGCACCTGCTGCTCGACGCCAGAGGCACGATAAACGGGTTTTTGGAGCTGGTGAAAGCCGCGCTGGCGACGCTGCCGGCCGCGGCCCAGGCGGCGCCCATCGCCGACGGC
>CAXTCS010000057.1:0-20034 GCA_964242365.1 uncultured Hymenobacter sp. | reverse complement strand
GTTTGGGGCCGAGGGCATTACCGTGCACCCGCGGCCCGACGAGCGCCACATCCGTTACCAGGACGTGCGCGATTTGAAGGCCGTCGTGACGACGGAGCTGAACGTGGAAGGCAACCCGACGCCCGATTTTCTGGCCCTGGTGCGCGAGGTGCGCCCCGAGCAGGTGACGCTGGTGCCCGACGCGCCGGACGCCATTACCTCCAACGCGGGCTGGGACGTGGTGACGCACCAGCAGTACCTGCGCGACGTGGTGGCGGAGCTGAAAGCCCTGGGCTGCCGCGTGAGCATTTTCCTCGACCCCAAATTGGCCCTTGTGGAAGCGGCCGCCAGCACTGGCACCGACCGCATCGAGCTTTATACCGAAGCCTACGCCCAGCACTACCTCGCCGACCGCGAGGCCGCCGTGGCGCCCTACCGCGCCGCCGCTGCCCGCGCCGGCCAGCTCGGCCTGGGCGTGAACGCCGGCCACGACCTGGACCTCGACAACTTGGCGTGGCTGCACCAGCAGCTGCCCGAGCTGGCCGAGGTGAGCATCGGCCACGCGCTGGTGTGCGATGCGCTTTACCTTGGGCTGGAAAACACGGTGCAGTTGTATAAGCGGCAGCTGAAGTCGTAGCAGAACGTCATGCAGAGCGCAGCGAAGCATCTTGCCCGCTTCGTTGCCTCGATTGAGTTACTACTCCACGCAAGATGCTTCGCTGCGCTCTGCATGACGTTCAGTTTGTTGTTCTCTTTCATAAATATGCCCCGTCACTCCTTGGCCGAATTTGAGGCCCTGCCCTACCCGATTTTCGACGTGCGGGCGCCGATTGAGTTTGCCCAGGGCCACGTGCCGGGCGCGCTCAACCTGCCGCTGTTCTCCGACGAGGAACGGGCGCGCATCGGCACTACGTACAAGCAGGTGAGCCAGGAGCGGGCCGTGCACCTGGGGCTGGAGTTTTTTGGACCCAAAATGTCGGCTTTGGTGAAGCAGGCCAAGAAGTTGGCGCCGGGCAAAGAGGTGCGCCTGCACTGCTGGCGCGGCGGCATGCGCAGCGGCGCCGTGCTGTGGCTGCTGGAGCTGGCCGGCTTCAAGGTGCATTTGCTCGACCACGGCTACAAGGACTACCGGCGGGCGGTGCTGGCCTCGTTTGACCAGGCGCGGCCGTGGCGCGTGCTGGGCGGCCTCACCGGCAGCGGCAAAACCGACGTGCTGCACGCGCTGGCCGCTGCCCCGCACGCCCAGCCGGTGCTCGACCTCGAAGGGCTGGCCCACCACAAGGGCTCGGCTTTTGGGGCCATCGGGCAGCCGGCCCAGCCCACGCAGGAGCAGTTTGAGAACAACCTGGCGCAGGCCCTGGCCGCGCTGCCCGCCAATGCGCCCGTGTGGGTGGAAGACGAAAGCCGGCAGATTGGCCGGCTCACGATTCCGCCCGCGTTGTTTGCGCAGCTGCGGGCGGCCCCGCGTTGGGTGCTGGAGGTGCCGCGCGCCGCCCGCGTGGCCAAGCTGGCCGCCGAGTACGGCGCCGAAAACCCGCTGGAGCTGGCGGCGGCCATCGAGCGGCTGCAAAAACGCCTGGGCGGCCTGGCCACCAAGCAAGCCCTGGCGGCCGTCGAAGCCGGGGATTTTCCGCTGATGGTGGAGCTGGTGCTTGATTATTACGACAAAACCTACACCTACGGCCTGGCCCAGCAGCCGGGCGAGCCGGCCCGCACCTTCGTGCCCGTGGCTGGCTGCGACGCGGCTGCAAATGCGGCGGCTTTGCTGCGCTCGCTCGTGGCGGTGGCGCATTGAGTACCCGCTTCGCGGTTGAAGCCGGGGCCGAAATTGCGCCTGCGCGGCGAGGCGCGGCTGTCATTTTTGGGCTTTGTTTGCAGCACCGAACTTCATCAAGAGCCCGCAACCGGCTCGATTTTTTCGTATCTTCCCCTTCGACCACGCTTCATATTCTCCCACTTTTCTCTTGCTTTATGTTGACATATTTACATGCCCGACTGAAAAAAGCCGCCCGGTGGCTGCCGGTGGTTTTGCTGCCCTTTGCGGCCCAGGCCCAGCTGAACTACTTCGGCCAACCGGCGAATACGGCCGGCACGTACACCGACCTCGGCACCGGCGGCCGGGCCATTGCCACCGCCAACACCGACGACGCGAACTCGGCGGCTCAGAACATTGGCTTTACCTTCCACTACAACGGGCAGGATTTCACGCAGTTCATCCTGAACACCAATGGCTTGATAAAGCTCGGCGCCACTCCTCCTTCGACGGCAACCCTGTTCTATGAGAACTTCGACAACGGCGCGGGCGTCGACCCGCTGGGCTCCGGTGCCGGCGCGGCCGATATTAACCTGATTATGCCGTTCAACCTCGACCTAAAGCAGGGCACCGGTACCGCCGAGTACCGGGTACAAACCACGGGTACCGGCACCAATCAGGTGTGCACCATTCAGTGGAAAAACGTGAGCGACAAGGCGGAGCCCACGGGCGGCGCGCCTTCGCAGTACGCCAATTTCAGCTTCCAGGCCAAGCTGTACCAGAGCGGCAACATCGAGTTTGTGTACGGCCCGGCCACTGCCTCGGCCAATGCCGCAGCCAACCGCTTCCCCAACGTGGGCCTGAAGGGCAGCAGCACGGATAATAACGAAGTTGCGCTGGCCCTCAAAGAAACGGCCGCCAGCGCCTGGAGCACGACGACTTTTATCAGCCAGAACTATAGGCTTCACTCTCACGACATCAACAAAGTGAGCCTGCCCGATGCTGGCCGCACCTACCGTTTCGTGCCCGGCGAGCACTGCGGCGAGCTCACCAACCCCAGCATCAACGCAACCGACACGTCGATTCAAATCACGTTTGGACCCGGGGCGGCCACTGCAACCTACGAGGTGACGTACACCAACGGCGGCCCGGCACAAACCGTAACGCCGGTTTCTACGACTTCGCCCATTACCATCACCGGCCTTCAGCCCGGCACCGTCTACTTCATCACGCTGCAAAGCGTGTGCGCGACCGGCTATAAGGGCAGCTTGTTCACGGGGGCCGCGCGGACTACCGGCACGCCGCCGGCCGCGCCCTACGCGGCGCTGCCTTATTCGGAAAGCTTCGAAGGCCCGTGGGTGAACGGCCTGAGCACCCGCGACCTGCCCACCGCGAACTGGCGCAATAGCCCGGCCATTGGCAACGCCTCCTGGCGCCGCGACGACGACGGCGCCTCGGCCGGCTGGCAGGACCTCGGCGCCGACACCGACCCCGCTTATAGTGTGTATAACACGCACTCCAGCCTCGGCAATCACTCGGCGCGCTTCCATACGTTTGGTTCGGCTTCGCGGTCGCAAGGCGCGCTGGACCTGTATGTAAACCTGGGCGGTGCGGGCAACAAGACGCTGAGCTTCGACTACATCAACCCCACCGGGGATGACTCGCTGAGGGTATTTCTGAGCACCAACGGCGGCGCTTCCTTCGGCGCCAGGCCCGTGCTGAGCCTCGGAAGAAGCGCCGTTTTTGGGCCCCAAACGGTGAGCCTGGCCAGCACTTCGGCCACCTCGGTTGTCCGGTTTTTGGCCAAGTCGGACTTTGGCCTCGACGACCTGGGCATCGACAACCTGCAACTGCGCGTGGTGACGGCCACCCGCAACGAGGCCCTGGCCGCCACCGTGGGCTTGTACCCCAACCCCGCGCAGCGCCGCTTCACGCTGAGCGTGCCGGCCGGCCGCCTGCACGCAGCCACGGCCACGCTCGTGAACGCCCTGGGCCAGACGGTGCAGACGCGCCAGCTGGCCCTGCCCGCCGCCGGTGGCACCGCCGATTTCGACGTGAGCCGCCTCGCGGCGGGCGTGTATTCGCTGCAACTCAAAACCGCCGACGTGCTGGTGGTCAAGCGCGTGGTGGTGGAGTAATTTTCCGCGCTTCGCACAAAAAAGGCCGCCCGGTGGGCGGCCTTTTTTGTGCGAAGCGTTTAGTTGTTCGTTGTCAGTTGTCAGTTTCACAACTGCCCAGACTGACAACTGACAACGAACAACTGACAACTAATAACTGACAACCAAGCATTGGACCGGAAATACCGGCCTGGCTGGCACCCCCGGCGGCTAGCTGATGGGCACTTTGCGCAGGATGGCGTCAATCAAATCCTGGGTGCGGATGCCGTCGGCTTCGGCCTCGTAGGTGAGCAGGATGCGGTGGTTGAGCACGTCGGCGGCCACTTCTTTGATGTCTTCGGGCAGCACGTAGTCGCGGCCTTCGAGGTAGGCGACGGCTTTGGAGGCGCGGTGCAGTGCGATGCTGGCCCGCGGGCTGGCGCCAAACTGCACGGCCTGGGCAAACTCGGGCAGGTCGTAGTCGGCCGGGCGGCGGGTGGCAAACACCAGCTCGATGAGGTACTTTTCCAGGGTATCAGAAATCTGCACCTGGTTGATTTGCTGGCGAATGCCGAAGATGTCGGCCTGCGTGAGCACGGGCTGCACGTCCTCCACGAAGCTGAGGTTGGCCATGCGGCGCATCACCTCCAGCTCGTCGGCTTTCTTGAGGTAATCGACGTGCACCTTCATCATGAAGCGGTCGACCTGGGCCTCGGGCAGCGGGTAGGTGCCCTCCTGCTCGACGGGGTTTTGGGTGGCCAGCACCAGAAAAGGCAGGTCGAGCGGGTAGGTGGTTTCGCCGATGGTGACCTGCCGCTCCTGCATGGCTTCGAGCAGGGCGCTTTGCACCTTGGCCGGCGAGCGGTTGATTTCGTCGGCCAGCACGAGGTTGGCGAAAATGGGCCCTTTTTTGACCTCAAACACCGACTGGTTCTGGTTGTAAATCATGGTGCCCACCAGGTCGGACGGCAGCAGGTCGGGCGTGAACTGCACGCGCTGGAAATGCAGGTGCAGCACCTTGGCCAGGGTCGAGATGGTGAGGGTTTTGGCCAGCCCCGGCACGCCTTCCAGCAAAATGTGCCCGCCCGTGAACAAGCCGATGAGCAGGCGCGTGAGCAGCGCGTGCTGCCCCACCACCACCTTGCCCATCTCGGCAAATACCTGACGGATGAGCGGGCGGTAATCGACGGGAACAGCCGGCGAAACGGGAGCGTCGGAAGCAGGAAGCATAGGCAAAAACGGGCTGAACAGCGGGTGCAAGGTAGGCACAAGCCCGGAGAGACCGGGGCACCGCCGCCAACGCGGACGCCCGCGCGGCGTCTTTCGCGGCGGGCCACCAGCGGGGGCCGTTAAGGTGCCAACTGCTTGTTATTAGAGCTATCCAACAAAATGGTCATGCCGAGCGCAGCCGAGGCATCTCGCTCGCATCGTTGAACCGAAGGTCAGCGTAGCTAATGATTGGATTACTGCCGCACGCGAGATGCCTCGGCTGCGCTCGGCATGACCGTTCTGCTGGTTTGAATGGCTTGTTCAATGCCCTGTTCAAAACAGCCGCTTACTCCCCGTCGTCGGGCAGAATGTTGATGTCCTGGACCAGCACGCGCTGCTCGATTTCGCGGCCGCGCCGGGTGTTGGCCAGGCCGCCGAGGGCCGTTTCCTTGTAGCGCGTTTCCATGGCCTGGCCCACTTCGCCGAGCGCGGCCACGCACTGGTCGACCGGAATTACCGGGTCGATGCCGGCAATGGCAATCTGGGCCGACGAGAAGGCAATGGCGGCGGCCGAGGCGTTGCGCACCACGCAGGGCACCTCGACCAGCCCGGCCACGGGGTCACAAATCAGGCCCAGCATGCACTGAATGGTGACGGCCACGGCGGCAAATACCTGCTCGACCGGCCCGCCCAGGCAGTGCACGATGGCGCCGCTGCCCATGGCGGCGGCCGAGCCGGTTTCGGCCTGGCAGCCGCCCACGGCCCCGGCCAGCGAGGCGTTTTGCTCGATGATGAGGGCAATGCCGGCCGCCACCAGCAGGCCTTCCAGAATCTGGCGGTCCTCCAGCTTGTGCAAATCCTGCAAGGTCACGAGCACGCCGGGCAGGATGCCCGAGGCGCCGGCGGTGGGCGCGGCCACCACGCGGCCCATGCACGAGTTCACCTCTTTGGCCCCCAAGGCCCGGGTGATGAGCTGCTTGAACTCGGGCGAAAGGACGGTGACGGGCGAGGCGGCAATCTTCTTGGCCCCGTTGTTTATCATGCCCGAGCGCGAGGTCATGTCGCCGGTCATGCTCTCCTTCACGGCGTCGCGCATCACGTCGTAGGCGCGTTGCAGGCCGGCCCAGATTTCGGCTTCGGTGCGGCCTTTTTGCTCGATTTCGTAGTCGAGCACGGGTTGGTGAAGCGGCTCGCCGGTGGCGGCGCAGTGCGCTTGCCAGGAAGCAAAATCGTTGAAAAGAAGCGACATGGCTGGGTGGGAATGGGGGCGAAAAAGGATGTAACGCAAAGCCCCGGCCGAAGGTGTCTTCAACCGGGGCGCAAAGCTACGGGATTGGGGCAGGGCCTTTAGGCTGCCGGCTGCCGGGCGGGCTCGGTCACCAGCTTGATGCTGGCCGAGTTGATGCACAGGCGCAGGCCGCTGGGCGCCGGGCCGTCGGGAAATACGTGGCCCTGGTGGGCGTCGCACACGTTGCAGAGCACTTCCACGCGGGTCATGCCGTAGCTGGTGTCCTTGTGGTAGCGGATGGCACTTTCGTCGACAGGCTGCGTAAAGCTGGGCCAGCCGGTACCGGATTCAAACTTGGTGCGCGAGTCGTAGAGCGGGGTGCCGCAGCACACGCAGGCGTAGAGGCCGGCCTCGTGGGCCTCGCAGTACTCGCCGGTGAAGGCGCGCTCGGTGCCGTGCTCGCGGGTGACGTGGAACTGCTCGGCCGTGAGCTGGGCGCGCCATTCGGCGGGCGTTTTCTCGACGCGGCGGGGCGAGGCAATGGGGTGGTTGGCGAGGCGGATGACGTCGTTCCAGGTTTGCATGGATTCGGTGATGAGGTGATGGGGTGAGAAGGTAAACGCGGCCCAGGCCGGGAGGTTTATTTCCGGCCCGGGTTGACGCGGCCCCCGCCTTTGCCTTACAGCAGGGGCTCCAGCAGGGCCAGCCCGGCCGGCCAGTCGCCGTAGCCGCTGGCGGTGTTGACGTGGCCCGCCGCGCCGATATCCACCAGTTCGCTGCCCCAGGCCTCGGCAAATTGCCGGGCGCGGGCGGGCGTTGCCCATTCATCGTTCTGGCTGAACACGACCTTGCTCGGGAAGGGCAGCCGGGCCAGCGGCATCGGGGCGAAGCCGGTGGTGGGAAGGGCGGCGTAATGCGCCGTTTCCACGTCGCTGGGTGCTACCAGCAATGCCGCCTTGATGCGGTGACCGTACCGGCCGGCCCAGTGCGCGATGGTGGCGCAGCCCAGGCTGTGGGCCACCAGCACTACCTGGCTTAGGTCTTCGCCATCGAGGGCGTCTTCGAGCCGCTCGACCCACTCGGCGCGGTCGGGCACGTCCCACTCGCGCTGCTCGATGCGCGTGAAATCCGGCCGCGTGCGCTCGAAATACGTTTGCCAATGATGGGGACCCGAGCTGCCGAGGCCGGGCACGATGAAGACGCGAGTGTTTTCCTGCATGCCCAAAAGTAGCATTCTAATCCTTTTCCATTTGCGATGAAAATTCTGACTGCTGCCCAGACTCATCAGCTCGACCAAGCCACCATCCAGGAGCAGAATATTGCGTCCGCCCAGCTCATGGAGCGCGCGGCCGGTGCTTTCGTCGAGTGGTTTTTTGGCCGGCTCGACCAGGGAGAAGCCGGCGAAATCCTCGTGCTGTGCGGCCCCGGCAACAACGGCGGCGACGGCCTCGCCGCGGCCCGTATGCTGCACCTCGCCGGCTACCAAACGCGCGTGGCGCTGCTGCCGGCCGCCACGCACTCGGCCGATTGGCAGCACAACCGCCAGCGCCTGCCCGAAGCAGTGCCCGCCACTGAAATCAGCGCAGCAAAATTGCCTGCCATTGCGCCCGGCACTGTCGTTATTGACGCCCTTTTCGGCACCGGCCTCAGCCGGCCGCTGGCGGGCCTGGCCGCCGCCGTGGTCACGCATTTGAACAAATCGCGGGCCCGCGTAATTGCCGTCGATATTCCCAGCGGCCTCCTTGCCGATGCGCCCCAGCCAGCAGAAAGCGTCGTGGTGCGGGCCGCGCACACCGTCAGCTTCGGCCTGCCCAAACTGGCCTTTTTGCTGCCGCAGAATGCCGACTTCGTGGGCGAATGGCACGTGCAGGACATCGGCCTGAGCGAGCAGTTCATCGGCGAAACCGCTACGCCCTGGCACTACACCGACGCGGCCACCGTGGCCGGCGCGCTGCCCGCCCGGCCCAAATTCGGCCACAAGGGCACCTTTGGGCACGCGCTGCTGCTGGCCGGCAGCCGGGGCAAAATGGGCGCGGCGGTGCTCTCGGCGGGAGCTTGCCTGCGCGGCGGCGTGGGCCTGCTCACGGCCCATATTCCCGGTTGTGGCTACGATATTTTCCAAATCAGCCAGCCCGAAGCCATGTGCCTGACCGACCCGCAGGCCGATTTCATCAGCGAATTGCCGGAGCTTAACTCTTACCAGGCCGTGGGCATTGGGCCAGGGCTGGGCCAGGCAGCGGCCAGCCTCGCGGTGCTGCGCCAGCTGCTCGAAGCCGCCCCGGCAGCGGCCGAAGCCCGCCCGCAACCGCTGCCGCTCGTCATCGACGCCGACGCGCTGAACATGCTGGGCCAGCACCGCGAGCTGCTGGCCCAGCTGCCCGAAAACACCGTGCTCACCCCCCACCCCAAAGAATTTGAGCGCCTCACCGCGCCGGCCCGCGACGACTACCACCGCCTCGACCTGCTGCGCGAATTCGTCCAAAAATACCGCTGCCTGGTGGTGCTGAAGGGGGCCTACACCTGCCTGGCCACGCCCACCGGCGAGCTGCACTTCAACAGCACCGGCAACGCCGGCATGGCCACCGGGGGCAGCGGCGACGCCCTCACCGGCCTGCTGCTGGCCCTGCGCGCGCACCGCCAGCTGGCACCCTTCGAAGCCGTGCGCCTGGGCGTGTACGCCCACGGCCGTGCCGGCGACCTGGCCGCCGCCGAAACGGGCAAAGCCGGGCTGGTGGCCGGCGACATCGTGCGCCACCTCGGCCCGGCGCTGGCGGAGCTGGAAGCCCGCCCGGGATTTTAAAAGGGCGGTTGAGTATGCTGTTACCCAGTTGCTGCGGAAGCCGGCGCTTTGGTTGCTGGTTTCTGGTTGCTCGTTGCTGGTTTTCCGCTGGTAATTAACCAGAAACGAGCAACCAGGAACCAGCATAGAGCGCGGCCGGCAGCAGCAGCACCCCATCGGCCAGCAGGGCGAAGAAGTAGTCGCTGCGGCTTTCATCGGCCAGGAGGATAACGGCGGCGGCCGAAACGGCCGTCACCAGCACCCCCAGCGGGGGCACGTTGCGCTCCAGCCCCAGCACGGCGGCGCCGGCCAGAAAAGCCAGGGCCACGGCCTTGGCCCCGCCCAGGCCCAGCACGACCGGAAAAGTACGGGTGCCCGCCAGGCGGTCGCGGCTCAGGTCGCGGATGTCGAACACGACGGCCAGGGCCAGCACCAGGCAAAAGCGCTGGGCCAGCAGGCCCACGGCCTCGGCCGGGGGGCGGTGCCGCGCCAGCGTGGGCAGGCCCACCGTGATGGCCGCCCACACGCCCGCAATCAAAAACGCTTTGAGCAGCGGCACCTCGCGCAGGGCGCGGCGGCGCCCGCCCCAGCGGCCCAGCGGCCACGAATAGAGCAGCGCCAGCGCGGCCAGTGGCAGCAGGCCGCGCCAATAGCGCCACCAGCCATCGGCCAGAAACAGGTAGCCCGCCGCCAGCGCCGCGCCGCCCGCCAGCCAGGCCAGCGTGCGCCAGTACCGCTGCTGCCACGCCTTGCGCTGCGAGGTGCCAGCCAACTGCCGGTGCTTGAACGGCAGCACGGCATCCAGATTATACACGAGCAGCGTGGCGGCAAACACCAGCGCCACCACCCGGCCCGACCCCGCGCCGGCCGCCGGCCACAGCCGGAACGTAACCGCCGTTTGGGCGGCGGCGGCGGCGGCCAGCCACGCGCTGCTATAGAGCACGGCATCGAGCAAACGGCCGCAGAAGACGCGCACGGCGGGCAGAAAAGCAGGGGGCGAAGGCGAAACCACGAACGAAGGTAAAGCCGCGCCCGCGCCTCACTTTATAGGAAAAGAAGTGAGGAGGTAATGAGGTGAGGAGGCAATATATCTTCATTACCTCCTCACCTCATTACCCCCCCCTCCTCACCCCCTCCCCTATTTCCGGTCGCCGAAGGTTTTCTGGTAGAGCTCGATGCTGTCGTTGATGATGCGGTAGGCGTCTTCCTTGCCCATGAACCGCTCGACGGTGACGTGCTTGTTGTGCTCCAGGGCTTTGTAGTCTTCGAAAAAGCGGCGCATTTCCAGCAGGGTGTGGGGCGGCAGGTCGCTGATGTCGTTGTAGTGGTTGACGGAAATGTCGTGGGCGGCCACGGCGATGATTTTGTCGTCTTCCTCGTCCTGGTCCACCATCTGCATCACGCCGATGACTTTGGCCTCGACCAGGCACATGGGCACGATATCAACCGAGCAAAGCACCAGAATGTCGAGCGGGTCCTTGTCGTCGCAATACGTTTGGGGAATGAAGCCGTAGGCCGCCGGGTAGTGCACGGCCGAAAACAGCACGCGGTCGAGTTTCAGCAGGCCGCTGTCTTTATCAAGCTCGTACTTGCCTTTGCTGCCTTTGGGAATTTCGATGATGGACTGCACGACTTGGGGCGTTTCGTCGCCGCGCGATACGTCGTGCCAGGGATTGAAGTGGTTGGTCATTGGGTGGTTGAATTGAGAAAATCAGAACAAAAACTCCCCTCCTTACCAAGGAGGGGACGTCAAGCCGACGGCTTGACTGGGGTGGTGAAGGCGTTGAACGAAGGCTGCAAGGTGGGGAACGAAGCGGAAGCGGTGGGCGGGCGTGTCGTTCAACGATTCAACCACCCCAGCGTCCGCTTCGCGGCCGCGTCCCCTCCTTGGTAAGGAGGGGAGTTGACGTTCAGCCTGCTACTTCAGCACCTCCGCCAGCGGGGTGCCTGAGCAGCCGCTGGGTTCCTGGATGTGCAGGAAGCGCGCCAGCGTGGCCGCCACGTCGACGACGCGGACGGGCGCTACCGATTCGCCGTGCTTTACGTGCCAGCCCCAGAAAAGTAGCGGCACGTGCGTGTCGTACGACCACGACTCGCCGTGGGTGGTGCCTTTGCTGCTCGGGTAGGTGTACGATTCGTACCAGCCGGGTTCGAGCACCACCAGCACGTCGCCGCAGCGCTTGGGGTAGTAGCCGTTTTCGAGGTACATGAGCGTGCCGCTGTCCCAGTGCGACTTCTGGATGTCTTCGGCGGTGAGGGCGCGGCTCACGCCGGGCAGCTGCACCATCACCTGCACCACTTCTTCGGCCAGGTCGGCGAGCTTGATTTTCTTTTCGCCGGCCAGCTGGCGGTTGAGGTAGACTTGCTGGTTTTCGTAGCTCAGCACCCAGTTGCCGGGGCCGTGGCGGCGCACGAGGCGGTTTTGCAGGGTGTCGCGCATCACGCTGGCGCCCACGGCGCCGGCCGGCAGGCGGTGGGCGTGCAGGAACTCGGGCGAGTGCGCCGCGCCGTGGTCGGCGGTGAGGAACACCAGCGCCTGGCCCTTGCCCACGGCCTGGTCGAGGTAGGCGAAGAGGCGGGTCAGCTCCTGGTCGAGGCGCAGGTAGGTGTCCTCCACTTCAATCGAGTTGGGCCCGAACTGGTGGCCCACGTAGTCGGTGCTGCTGAAGCTCAGGGCCAGAAAGTCGGTGACGCCGCGCTGGCCCAGCCGCTCGGCCCGGATGGCCTCGATGGCCAGGTCGGCCGTGATGCTGTTGCCGAACGGCGTGCTGGGCAGCAGGGCCAGGTTGGGCGTGGCGGCGTTGGCGGGCGTGGCGCCGGCGGTGGGCGTGGCCGAGGCGTTTTTGCCGTCGGCGGCGGTTTGGCGGGCGGGGCCGGGCAGGTTGTCTTTGCGGGCGGCGGCGGGCACGCCGCTGAGGGCCGGCAGGTCGTGCGGGAACACGGGGTTGGTTTCGCCCTTGAAGGCCGCTTCCCAGGCCACGTTGTCGGCCGTGCTTTCGGTGTACTCGGCGAGGGGGCGCAGCGTGGCCCAGGGCTGGGCGAGGTACTTGGTGGCCAGCCCGCGCTGGTTGAACTTCACCACCCAGTCGGGCAGGGCTTGCTGGTAGAAGGTGCTGCTGATGAAGGAGCCGTTGCCGCCGTCGTACCAGTAGGCGGCGTTGGCCGAGTGGCCGGCGGGCAGGATGCTGCCCCGGTCTTTGATGCACACGCCGATGACCTTGCTCTGGAAGTTGGTGGCCAGCCGCAGCTCGTCGGTGATGGTGGTGGTGAGCAGGTGGCGGGGGCTTTGCTGGCCCGCCGCGCCGGTGCCGCCCACGCTCTGCACGGTTTTGTCTTCGGTTACGTAAGTGGCCTTGCCGGTTTCGCGCTCAAACCAGTTGTTGCCCACGATGCCCGTGGCCGAGGGCGTGGCCCCGGTGTAGATGCAGGCGTGGCCCGGCCCGGTGTAGGTGGGCACGTAGTTGTAGTGGCAGCTTTCGTAGCTGAAGCCCTCGCCCAGCAGCCGCCGGAACCCGCCCGGCCCGAACTTGGCCCAGTAGCGGTAGAGGTAGTCGTAGCGCATCTGGTCGACCACGATGCCCACCACCAGCCTGGGGCGGGCCAGGGCGCCGGGGCCATCTTTTTTAGCCGGGCCGTGGGCCGCCGAAGCTGCGCTGGACGTGGGCGTTTGGGCGGCGGCCGGGCCGGCCAGCGAGGCGGCCAGCGCGAGGGCAAGTATCTTTTTCAATAGAAAGCGGGTAAGGCTATGCAGCGGCAAAGATACCCCCGTCCATCGTGCAGCGTGCAACGAAGCTCGTCGGCGCACCATTTGTCATGCTGAGCTTGCGAAGCATCTTCTCGCCGCTGAACAACTCGTTATGGCGTGACAGGATGCTTCGCAAGCTCAGCATGACAGGCGATTGAGTCACTATTGCGGGCAAGATGCTTCGCTGCGCTCTGCATGACGTTCTTCTTTACCCACTACTGCTTTCTTCTTTCATTTCTTCTCCTTTCCCCCATGCCCAACCCCACCCTCATCTTCGACATGGACGGCGTCCTGGTCGACAATACCCCCGTGCAGGCCCGTGCTTTTCAGCTCCTGTTTCGCGACCTGGGGCTGACCACCAACGCCCGCAAGCTGCTGGCCCGCCTGAACGGGATGCCGGCCACCGACATCCTCAAAACCGTGCTGCGGCACCCCGTGCCCGCCACGCAGCTGAAGGAATACGCCAGCCAGCGCGAGTTCCTCTACCGCACTTTGTACTGGAGCAAGCGCCGGGAGATGCCCGGCCTCCGCGCCTTTTTGGAGGCGGCCCGCGCCGGGGGCTTCCGCATTGGGCTGGGCACGGGCTCGCCGCCCGAAACCATTGCCTACATCGTCGACCACCTCGATTTGCGCCGCTACTTCGACGTGGTGGTGGGCAAAGACGACGTGGACAAGGGCAAGCCCCACGCCGACACTTTTTCCACGGTGGCGGCCAAGCTGGGCGCCGACCCCGCCACCTGCGTCGTGTTTGAAGACGCCGTGCTGGGCGAGCAGGCCGCCTACCGGGCCGGCATGCGCTGCGTGGCCGTGGCCTCGGCGCTGCCGGCCAAGGCGTTTCAGGCGCCGCTGGCCGTCATTCCGGACTTCGTGGGCTTCACCCCCGAGCGGCTGCTGGCCTTGCTGGCCCAACAAGCCAGCGCGCCCAAGCCCGACAAGCAGCGCGCCAAGCGCCAGTACATGCACTTGTAGCGGGCCGCCGCGGCCGGCCCGGTCGGGGGAGCGGATTTTGGGGCGGCGGCCCGCACTTATCAGATTTAATGCCCACCTTTCCGGGGCTGGCCGCGTGGCCGGCCCGGCCGCCCGGCAGCAGGGGCGGCCGGTGCTGCTTTTTTCATCCCCCAACTACATTCTGATGCCCAATTCCCTCTCCGCTACCATTCCGGCGGCCAAGCTGGCCGAGGCCCTCGACCTGCTCAAACAGGCCCGCGCCGTGCTCGACCCTTTCCTCCACCCCCTCACCCCCGACGAGCGCCAGAGCATCGTGAAGATGGGCGACAAGTCCATGGGCTTCATGGGCAAGCTGCTCGACTACGCCACCAATTCGCCCACTTTTGTGCCGGCCTTCATCAGCGTGGCCGAGCTGCAGCAGGACGTGGACATGGCCGTGGGCCTCGCGCCCCTCGACCAGTACGCCGCCCAGCTCGCCCTCGACCTCAACAGCACCGTGCTCGTGGCCGGCGCCGAGGGCATGGGCGCGGCCCTGCCCGTGTACAAAAACATCAAATTCATGGCCGACATGAAGCAGCCCGGCGCCCAGGCCGCCTACGACGACCTGAGCCAGCGCTTCCCCGGCCGCGGGCCGGCGGCCAAAAAACCCGTCGTCGCCTAAGCCGCGAACGGCTTGCGGGCCGCGCTGCCCGGCCTTTTTGTCGCTCCGAGCTGGCTTGTGCTGGCTCGGAGCTTCTTTTTTCCGGCTCCGGACTGGAAAACTGGGGTTCGGAAGGGCAACAATGCGGCTCCGGGCTAGCTTGGGGGCAGCGGGGGGGCAGAATTGCCGTTCGGGGCAGCAAAAATGCCCCTCCGAACCGCAATTATCTGGTTCGGAGGGGCAATTGGGGCGGGGCCGGCGCGGGGCGGCTAGCCGGCGGCCGGCGCGGCCGCGGGCAGGGCCACGCCGTAGAGGGCGGCCACGGCGGCATCGACGGCGGCTTCGGCGGCGCGGGTGTCGGCGGCGGGGTCGGCGGCTTTGGCCGCCAGGATGCCCGCGACCAGCCCCGAAATACCGGCTTGCTGGGCAGGGGTAGCAGCGGGAATGGGGAGTTGGGAAACGTAGGGTATTTGCATCGCCAAAGTCCCTCCTGCCATCTTGGGGGTAACATCTTTTAAGAAGATGTAAGCAATTGCTGAATTAAGCACACCTAATAGGAACAGGTTGTCGGCAGCGATGAAGAAGGTTTTGTTATTGGAGTAATTGCCATTAGCATCTAGAGTGAAGGCTTGATAAGTGGCAATTTCTTGCCATAGAATCTTGGGCTTCTCAAACCCCTTCTGAATCTCCATGCGCGGGCGCTCCAACGCAAACCAAGGATAGCGTTTAGCCTTCACCTCAGACCGGGATTTTAGCTCCGCTTCGTATTGCATCAAGTGCGCTTCAATGACTGGATACTTGGCAAGTTCAAAGTGCCAATCAATGTATAGCAAGTAGCTGTTGGGCTTGGGTTGTTGATACCGCTTAATGTCCCTGCCAGCAAGAAAGGGCTTGATAAACTGCGCAACATCAGGGTCAGCAGCAACTAACGCTTCGCGGGTCGCTTCATCAATAACAAAAGCCTTGTTGAAAGCCGTTTTTACGCCGTTATAGATTTGCCCGTCGCCCTGCTCGGCGAGGTATTCGCCCAACGGCTTGCCGGCCGCTCTGAGCTTATCCAATAATTCCTGGCTGTCGTCGTCGGCCAGGTTCCAGCCTTCGACTTTCAGCCCGGCCTGCGACACTGAGCGGGCGTGGGTTTCTACCAACAAATCGAGCGAGGGCGGGGGCAGCCGGGGCAGCGCGGCGGCCCGGAAGCTGCTGCCGGGCGTGGGCGCCCCCCGGCGCACCGACACGATGGCCGGGTAGGTAGTGGCTTCGGCAAACACGGGCAAGTCGCCAAAATCGAGGAACTCGACCAGCGTGTGGTGCTGCGGCAGCCAGCCGCGCAGGGGCGCACCGTAGCCGGCGCGGAGCCATTTGTTGGGCGCGATGTAGGAAAGCTCGCCGCCGGGGGCCAGCAGGTCGAGGGCCAGCTCGATGAAGTAGACGTAGAGGTCGGCCTTGCCGTCGAAGGTGGCAAAGCGCCGCTTGAACTGCGGCTTGCCGTCGGTGAAAGCCTCCTGGCCGATGTAGCGCGGGTTGCCCAGCACCACGTCGCAGCCGCGGACGGCGCCGGCCTCGTCGAGCACCTCCGGAAACTCGAAGCGCCACTCGAAGGCGTCGCGGAAGAGGGCGCCCTGCTCGTGGGTGCGGATTTCGGCGTCGAGCTTGTCGGCCAGCAATTCGAGGCGGCGCAGCTCGAAGTAGCGGATTTCTTCCTGCTGCTTCGTTTCGGGCAGCAGCGACACCTGGGTATCGAGCACGATGCGCTGGTTGCGGGCCAGGCGCAGGGCCTCGCGCTTCTTGTCTTTGAGGTGGAGCACGGCCGTGAACTGCTCCTTGAGCTGGGCAAAGAAGCCGAGCAGGCGGTTCTTGTCGTCGCGCCCGCGGCTGTCGAAGTAGGCGTGCACGGCGGCCTTGTATTCCTTGAGCGAAAACTTCCCCTTCTGAAACACCTCCGACAAGTCGGCCCCCAGCTCGAAGCGGGCGAGCAGGGAGTTGCCGGTTTTCACGTTCAGGTCGAGGTTGGGCAGGGTTTCGAGCTCGCGGAAGGCGGTTTCGGGCTTGTAGTAGGCGTGCTTGAGCAGCTCAATCCAGAGGCGCAGGCGGCAGATGCGCACCGAGTTGGGGTTGAGGTCGACCCCAAAAAGGCCGTGTTCCATGAGGGCGCGCTTCTCGCGGAAGAGGGCGCGCTGGAGGCGGGTGCGCTCGGGGCCGACGGTGCGCTGGCCGGTTTCGGGGTCGAAGGCGGCCACGCGGTAGGGCGCGGGCAGGCCGTCGGCGTCGGTGACGAGCAGCTCGTCGTGCTCGACGTCGAGGGTGTAGGGCAGCAGGGCGCCGTCGTCGTCGAGCAGCAGGCCGAGGCGGCTTTTGAGGGCCAGCAGCTCGTTGAGGGCGCTCACCAGGAAGTGGCCCGAGCCCACGGCGGGGTCGAGCACGGTGAGGGTGTTGAAGTGGGCGGCGTAGCGGAGGCGGTCGGGCCGGCGGGCGCGGGCCAGGGCGTCCTGCAAGTCGTCGAGCGACTCGCAGGCGGCCAGCTCGGGCAGGGCCGGGGCGTGGGCAAAGTGGCGCAGCACGGCGCGGCCCAGGGTTTGGCGGGCCATGTACATGGTCACAAAGCCGGGGGTGTAGAACGAGCCGTCCTTGTAGCCGTTGATTTTCTCAAACACCAGCCCCAGCACGGCGGCCGAGAGCAGCGGCCGGGCGGCTTCGGCGGGCCGGGGCGCGTGGGCGGCGCCGGCCGGGGCGTGGGTGGTGGTGGGGTCGGTGGCAAAGTCGTAGGCGTCGAGGAAGTGCAGCAGGTAGGGCAGCGCGGCCCATTGGGGGGCGGCGCTGGTGCTGGCCTTGGCGGGGGGCGGCGTGGGCGCGCCGGCCTTGCGCAGCACCGAGCCGGCGTAGGGCGCCAGCCCCAGCCCGTCGCGCAGCCCGCTGATGTCGAAGGTGTGCCCCTCCAGGGTGCTGGGCTCGAAAAGGGAGGAGTTGAGGTAGGGCACCTCCGGAAAGGCGGCCACCACGTCGGGGCTGCGGTCGGCGGGGGCGCGGTTCAGCACCTCAAAGAACAGGGTGAGCACCTCGTCGTAGTCGGTGAGCGCGGCCGGGTGCAGGAAGCGGAAGCGGGCGGCGTGCTCGGGCGCGTGGTAGCGCACGAGCTGCCCCTCCAGCAGCTTGAGAAACAGCAGGCGGTTGACCCACATCAGGCACAGGGCAAGGGCCACTTCTTCGAGCTGGGCGTCGAGGGTGTCGCCGTAGGGGGCGCGCTCGGCGGCCGTCAGGTTGTTGAGGCCGTGGCCGGTGTGCAGCTTGCGCAGGGTGTTTTCGAGCAGCGCGCCGGGCTGCCGGGCGCCTTCGGGGCAGCGCCCGATGCGGCGCACGCCGCCCTTCTTTTCTTCCTGCAAGCCCACCAGGTACAGCAGCTCGTTGTAAAACTCCTGGTTGAGGGTGTTGGGGTCGCGCCGACCGGTGAGGGGCTCCTTCAGCAAATAGCCGGGATGAAACAGGCGGTAGAGGGCCGTGAGCTCGGCCGGCCGGGTGGGCAGGCCGGGGCGCAAATCGACGTAGGCCACGGGCAGCTCGCCGGCCAGCGCGGCGAGCTGCTTCCCGGCAATGGATTTGTAGAAGAAGTCGGTATCGGTGGCCGCCTTGGCGCCCGCCTTCCAGTCCCGAAACGCCTTCACAAAAGCCCGGTCTTTCCAAAACAGCCGGTTGAAATCGACGGCATCGAAGACGTACCACTCGTAGCCGGTGGTCACGATGAGGCGGCGAAAGTCGTCGGCCTGCTCGTTGGTGCGGTCCTCCAGGTAATAGAGCAGCAGCTGCTGAAACGCCTTGCGGTTGAGGTCGTCGGGGGCCAGCATTTCGCCGGGGTTTTTGGGCCCCTTCACTTCGAGCACCACGGCCACGGGGCTGTCGGCGGTGTCGCCGAGGTGCAGCACCAGGTCGCGCTTGTTGTGCACGTTGCCGTAGCGGCTGCCGCCCTCGGGGGGCCGGGTCACAGCCAGCAGGAAGTTGAGGATGTGCGTTTCCGAGTGCCGCTCAATCTTGTTCGGGTCGAGGTGCCGCAGCATCTCGGCCAGGTGGGCCTTGAAGTCGGCGAGCTGAAGGTCGGTGGGCCGCAGGCGGCGCAAGTGCGCCGTGGCGAGGTCGGGCGCGAGGAGTTTGGGTAGAAGCATTGGGGCAAAGTAAGCCCATTGGCCCGGGCCGCGGGCTGGGTGGCCGGCGCCGCTTACTCTACCGTGAGGGTGCGGGCCACGCGCTGGTCGCCGGCCTGCACCACCAGCCGGTAGAGGCCCGGCGCCAGGCCCAGCAGCGGCACGTCGGTGGTGGCCCCGGCCGCGGGCAGGCTCACCGGCTGCGTAAACACCGCCTGGCCCTGCCCGTTGGTGAGCGTGAGCACGGCGCGGGTGGCGCCCGGCACCGCCGGCACCTGCACCGTGGTGCGGATGTGGGCCGGGTTGGGGTAAAAGACTACCGCCGCCAGCGGGGGCGGGGTGGTGGCCTCGGCGGTTTGCCAGTCGGGCACCTGGGCGTGGGCCACGGGGCCGGCCAGCACCAGCAGCGGCGGCAGCAGGCAGCCCGACAGCCGCGGGGCCCGCCCCGTGAAATAACCAAGCAACAACGAAGCGTACATAGCAAGCAGCAGTTAAATGTGGCCCCGCCGCCGCGCCCCGGCCCCGTGGGCAGCGGCGGCAGCACGGCTCCGGCACGGCCCGCAGCCCGCCCCCGGATTCCTCAGCGCGCTAAACGCAGCACCGTGCATAAAATTGTTGAAGTGGGCGCAGTTTCCGGGGTAGGTACACCAATGTGGCTGGCCCGGCCGCCTGGTGCAGAGACGAAGCCCCTTCCACGAAAAAAGGCCCGCCTCCACTCGGAGACGGGCCTTTTCACTCAGTCATTCTATCACTCAGTCACTCGACAAAGTCACTCGCTTACCCCGCGGCCAGTGCTTCGGCGCCGCCCACGATTTCGAGAATCTCGGTCGTGATGGCCGCCTGGCGCGTCCGGTTGTAGGTCAGCTTAAGGGCCTTCAGCAGCTCGCCGGCGTTGTCGGTGGCTTTGTCCATGGCCGTCATGCGGGCGCCGTGCTCCGAAGCGTTGCTTTCCAGCACCGCCTTGTAGAGCTGGATTTTCAGCGACTGCGGAATGAGCGTGCGCACGATTTCCTCTTTGTTGGGCTCGAACAGGTAGTCCACGTTGGCCGTGGGCGTAGCCGACACCGGCAAAGCGGCCGGCACCAGCGGCAATAGCTGCTCGGCCCGAATCACCTGGGTCGCCACGTTGCGAAACTCGTTGTACACCATCACCACCTCGTCGTAGGTGCCGTTGCGGAAGCCGTCCATGGCTACGTCGGCCGCCTCGCGCACCGTCTCAAACGAGAGCTTGGCAAACACGTGGCTGAAGTTGCCCACCAGCGGGCCACGCCGGCCGTAGTAGTCGTGCGCCTTCTTGCCAATGGCGAGCACCGAAAGGCTGGCCGCCGGCAGCTTGGCATACCGCTCGGCAATCAGCGCGTTCACGCCCTTGAACACGTTCGAGTTGAACGCGCCCGCCAGCCCCCGGTCGGAGGTGATGGCGATGACCAGCACCTTGCGCACCTCCCGCGCCACGCCGTAGTCGCTCACGATGTCGGCATCGGCCGTGCGCGTCAGGTTGGCCAGAATGGTGTTCAGCCGCTGGGC
>CAXTCS010000056.1:0-20187 GCA_964242365.1 uncultured Hymenobacter sp. | reverse complement strand
TCACGCGCATCGAGCTCAGCTCGGCCCCGATGTTGGAGCCCACCTTGCCGGCCACCATCAGGCCCGTGATGATAGGGCCCAGCTCGCGGATGATGGTCAGGCCCACCATCACCGGAATCCACGACTCGGCTCCGAACTGCACCATCGTGGGCCGCAGGCGCAGCGTGAGCACCAGGCCCATAATGAACCCTGTAATGCTCACCAGTGGCAACGACTGGTAGCCAATCACGTAGCACTGGTAAAGCAGCTCCTGCACCTCGTAGCGCGGCCGAAACCCCTGGCGGAAAAACCGGCCGGTGAAGCGCGCCAGGGCACCGGTTTCGACGAGCAGGGTGCGGGCTGACACAGGGAAGTAGAAAGAAAGAAAAAAAGAGAGAAGCTCGAAACCACCGCGCGGGCCGGCGCCGCGGGTGGAGGGGCAGCCCAAAAGTACCGGGGGCCCCCAGCCGCACGCATGACGTTCGTCAGGCCCCGCGGCTGACGTTTGTCATGTTCTCGCCCTGCCGCGCCGCCGACCTTTGGTGTGGCCCTGGTCTAGCTATCTGCCACTTACGCCCCGCCTGCCCATGCTGCCCGCCGCCGCCACCCCCGTCCTCACCGACCTGCTGTACCTGCACTCGCGCGAATTCGTGGGCCTCTACGACGTGGCCCTGGGCTGGTTTACGCAGGTGAACCCCGCGGCCGTGCAGCTGCTGGGCTACGCCTCGGAGGCCGCGTTCCTGGCCGACCCCGACCACTCGCTGCGCACCCCGCCCTGGACGGCCGCCGAGTGGCACGCCCTGTGTGAGCTGACCCAGCGCGTAGGCCATTACGAGCTGGAAACCGAGATTCGCCGCCACGCCGGCCCGTCGTTCCAGGCCTATCTGCGGCTGGTGTACTTCGCGGCGGCGGGCCGGCCGTCGCTGCTGGTGTGCCTCACCGAGCGCAGCCCCCTGCAGCGGGCCGAGCGCGAGCTGGCCCACAGCGTGCGGCGGTTCGAGGCCGTGTTCACCCACGCCCGCATCGGCATTATCGTCTGCGACCGGGCCGGCCGCATACTATCGGCTAACGCGCTGGCCGGCCAGCTCTTTGGCTACCCGCCGGCCGCGCTGGTGGGCCAACTGCTCGAAACCCTGGCCCAGGACGCCGACGGCCAGCCGCGCGCGCGCCTGCGCGAAGCCTTCACCACCAACCCGCAGGTGCCCAACATGGGTGTGCCCCGCGACCTGCTGGGCCGGCGTCAGGACGGGTCCGGGTTCAGCGTGGACCTGAGCTTGAGTTCCTTCTACCTCGACGAGGCGCTATACGTGATGGCCTCCGTGCTCGACACCACCGCCAAGAAAGCCGCCCAGCAGGAGCTGCTGGACCAGCACCAACACATTGCCCGCCTCAACGCCGAGCTGGAGCAAACCGTGGCCGACCGCACCCACGCCCTGCTCAGCACCCTGGAGCAGCTGGAGCGGCGGGGCCACGAGCTGGCCCAGGCCCTGGCCGCCGAGCAGGAGCTGGGCGAGCTGAAGTCGCGCTTCGTGAGCATGGCCTCGCACGAGTTCCGCACACCCCTCACGGCCGTGCTCACCTCGGCCACCCTGGTGGGCAAGTACGCCGGCGCCGACCAGCAGGCCCAGCGCCTGCGCCACCTGGACCGCATCCACGCCTCGGTCAACCACCTGAACGCCATCCTGGAAGAGTTTCTGTCGGTGGGCCGCATTGAGGAAGGCAAGATTGAGGCCCAGCCGGCTTCCTTCGACCTGGCCACGCTGCTGGCCGAAGTCGTGGCCGACGTGCAGAGCCTGCGCAAAGCCGGCCAAACCATCGTGCGGCAGGTGGCGTGCCCCGACCCGTTTCGGCTCGATGCCTCGCTGCTGCGCAAAATCCTGGTCAACTTGCTTGCCAACGCCCTCAAGTACTCGGGCGAACACGCGGCCGTGACCGTGCAGGCCGCCTGCCACGCCAACCAGCTGGTTATCAGCGTGGAAGACCAGGGCGTGGGCATTTCCGAGGAAGACCAGGCCCACCTGTTCGAGCGGTTTTTTCGGGCCCGCACCGCCAGCACCGTGCCCGGCACCGGACTGGGCCTCTACATCATTGCCAAGTACCTGGAACTGATGGGGGGCACCGTGGCCCTGCGCAGCGCGCTGGGCCAGGGTACCACCGTCACCATCACCCTGCCCTATGAAAACGATTCTACTGATTGAGGACGACGCCTTTATCCGCGAAAATACCGCCGAGCTGCTGGCGCTGGCCGGCTACGCCGTAGCGACGGCCGAAAACGGCAAAATCGGCGTCGAGCGGGCCCTGGCCGCCCGGCCCGACCTGGTGGTGTGCGACATCATGATGCCCGTGCTCGACGGCTACGGCGTGCTGCACCTCTTCGGCCAGTACCCCCGGCTGGCGGGCGTGCCCTTCATCTTCCTAACCGCCAAAACCGAGCGCGCCGACCAGCGCCACGGCATGGCCCTGGGAGCCGACGACTACCTCACCAAGCCCTTCAGCGAAGCCGAGCTGCTAAGCGCCATCGGCGGCCGGCTCCAGCGCTTCCGGCACCTGCAGCCCGACTACGACCTGGCCCGCCCCGGCGGCCTGGGCGAGTTTCTGGACGATGCCCACGCCGCGGCCCACCTCGACGGCCTGGCCCTGGACCGCCGGGCCCACCCCGTGCGCAAAAAGCAGGACATCTACCGCGAGGGCGACGAGCCCGTGCGGGTGTACTTCGTGCAGGCTGGCCGGGTGAAAACCGTCAAAACCACCGCCGGCGGCAAGGAGCTGATTACCGGCTTCTACGGCCCCGGCGAATTTTTTGGCTACCTGGCCCTGCTCGACCACGCCCCGCACACCGACTCGGCCGTGGCCGTGGACGAGTCGGTGTTGGTCTACATTCCGGCCGACGACTTCACGCAACTGCTGCTGCGCGACCCGGCCGTGGGCCAGCAGTTCGTGCGCCTGCTGGCGGGCCGGGTGGCCGAGCGCGAGCAGGAGCTGCTGGGCATGGCCTACAATTCCATCCGGCGGCGGGTGGCCGACGCGCTGCTGCGCCTGCACGCGCAGGCCGGCCCCGGCCCGGAGGCCACCATCCAGCTCACCCGCGACGACCTGGCCGCCCTGGTCGGCACGGCCCCCGAGTCGCTGATTCGCACCCTCAGCGAATTCAATCAAAGCGGCCTGATTGAGCTGACGCCCAAGCACATCCGGGTGGTGCAGCCCGAGGCCCTGCGCCGGGCGCACTGGTAAGTGCCGCGTCGTTCAGGTGTTCGCCTCACCCCCTGGCCCCCTCACCTTTTCGGAGAGGGGGCCAGGGGGTGAGGCGAACACCTGAACGACCTGCCCGCATAACGTCAGTTTCTAGGCCAGCTGGCTTTTCAGGTACTGCGTAAGCGCGGGCCCCTCCCAGCTGCCGTCGTACTTGTGGCCGTTCACGAAAAAGGACGGGGTGCCGTTGACGCCGCTGCGGATGCCACTTTCAAAATCGGCTGCCACTTTAGTGGCTAGCGCGGGTTGCTGCAGGTCGATTTTGAACTGCTCGGCGTTTAGCCCCAGCTCGTTGGCATAGCCGAGCAGGTGGGCCGTGCCCAGCGCGCCCTGGTGCTCGTAGAGCGCGTCGTGCATTTCCCAGAACTTGTGTTGCAGGGCGGCGGCTTCGGCGGCGAGGGCGGCGGCCTGGGCGTGCGGGTGGGCGTCGGCCAGCGGGAAGTTGCGGAATACGAACTGTAAATCCGCGCCCAGCGCCCGTTGCGCGGCCTTGATGAGGGGGTAGGCCTGGCCGCAGTAGCTACACTGGTAGTCGCCGTACTCGACCAGCGTGAGCGGGGCCTGCGCGGAGCCCTGGCGGTGGTCGCGGGGGCCCACGGGCGAAGTCAGGGGCGTACTCATGCGGAATGGGGGGTAGGAATGTCAAGTTTTTCGAGGGCCGCCAGGATGCCCGCAGCCCCCGGATTGACGCCGGCGGGGGAGTGGTGATGCCAGCGGACAACGCCCTGCTCGTCGAGCACAAACAGCGCCCGCTGGGCCGTGCCGGCGCGCTCGTCGTACACGCCGTAGCGCCGGGCCACGTCGCCCTTGGGCTCAAAATCGGCTAGCAGCGGAAAGTGCAGCTGGCGGCTCTCGCTAAACGCCTGGTGACTCCATTTGCTGTCCACTGAAATGCCGAGCAGCTGCGCGTGGTGCCGGGCAAAGAGCTGGCGCGTAGCGTTGAAGAGCGTTAGCTCGTCGGTGCACACGGGGCTCCAGTCGGCCGGGTAAAAGGCGAGAATGACCTTCTGGCCCCGCAACGTGCGGAGCTTAGTTTGCTCGGTAGGGCTGGAATACAATTCCAGGTCCGGGGCTTGGGTTCCGACGGCTAGCATAAGCGAGGGCGTTGTGGGGGGAGGGAAAAATCGTTGGGCGGCGGGCGAGCCGGTCCTACCGCCAGTTACCGACCTGCTCCAGCACGGCTCGCCCACCGATGGGCTGGCCGCCCAGGGTGCCGCTGACCCGGCAGGCCCCTTCGTACTTGTTGGCATGAGGAATCGTGGAAATAATTTCCTGCTCCCGCACCAGCGCTTCGACCGTGAGCTGCGCGTTGAGCTGGGGAATGGAAATTTCCAGGTGGGTCGGGTAGGTGTTGCCCGACGCGGGGCTCTTCCAAAAAGCGCTGGCCCCGTTGGCTACTGGCTCCACGGCCACAATTTCCAGCCGGCCGTCGGGGTGCAGCACCGTGGCATAGGCGTGTTCAATGCCGGGCTCCAGCATGTCCCAGAGCGAGATAAAATCGCCGTTGTCCAGGCTCATGCCCAGCCACGTCCATTTCCGGTGGGCAACACTCGGCCCCGCATTGCCCCACTGCCGGTCCAGCCACGAGGTGCCGGCGACTTCAAACGTTTCGCCGTCAATAGTGAGCGTGCCCGTAGTGGCCAGATTGGGCAAGGAGAACTGGTACTGAAACTCCCCATAGAATGGGATGACGCCATTGCCCATGTTGGCCAGTACATGGCCTTGGTTGGCCAGGGCAAAAGCAGCGGTTATCCGGGGGGTAGTGCCAGTTAGCTGCATGGCACCAACGGGGCCTTTGAGGCCCCCCATCGGCGTTTGCACGTCCAGCTCGGTTGCGGATAACGTGCATTCCGACTGCGCGTAAGGCTTGTCCTCGACCAGGTATTTTTTAGTCGCGTGGTCAAACACCGTGATGGTTCCTTCCAGGAAGGATGCCTCCGTTGGCAGCATTAAGCTGGCGTAGTGAATCAGCACGTCAAACTTGCGCTGCCCCGAGCTTACGTGGCTGATAACGTACCACGAGTCCCCGCCGATGTCGCCTTTGGCAACCAGGTCTTTGGCGGGGGAAACGAAGAAAAAAGGGCCGTTGCCGTAGGTGCTGGCCAGCGCGCCCTGCTCGCCCAGCGAGGGCATGGCAACCGGGGCGGCGGCAGGCCGGGCCTTCGGCACTTTCCTGGCAGCCGGGCGGGCTGCCTTCGGGCGGGCCCCGGCGGTTTTGGTGGTCGTATTCATGTTTTTCGGTGGGTTAATTGGATGAAGTAGTGCGGCTTATCGGTAAGCCAGCCAGCCAGCCACGGGCTGCCGGAAGAGTTGGCTAGCCTCGGCTTTGCATCGCCGCTGACGCCACTGACGCGAACCGGCCGCACCAGCAGCCGGCGCATCGGGCCGCCCTGCCCCTGCCCGGCGGTGGCGGCCCCGCTCGCGGCTCCGGTAGTGGGGGCCGCTCGCGCAGTTTGCGGCCGCTTGGCGGGGCGGCGCAACAGGTCCAGGCCCTGGGGCCCGTCGTAGCCTTCCACCATCACCATGGCCCCTGCGGCCAGGGCGTGGCGCAGCTGGGCGGCGGCCGAGTAGGCGGGGGTGTTGAAGCAGTCCAGGGCGGCCTGGTAAGAGGGAAACTCGACCACGACCTGCTTGGTGCGGTACGGGGGCTCGACCACGGTTTGCGGGCCGTGCATCACTAGGAAGGTCGCCCCGTACCGGGGCATCACGTCGCGGTTGGCGGCCCGGTACCGCAGAATGCCGGCCCTGTCAGCAATAGCCGAGTTTGAAATCTAATAGCCTTTGGGCATGAGGAGGTGAGTTAAAGTGAACAATGAAACCTGTACCGGGCAGCGCAGTCCTGGCAGGGCCGCTGCTTATTGGGTAGCCCGCCTCCACTGCCCGGCCTCGGCAAGCGGGCCGCAAACCCGGCCGGACCTGCCCGGCCGGCGGGGCAGCGAGTTAGTACCTAGCGGTGCCCTTGACCGCCTCGACGGCGGGCAGCGGCTCGCCCCGCAGGTTGTGCGTCGTTTCCTCGTTCGAGAGGCTCGTCTTCGCCCGGCCGGACCAGTCCGTGAGCAGCCACAAGAGGAGCAGCCCACTGCCGAACCCTGTGAAAAACAGCCGGGCCGTGGGGTTGGCGGCCGCAAACCGGAACACAAAAGGCGCGGCCATGAAGGCCCCGCCGCTAACTAGGGCCAGTCGGCCGGCCAGGCGGTAGGGGATGAGCTCGACCAGGCCTGTCGGCGAAACGGTAGTTACCACGACCAGCAGGTACGCCGCTGCCAGCGCGTAGCACGCCACTGCGTAGGGCCCCTGCAGGCCCAGCGCCGTGGGGGCCATCAGCAGGATGATGATGAGCGTGTAGTCAAGCACGCCGTGTACGGTGGGAGAAAGGCCTTTCATAACGTTGAGAAGTTGTAATAAGCAGAAAGGGAAGCGCAGGCGCTCTGCTCACCTGCGCAAAGCTGCCCCAGCCCGCAACCCGTTGAAATAGGACGGCAGACGCCGCCCGAAGCCCGGTCCCCCGTTGGTGGGAGTAGTGCCGGACAGAACCAGCCCAGGGCGGCGGCGAGAGGCTAGGTAGAAGCTTGCCAACAAAGGACCGGCTCCATAGCCGGGAAGAATATGCAGAAAATCAGCCGCCGCACCTGATTTCTGTCATGCGCCCGCGGCGGCGGCCCGCGCGCGCTGCTCCACCCGCTGGCCAATCAAGCCGGCTTGTATGGGGTAGCGGGGTGGTTGCGGGGTAAGGCTTTGCCAAGCGGCCGATAGCTGGCCCTGGCGGGGTAACCTGCTGGTGGTAAAGGCCATGGTTTATACCTGATAAGGCCTGGGTCGACCACATCGCGCGGGCCGACATCACCTTTCGCTACACCGCGTCGGGCCCGCAGGGGCTGGTTACGGGCAAGAAAGTGTACGTGGCCAGGTCAAGCGGCGGCATTTATTCGGAAGGCCCGTCGGCCGGCTACGACTTCGTGGCCCCTTACCAGAAAGCCGTGCTGGGCTTTCTGGGCATGACGGACGTCACCGTGGTGCGGGCCGAAGGCCCCGCCCTGCCCGGCGTGCAGGACGCGGCGGTGCAAAAAGGACTGGACAGCTTTAGCCTGGCGGCCGCATAGGGCCCAGCACTAAGGCATTGCGGCCCCATTGCCGGGGTTTGTTGTACTGGTTGCGAACTCGCAATGAGCACGACAAACCAGGGCAGTTAGGCCGCTTTTTTTGCGACGCAGGGCAGTGCTGCGCCTTGGAGGCGCGCCCGAAAGCAGGGAAGCGGCCCAGGGGGTAACGTGGCCGAGAAGCGGGCTGGGCTAGCCCAGCACCGCAGGCCGGCTCAGCCGGCAATCACGCCGAAACCGCTACCTGGTTGAGCAGGGGAATTACTTCCGTGCCAATCAGTTCGATGGCGCGCAGGAGTCGGTCGTGCGGCAGATTGGCCGTGTCCATCTGGAAATTCACCCGTGTAAGGCCGCCCAGCGCTTCGCTGTGCCGGGCTATCTTGGCGGCCACTTCCGCGGGGCTGCCCACCAAAAACGCCCCGCGTGGGCTGGCCTGGGCCTCGAAGTGGGCCCGGCTGACCGGGCGGGCGCCCCGGTCTTTGGCCACGCTGCCGGTCATGGCCACCGCGTAGCCCGCGTGCATCTCCTCCACGGCCTGCGCCGTTGTATCGGCCACGTAGCCGAAGGCGTGCATCCCCACGGTGAGCTGCGCGGCCGGGTGCCCGGCCCGCCGGCCGGCCGCGCGGTAGAGGTCCACTAGGGGCCGGAAGCGGTGCGTTTCGCCCCCGATGATGGCCACCATCAGCGGCAACCCCAACGTGCCGGCCCGCACAAACGAGGCCGGGGTGCCGCCCACGCCCAGCCAGATGGGCAGCCGCGCCTGCACCGGCCGCGGGTACACCGGCTGCTGGTGCAGGGCCGGCCGGAACCGGCCCGTCCAGGTGACAACCTCCTGGTCGCGAAGCTGGAGGAGCAGCCCCAGCTTTTCGGCGAAGAGGGCGTCGTAGTCCTGCAGGTTCAGGCCGAACAAGGGGTAGGCTTCCACGAACGAGCCGCGCCCGGCCACTATCTCGGCCCGGCCCCCGGAAAGCAGGTCCAGGGTGGCAAACTCCTGAAACACGCGCACCGGGTCGGCTGCACTGAGTACCGTCACGGCGCTCGTCAGCCGAATGCGCCGGGTGCGGGCCGCCGCCGCCGCCAGGATAACGGCCGGGGCCGAATCCAGAAATTCCGGGCGGTGGTGCTCGCCGATGCCGAACGAATGCAGGCCCAGTTCGTCGGCGTACGCAATCCGGTCAAGCAACTGGGCCAGGGCCTGCTGGCCATTATCTCTGGTCGTGGGCGCGGCCTCAAACTGCGCCGCGAAGCTGTCAATTCCTATTTCCATATTACGCAAGCAAGAAGAGTGGTCAGTTGAATTCCGCCCGCACAAAGACGCCGAAATTCCCTTTGTATAGCTTCAGCGGCCCGTACCGGTCCAGGTTGGCCCCCAGCCCGTACGAAACCGTTCTTTGGCTGATGCCCAGCCGGAAGTTGGCGTAGCTGCGGTCGTGCGCGTCGGTTTGCCGGTTCAGGCTGTAAAATCCCTGGAGCCGGGAGTAGAAGCGAACCTTTTCGCAAAGCACGGGCCGATACTCCAGGAGGGCCAGCGTTTCAAAATTATGGGTTTCGGCCAGCAGAAACCCCGGCGCAAGCAGGGCCAGCAGTGTCGGGCTCGTAAACGTGTACTGCAGCCCGGCCGAGGGCCGGAATCCCCACTCCGAATTCACCGTGGCTCCCGCGTTCACCGTTAGCCCCTTAACCAGGCGATACGTCAGCTGCACCGGGCTGAGGTATTCGTTGCCCGACGGCTTGTTCCGGTAATCAGCCGCAAAGGTGGAGACACTGAAGAAGCCCAGGCGACTTTGGGGCGCAAACGCTTTGTTGATTAGCAGCTGGAAGGCCAGGCGCTCGTGGCCAAACAGCGCTTCGGCCACCACGGGCGGGCTGGGTTTGAGGGGCGGCACTGCTTCCTGTGCGGCCAGCGCTAAAGCCCAAATCCAGCACAGGCCAAGCAGAACAACGAACCTCATGGGAGCGGCAATTAAATTAGGCGGTTGGGCGCGTTACCGGGGGGAGCAACGGTGGCATTGCGCCGCCACGTCGGTGCGGCGCGGAAGCTGGCGCTGGTGGCAGTTTTGGGGCCGTGGGTGTGGGGCTCAACAGGAATGTGGGACTCAACAGGAAGTCAAGGAGTCGCCCGCTGCATCGTTAAAATTTAAAGAAGCCTGCTACGACCTAGCTAATCGAGCTTGCCAATGGTCGTTGTCAACGCGCCCAGGCCCTCAATTTCAATGCGGATGACGTCGCCGGCGGCCAGGAACTCCCCGCTTTCCAGGCCGGTGCCGGCCGGCGTACCGGTCAGAATCACGTCGCCCGGCTGGAGCGTGAGCCGGGAGGACAGGTGGGCAATCTGCTCGGCGGCGGTGAAGAGCATCTTGGCCGTGCTGGACTGCTGCCGAATGCGGCCGTTCACCGTGAGCTGAATGGCCAGCGCCTGCGGGTCGGGCACCAGGGCGGCCGGCACCAGCCAGGGCCCCAGCGGGCAGGAGCCATCGAAGCACTTTTGCCCAATCCAGTCGTACTTGAACGGCGACCGGTCCGGCACTTGGTCGCGCAGAATCAGGTCGCGGGCCGAGAGGTCATTGGCAATGGTGTAGCCCGCCACGTAGTCCAGCGCGTTTTCTACCGATACGTGCCGGGCCGTCCGGCCCATCACCACCGCCAGCTCGGCCTCCCAGTCCAGCTTGGCCGACACCACCGACACGGTGGCCCCGTCGGCCACCACCGTGCTCAGGGGCTTGATGAAGTGCCAGGGCTTAAGGCCGACCTCGTGCGGGTCGGGCTCGGGGGGCAGGCCGCTGGCTTTCAGGGCCGCATCTACGTGGTCGCGGTAGTTGGCCCCGGCGCAGTAGATGGTGACCGGGCGCAGGGGAGCCAGCAGCGTGGCCGCCGCCATTGGCTGCCCCCCGCCCTGCCCCGCCGCCTGGCGTAGGCGCGCCTGGGCCGCGTCCCAATCGAGCAGGATGGCGTTCACGGAGGCGTAGGCCGGTACGCCGGTGGCCAGGGCGGCATCCACGAAGGTGCTGCCGCTGGCAATGCCGGCCCGTGGGCCGGAGGCAGCCTGGTAGGTGAACAGGCGGAAATTCGACTGGTCGGTCGCGGTTGAAGAGGGTTCCATAGCTGCTTTGCTTAATTCAACTTAGTGCTTGATGCCAATGGCGGCCGTGGAAATGCCCTTCGTGAACCCGGCGGGCGGGGGGTAGTGGCCCCAGATGGCCCCCGCCTCGGAAGCCGATTCCCAGCGCTTGGGGCGCTGCGGCCGGTCTTGGTGGTAGGGCCGGGGGTCGAAATAGCCCAGCTCTTCGCTCGACATGCGGTCCAGCTCGGCGCAGAATTCCACCACCTGCCCTTCGGGGTCGAGGTGGTAGGCGGCCAGGTTGTGGCCGATGCCGTGGCGGATGGGGCCCCACATTACGGGCACGCCCTGGCGGGTCAGCGCGTCGCAGGCGGCCTGCATATGGCTCATGTCGGTCAGCTCAAAGGCGAAATGCTGCATGCCGGCGTAGTCGCCGGTAAGCAGGTTGATGGTGTGGTGGTCGGCCCCGCAGCGCAAAAAATAGAAGAAGTCGCGCACCGAATCGGAGAACCGGAAGCCCAGCACGTCGATGTAGAAGGCCATCGTTTTTTGCGGGTCGGTGCTCAGGGCCGACACGTGGGAGAGCTTCACCGGGTTGACCCCGCGGAAGCTGTAGGGGTGGCCGGCCGGCTCGAACGCGGAGTACAGCTCAATCGGCACCCCGTCGGGGTTGATAGTACGCACCACCTCGTTAATAGAAGGCTGACTGCCGGTGCGGATTTCGGCGCTGGCCCCGTGCGTCCGCAGGTGCTGCACCAGGTCGGCGGCCGGGGCCGGGGCCACCTGAAAGGCCATCTTGGTGAGCCGCGTGCCCGCCCGGCCCTGCCGCAGCACCACCGAGTGGTGGTCCACCACGGTGCTCAGGTAGGTGGTGTCGGCCGTCTGGTCAGTCACGGTCAGCCCGATGACGTCGCGGTAATAGTCGGTCATGCGGGCCAGGTCCTGCACCTCGAATTCTACGTGGCCCAATTTCAATACGTTCAGGGGGGAGTGTTCCATTTTTTTGAAGAAATAACGCGTAGCAATGCGTCTTGGTGAAGTGATGCTCAACGCCCGGCGGGTGGCCGCTGCCGGGCCGGGTAGTCAGCGCCCGCCGGCCTGTTTGCGAACTGCGGCCGGCAGCGCCGTAATGGCCTCCAGCGTGATGCGGCGGAAGTAGACTTCCGCGCCTTCGGACTGCAGCTGAATTTTGCCGCCCGTCAGGGGTGTGGCGGGACGGCCCGCGGCCTGCACCCGCGCCTGCCCGAAGGCCAGCACCACGTGCCCGTTGACTAAGTAGACGCCCGCGCTGCCCAGGGGTAGAGGTCCACGGTCGTCCAGTGGTCGGCGGCGCTTTCGTAGTTGCCGGCGCGGTGGAGCTTGGGGTCGGCCGGGGTGGCGGCTGCCGGGGCCAGCGGCGCGCCGGGGCCCAGGTGCGGTGCCCGTCGAGGCGGGCAGCCACGGCCGGCAGCCGCGTCGAGTCCCGGTTAGCCATGAACAGCAGGTCGCCGGTGGTGCCTTCGGCCAGCTGAAACCCCAGCCCCATCCCAAACGCCGACCAGTAGGCATCTTCGTTGGGACCCGTGAGGTGAAACAGGAGACCGCGGCCCCGGCCGGCGGGGCAGCCATTTTTTCGCGCCCCATTTGTAGTCCAGCCGCAGGTGGTAGTTCCCATAGGCCTGCCGGGTCGTCAGCCCGCCATAAATCTGCCCGGATACTTTCAGCACTGGCTCGCCGTCCAGGGTGCCGAGCCGGAACACGCCGGTGGGGTCCTGCCGGCCCAGCGGCGGGCCGTGCAGCCCGTCGCCGGTAGGCGTGCCGGCCGGCCGGCACCGAGTAGTGGGGCACGCCCAGCCAGGCATACCAGTACCGCAGGCTGTCGGCGAGCAGGTTGAGCTTGCCCGCCGGCGGCTTTCCGGCAAGGGCCGGGGCGAGTCGTCCCCTGGTCACTTGCTCCGGCCGGCAGCCCGCCGATAAGCAACCCGGCGGTGGACACCGTGCGGGCCGCCGTAATGAAGGAACAATAAGCCATGAGGGAGTGGAAATAGCAGGCCAGAACTTCATTGCCCACTCAATGCGCCCGCCGGGGCCGGCATTTCGGTGGCCTGGTGAGAAACCAGCCGCCAGCGGCCATCCGCTTGCCGAACCCAGACGCGGGTGTGCCGGGCATACTTGGTGGGCTGGCGCTGCCCATGCAGGCGCAGGGCGTTGTGGTAGCGGCCCGTTACCACGGCCGTGGTGCCGTACAGCCGCACCTGGTTCTCATCAATGACAAACGTGGCAAACGTCGTCGGCTCGGCCCGGAAGCGGGCCAGCAGCGCCGCGGTGGTGCGCTGGGTGCCGTCGCGCTCGATGTGGAGGCAGTCGGAAGCCATCAGCCGTTCCAGCGCGGGGTAGTCCTGCCGAAGCAGGGCCCGCACCCGGTCGTTTTCGAGCCGTAGAATTTCCGTTTCCGCGCCGGAACCGGCTTGGCCGGCTCCGGGCAGCGCCGCAGGGCCAAGCAAGGCGGCGAGCAGGGCGATAAGTGCAGCGGCCAGCCGCCTGCGGGCGGGCATGGCGAACCGGGGGCGTAGGGCCACGCTAGTCGCCGAACAGGTTCGGCGCGATGCCGGCGGCGGCGAAGAGCCGGTCACGCGAGGCGGTGAGGTCCGCGCCCAGCCGGGCCACGTCGGCGTCCAGCAGCCGGCCCTGCCACTTGCGGATTTTGCCCGCCACGATGACCGTTTCCACGTTGCTGCGGTCCATAAGCGTGACCACCGCGCCCGGCGCGTTGTTGAGCGGGGCCACGTTGAGGGCCGTGGCATCGAGCAGGATAATATCGGCCTCCTTGCCGGGGGTAAGCGAGCCGGTTTTGTCGCCCAGCCACAGGTCCTGGGCCCCGTGCACGGTGGCGAAGCGAACAACGTCGCGGGCCGTGAGCAGCGCCGGCCCGCGCCCGGCTCCGTGCGTCGCGGCTTCGTGGGCCAACATGCGCTGCTGGGTGAAAACGCCGCGCATCTGCGTGAACATATCGGCGGCCATCGTGCACTCCACATCCGAGCTGAGCGAGGGCTCCAGGCCCAGGCCCAGCGCCTCCAGAATGGGCGGCGTGCCGTGCCCCATCGCCATTTCGATGGGCACCGACAGGGAGATGCCCGCCCCGGAGCCGGCCGTGATTTTCCAGGATTCGTCGTCAATGCCCGTCATGTGAATCAGCAGGTTATCGGGGCCCAGCATGCCGTCCTTGGCAATGGACTCGAACACGCCCGGCATCATCGGCCCCAGCACGTGGCAGGCAATGGGTAGGCCCAGGCCGCGCGCCAGCTGCCAGACTTCCCGGTAATTGGGTGCGTACACCTCCCCGCCGATAACCAGCGTCAGCAGCTGGTCTTTCGAGGAAAAGTACTGCTGCTGCAAGCGCCGCGCTTCGTCGGCAAAGTGCGGGTTGGCCTGGCTTTCGGAATAGCTGAAGGCTGTGCGCTGCCCCGCCTCCGTAATGGCCCGCAGGGCGGCCTCGGTGTGGGCCGGGCTGTGGTGAGTCTGCGAGAGGTCGTGCACCGTCGTCACGCCCGCGTCGAGCTGGCTCAAGGCCCCGAACAGCTCGGCGATATACACGTCCTGGGGCTGGTAAACGGGTGAAAACCGGCCCAGCACATACTCCATGTAGTTCACGGCCCCGTGCGGCTGGCCGTCGTTCACGAGCAGGCCGTTGGGCAGAAAGCTGCGCAGGGCCGTTTCGAACTGGTGGTGGTGGGTGTCAATAAAGCCGGGCATGACGAGGCGGCCCGCCGCCTCGACAACGTCGGCGTCGCCGGCCGCGAGGTTAACGCCCACGGCCAGGATTTTTTTGCCTTCCACCAGCACGTCGGCCGTGGCGAAGTCGCCCACGGCGGGGTCCATGCTCAACACCGTTCCGCCCCGGATGAGGTAGCGGCGGCCCGGCTGGCCGGTACGGCGGGGCGGAACCAGGAGCTGGGCCGCTGCCGGGCGCGCCAGCCGCGTGCCCAGTGCGAAGGCCGCGCCGGCCGTCACGGCGGCCCCGGCCGCAAGCAGCGAGAATTTTGAGCGTGCCCCCCCATGTTGCTGGGGATAGCCGCTGGCACAGAGTCTGCACATAGCTTTCTTGTTTAGAGGGTTCGGTGGGGTGAAGTAAAATTCGCGGAAATCGGGGTTTCGGCCGGCGGCCGGGGCCGGCGTTGCAGGCCAGCCGGCCACCGCCTGCTGCTTAGTTTTCGGGCGCCTGCTGCCCGCGCATCACGTGCTCTTCCACGACCCCGCCCACGTAGGCCGGGGTCATGCTGCGGTCGAAAATGCGCAAATCGTCTTTGAGCATGGCCTGTCCTTCCGGGCTGGCAAAGCTTTTGTGGAAGGCTTCTTCGTCGTCGAAGCCCAGGATGAGGCTGCCGTCGTACACTTGCTGGTGGCCCTCGGCGGGGGCCAGCCAGTGGTACTGTACGTACTTGCGCAGGCCGGGCAGGGTCAGGGCGAGGTGGCCATGGTCGCCCAACCATTCGCTGCGGGCGTACTCCGGCGTGATGTCTTTTCGGAACTTGAGCAGGAAGATTACCTGGTACATGGCAGGGGTTTTTAAGGGCCGGGGCCCGGTTACTTAGAATTTTCCGAACAGGCTTTCCAGCTTGCGAATGGAGTCTTGGCCGTCCCAGGCCAGGTGCAGGTCGGCGATATAAGGCACCATGCCGTACCCGTCGCCCGACTCAAACACTTCGATGAAGCCGCCAATGCTGTCGAGGGCATCGTAGTAAGCGGCGCGTCCCATCCCCACTACCTCGTTGTTCATGGCCAGCGGCAGGCCTCGGCGCACCATTTCCCGACAGCGCTCGTCGTAAGAAGCTCCTTGCAGGGCCGCTAGCTGCGGGGAGATATGGTGGAATCCTTCGCCCCGTTTGTCCAGCACTTCCTTAAAAATGGACGGCTCGTCGTCGGTGGGCTGAATTAGCTCTAGGTAGGTGCCGCCCAGAAACGTGAGGGCCAGCCGGTAGCGGCTGTTACTGGGTTGGCCGCGGTACACGGTGTTCCGGGTTTCGGGCTCCAGCACAAACCAGGGTCCCGCCCCCGCTACATTCGTCCAGCGGGTGGCCGCTGCTTCCACGTTTTTCACGACGTAGGCTATTTGCGTGTACGACCCTTCAGGCAGTGCCATGCTGTTGTTATTAGAATGTCGGAAAAGTGCGGCTCAGTCCGTACTGAGGCGCTTTTACCGGCGGAAGGGCCCGGCTTTACCGTTTGCAATAGCCCCTAGGGGCTGCGCCGCGCCGGCGGCTGCGGCACGTAGCCAAGGCCGCTTCGCACGTTGGCGCGACGGTCCCGGCCGCTTGGCGGGGCGGCGCAACAGGTCCAGGCCCTGGGGCCCGTCGTAGCCTTCCACCATCACCATGGCCCCTGCGGCCAGGGCGTGGCGCAGCTGGGCGGCGGCCGAGTAGGCGGGGGTGTTGAAGCAGTCCAGGGCGGCCTGGTAAGAGGGAAACTCGACCACGACCTGCTTGGTGCGGTACGGGGGCTCGACCACGGTTTGCGGGCCGTGCATCACTAGGAAGGTCGCCCCGTACCGGGGCATCACGTCGCGGTTGGCGGCCCGGTACCGCAGAATGCCGGCCCTGTCAGCAATAGCCGAGTTTGAAATCCAATAGCCTTTGGGCGTTGCCATAGCAGTTGAGAGTAAGAGGGTGAAGCGGGTGCGGGCCAGGCTCCTGGCCCGTGGTCCGTACCTGCTAATTAGCCAACCCCGTACCAGTTGCCCACCCTGGCGCTGGGCTGGCCCGGAATCCCGCACAGCGCGCCGCAAAAGGCCTTATTTCCGGCGCGCTGCTCAGCTTAGGCGGGGCAAATTTTATGAAATGACAGAAACATCTTAGGCACGTTAAGGCTCTTATGGTATATAATAAAAAAATATCACTGCCATGCAGCAGCCCAACGGAGATAGCCTGACCCTTCTGGTGTACCTGAACGAGGCCATTGCCGGGGTGCGCACCCGCCCCGACCTGTACGCGGTGATGGCCGACAAGCTGCGGCGGCTACTCAAGTTCGACGTAGTGGCGATGGTCATGCTGGAGCCGGACGGGCAAAGTACCCGGCTGTTTCTGCGCTCCTTTCACGCCCTACCCTTCCCCGAAGAAGCCGACTGGCAGCTGGAAAATGTTCGGATGCCTGTGGCCGGTAACCCGGCCGAGCAATTCATGCGGGAGTCCGTGGTGCAGTGCCTGTCTCTGGCGGCGCTGCGGACGCAGTACCCCGGCTTTGCGCCCTTCCGGGCCCTGGAGCGGGTCGGGATGCAGTGCCTGACCATTGCGCCGCTGAAGCTGGGCCCCGAGTGGCTCGGCTACCTGACCCTGGCCACCCAAAACCCGGCCCCGTACGGCGAGGACGACCTGACCCTGCTGGAACTGGTGGCCGCCCAGCTGAGCCTGGCCATCACCCACCTCAAAGACCTGGAAGCGGTGCGCCAGCAGGAGCAGGAAAAAACGCTGCAGCTCACGCTGGCCCACCACTTGGTGTCGCTAACGCAGCGGGCGGCGCTGGTCCACGGCATCGCCGAGCAGATAAACCGGGTGATTCCCTGCGCCTTTTTCGGGCTGGGCCTGCAAGGCACGGCGATGGAATCGGCCACCTTTGCCAGCCTGGTCCGGGACCCAGCCGGCGTATTCACGCCGGTTGATGAAGCGCAGCTGCTGGAGTCCGAGGAGTTGCGCCGGCTCGACAACCAGGCGTTCCGGTTGTTACAGGAGCCCCGGCTCTACCTCGACGAGGAGTTCGACCACCTCTGCACCCGCTCCCCAATGGCCGCGGCCTTGCGGGCTCAGTTTGGGGCCCGGTCGGCGCTGGTCGTGCCGGTGCTGGCCACGGCCGACAGCACGGCCGGCCTGCTGCTGGCCGACCGGCGCGAGTTTGCCTTCACCGACCGGGACCTGGCCTTGATGAGCAGCCTGGCCCCGCAAATTGGTCTGGCCTTGGAAAACGTGCTGGCCTTCGAGCAAATCAGCACCCTTAAGCAGCAGCTGGAGCAGGAGAAAGTGTCGTTGCTGGCCGAAATGCAAACCGGCGAGCCGGGCGAGATGATAGGCACGAGCGAAGTGCTGCTGCGCGTGCTGCGCCTAATCGGGCAGGTGGCCCCCACCGAAACCACCGTGCTCATCACCGGCGAAACGGGCACGGGCAAGGAACTGGTGGCCCGCGCCCTGCACCGGCGCTCACCCCGCCACGACCAGCCCTTCATCAAGGTGAATTGCGCCGCCCTGCCCCGCGAGTTGATTGAGAGCGAGCTGTTCGGCCACGAAAAGGGCTCCTTCACCGGGGCCATCGAGCGGCGCATCGGCAAGTTTGAGCTGGCTCAGCGGGGCACCATTTTTCTCGATGAAATCGGGGAGCTGCCCCTCGACCTACAAGCCAAGCTGCTGCGCGTGCTCCAGGAAAAAGAGATTGAGCGGGTGGGCGGCCAGCGCGTGGTGAAAGTAGACGTGCGGGTGGTGGCGGCCACCAATCGCCTGCTGGAAGCGGAAGTGGCCGCCGGGCGCTTCCGAGCCGACCTCTACTTCCGCCTGGCAGTGTTTCCGGTAGCGCTGCCCCCGCTGCGGGAACGGCCGGAGGACATTGCCCCGCTCATGCGCCACTTCCTGCAACGCTACGCTCGCCGCATGGGCAAGGCCATTCACACCCTCGCCAGCACCGATTTGCAGCTGCTGCTGAGTTACGCCTGGCCGGGCAACATCCGGGAGCTGGAGCACGTCATCGAGCAGGCCGTCATCCTCACCAACGGCGGCACGCTGGACCTCTCGCGCTTCGGCGGCCGAGCAGCCCTGAGCGTGCCGGCCGTGCCCACGTTCAAGCCCCTCCAAGATATGGAGCGGGAGTACATCCTCGCCGTGCTGCACCATACCAACGGCCGGGTGAGCGGCCCGCAAGGCGCCGCGCTTATCCTGAACGTCAACCCGCAAACGTTGGAGTCCCGGTTGCGCAAGCTCGGCATCAAAAAGGAGCTGCGGGCTTATTCCGCCGAGTAACGAGCGGGCATTCACCAGCAGCAGTTCGCCGTCGCCAGAAGCGCTCGGGTAGGCTTTGAGTTCATGGCTGATGCAATGCCCTCATGCCCAAAAAGAACTGCGGCGCGCCCGTTGCCGGGCAGTGCCCGCCGGGCGCTTCTTAGGGCCAGCCAGTAGCCGGCCTCCGGCGTCGCGGCCTCCGGCTCCGGGCTTCCTGACTGTAGCAACAAGGCCACCGGGGGGCGCAACCCGCCAGGGGCGTGCCGCGGCACGCCGGCGCGGTCGTCGCGGGCAAGGGGCCGCGATTTGTGCTTTTGCTTGGCCTAGGCCGTCGGGCTTAGCTACGCTCAACTACTTAGGAGTGCCAACGGCAAGTAATTTCTAAATGCGAAGCACCGGTGGTTTTGCAAAGGGACCAGCTACGCTGTTTGATTTGCGTATTTTCGCACCATGAAATCCCCGGAGTCCATTGCCCAATTTCTCCAGGGCCAAGGGGCCCCGGCCGCCGACGCTGGCCCGGCGCAGCAGGTGGCCAAGCACGGCCGCTTTCACGTGTATGACGTGGCGAATTTCTGCCAGCAAGCCCTCACGCGCAGCCGGCGCGATTTTTCACAAAATCTCCTTGCTCACCGGGCCCGGCCAGTTTTACTACGCCGATTGCCGCGTGGTCATTGACCGCCCCGCGCTGGTCTTTTCCAACCCCTTGGTGCCTATTCGTAGGAGGGCGACCCGGCGCGGCAAGGCGGGTATTTTTGTCTGTTTACGGAGGACTTCCTGGTTATCAACGACCGCAGCGCTGGCTTGCAGGAATCGCCGCTGTTCAAGCTGGGCAGCGACCCGGTGTTTTTTCTGGAGGAGGCGCCGCTCGCCACCATGCGCCACTTGTTTCAGCAGCTGCTGGCCGAGCAGGCATCGGCCTACCCCTATAAGCATGACCTGCTGCGCACGTACGTCAACCTGCTGCTGCACAAAGCCCTGAAGCTGATTACCGGAGCGGACAGCGGCCTTGCTAACGAGTTTGCGGCGGCTTGGTAGCCGGGAAGGCTCGTCGCGCGGAAGTATTTTAAAAAAGATTTCCTCGACCTTCGCTTGCCAGGAGTTGATTTCCGCTGCTCACGGGGGCCTGGTTTGATTTGCTTAGCTTTACGCATGGCTTTACCCACGTTGACTCCGGCGGTTTCGCCCACCCCCCTTAACGCGGGGGCATCCGCCGCCCAGTTGCCGGCCGTCGTCGCGTCGGGCCAGTTTAATGTGTATGCCCGCGAGCAGTTTCGCACCCGCAAGCTGACGTTTGGCCGGCGCGACTACTACAAGATTGCCCTGCTCACTGGTAGCAGCCGCTACAACTACGCCACCCGCGGCGTGCTGATTGAGCGGCCCGCGCTGGTCTTCTCCAATCCGCTGATTCCCTACTCCTGGGAGCCCGTTTCGGAGGAGCAGGGCGGCTACCTGTGCATGTTCACCGAGAACTTCCTCCTGCCTGAGCGCACCGCCAGCCTGCAGGAGTCGCCGCTGTTCCGGCTCGGCAGCGACCCGGTGTACTTTGTCGACGAAGCTCGATACGCCGAGCTAAGCTACCTGTTCAGCAAGATGCTGCAGGAACTGGGCTCGAGCTACCGCTACCAGCAGGAAGTAGTGCGCAACTACCTGAACCTCGTCATTCACGAGGCCCTGAAACTGCAGCCGCAGGCCACCTACTACCAGCACCCCAACGCTGCGAGCCGCATCGTGGCCTTGTTTAAGGGGTTGCTGGAGCGGCAGTTCCCCATCGACTCGCCCGCCCACGGGCTGCAGCTACGCACCCCGGCCGACTTTGCCCGCCAGCTCTCGGTGCACGTCAACCACCTCAACC